>NZ_JACJKP010000654.1 GCF_016901605.1 Gemmiger formicilis
CCCGGATGAACTGGGTACACAGGGTACGCAGACAGCTGGCCAGCACGCAGAGGTACAGCCAGGGCAGATAATCCCCGGCGTTGGGGATCAGCCGCACCAGCGGCATGGCCACCAGCAGCAGGGCAAATCCCGCAAAGATGGTCAGTCCGCCGTTCACAAAGACACTGTCCTTGCGCACGGCCCGGTCCAGGCCAAAGCGGATCACCGCATAAGACACACCCAGGCTGACCACCGGGATCAGCAGGTTGGTGGCC
>NZ_JACJKP010000655.1 GCF_016901605.1 Gemmiger formicilis
TTGTAAAAACAACCCATCAGCAGGGGCATATAGCGGCCGCCCTGTATGCAACAGGCGACCGCTGCCTGTTTGATACGGAATCTCTTGTGTTCCATGTATCTGGCGGAACAACCGACCTGCTGCTTTGCCATGGCGCCGATACAATCACCCCCTTAGGTACAAGCAGTGATCTCTATGCGGGGCAGGCTGTAGACCGTCTGGGTGTGAAGTTGGGCTTTCCGTTTCCGGCAGGACAATACGTCAGTGAGCAAGC
>NZ_JACJKP010000656.1 GCF_016901605.1 Gemmiger formicilis
GGCGTGGGCATGGGGCAGTGGGTCAGGTACCAGACAAACAGGATGGAACTGACGGTCCAGGTCAGGGGATAGGCCCAGAAAATTACGCTGATCTGCGGAATAAAGTGCACCGTTACGGTAATGTAGGTGATGCGCAGGGCACACCATACAGCCAGCATGATGACCATAGGCACCACGGGGCGGCCCAGACCGCGCAGGATACCTGCACAGCAATGGCTGAAAGCCAGCAGACAGTAGAACAACGAAACGGTGC
>NZ_JACJKP010000657.1 GCF_016901605.1 Gemmiger formicilis
CCATAAAAAGGACCGGCTGCGCTGGATAGCGTACCGGCTTCATGGGATGATAAGATTGTTATAGTTGCTGTTTTGCGATAGAAATGCTTCCCCGCGTATCATTGGTCAACGGCGGAATATTCGACTTCACGGAAATGCGGGGCTTTTCACCGTTCGGATTGTATTGTCACGAAATGGTACAATCTGTACGCCATTCCGTGAGTCGCTCTTTTGTGAACAGTGTGCGGATAATAGAGAGATATTTCGCCGTT
>NZ_JACJKP010000067.1 GCF_016901605.1 Gemmiger formicilis
CGGAACAGGTGCTCAGCCATATTGTGCCGGGTTACCTCAAGAGCGTGCTGTTCGGTGCACTGGTGGAGTCCTTCTGCTCCGAGCAGAACGCCCGCATGAGCGCCATGGACACCGCCACCGACAACGCCCGTTCGCTGCTGAAAGAACTGTCGCTGCACTACAACCGTGCACGTCAGTCTGCCATCACCCAGGAGATCACCGAGATCGTGGGCGGTGCCCAGCCCGGCGGCGATGACTGGGATGACGATTGGGACGACGACGAAAACGATGATCTGTAATTTCCGGTCCCGGACCGGATCACGATAGAGAAAGGAAAGACTGCTATGCAACACAAAGGTGTGATCGCACAGGTGCTGGGCCCTGTCGTCGACGTACAGTTCGACGAGGGCTGCCTGCCGCAGATCAACGAGGAGCTGGCCGTCGAAAAAGACGGCGAGCGCCGCGTTATGGAAGTGGCCCGCCATGTGGGGCACGGCGCCGTGCGCTGTATCCTGCTTTCGCCCGGCGAAGGTCTGGGCCGCGGTGACGAGGTCATTGCCACCGGCCACACCATTGAAA
Source organism: Gemmiger formicilis (assembly GCF_016901605.1). Classification (GTDB taxonomy): domain Bacteria; phylum Bacillota; class Clostridia; order Oscillospirales; family Ruminococcaceae; genus Gemmiger; species Gemmiger formicilis_B. Next base: position 559 of record NZ_JACJKP010000067.1, read on the forward strand.
CGCCGGTAGGCGAAGCCACCCTGGGCCGTATGTTCAACGTCCTGGGCGAGCCCATCGACGAAAAAGGTCCTGTGAACACGCCGGAAAAATGGTCCATTCACCGGGACCCGCCGGCTTTTGACAAACAAAGCCCCACCACGGAAATTCTGGAAACCGGCATCAAGGTCATTGACCTGCTGGCTCCCTATGCCCGCGGCGGCAAAATCGGTCTGTTCGGCGGCGCCGGTGTCGGCAAAACCGTTCTGATCCAGGAACTGATCCGCAACATTGCCACCGAACACGGCGGCTACTCCATCTTCACCGGCGTGGGCGAGCGTACCCGCGAGGGCAACGACCTCTGGCGCGAGATGGGCGAGAGCGGCGTTCTCTCCAAGACCGCGTTGGTCTTTGGTCAGATGAACGAACCGCCGGGAGCCCGTATGCGTGTGGCCCTGACCGGTCTGACCATGGCGGAATACTTCCGCGACCGTCAGAAGCAGAACGTGTTGCTCTTCATCGACAATATCTTCCGTTACGTTCAGGCCGGTTCGGAAGTCAGCGCCCTGATGGGCCGTATGCCTTCCGCCGTCGGTTACCAGCCTACCCTGGCGGACGAAGTGGGTGCTCTGCAGGAACGTATCACGTCCACCAAGGACGGCGCCATCACCTCGGTGCAGGCCGTTTACGTGCCCGCCGACGACCTGACCGACCCGGCCCCCGCCACCACCTTCAGCCACCTGGACGCTACCACCGTTCTGTCCCGTAAGATCGTGGAACAGGGCATTTACCCGGCCGTGGACCCGCTGGAATCCACCAGCCGTATTCTGGAGCCGGATATTGTGGGCCGCCGCCATTACGAGGTTGCCCGCGGCGCCCAGGAACTTCTGCAGCGCTACCGTGACTTGCAGGATATCATCGCCATTCTGGGCATGGAAGAACTGTCCGAGGAGGACCGCCGCACCGTAGCCCGTGCGCGCCGTATGCAGCAGTTCTTCTCCCAGCCCTTCTTCGTGGCGGAACAGTTCACCGGTCTGCAGGGCCGGTACGTCCCGCTGGCCGAAACCCTCAAGGGCTTTGAGGCCCTGCTGGGTGGTGAGCTGGACAAATACCCCGAATCCGCCTTTGCCTCGGTCGGTACCGTGGACGAAGTGCGGGAGAAAGCCCGTGCACAGGGGGCGGTCTGATGGAAAAGACCTTTCAGCTGGAGATCATCACCCCCGAGCGCCAGTTCTACACCGGGCCGGTGGAAAGTCTGGTGCTGCCTGCGCTGGACGGCGAATACGGTGTGCTGCCCGGCCATGAACCGGTGGTCACCGCCGTGGAACCGGGCGAAGCTCGCTTCAAGGTGGATGGCGTCTGGCATAACGCTATTGTGACCCAGGGCTTTGCCGAGATCACCTCGGAGTATGTGGTGGTACTGGTTGCCACCGCAGAAAAGCCGGAGGAAATCGACGAGGCCCGCGCCCGGCGCGCCAAGGAACGCGCCGAGGAACGGCTGCGCCAGCACGAAAGCCGGCGCGAATACTTCCGCAGCAAGGCAGCTTTGGCCCGCGCCAACGCCCGCCTGCACGGCAGCAGCCGCAAAATGTCCTGAAGCTAAGCAAAAAGCACTCCCGGAATGTTCCGGGAGTGCTTTTGTTATGTCAGGCTGTACGGCGTCGGGGACGCAGGGACGCGGGCAGCCGTTTGGAGCGGGCGGGCAGTCCTGCGTAGATCTGCTGCAGGGCATGGCCAATGTTGGGCAGGCTGCGGGCCAGGGCTACCTGCCGCCCGGCTGCGGTCACATCGGGCAGGCGGTGCTGCAGGATTCCGGCCAGTTTGGTGCGCAGTTCTTGCAGATCGCGGCCTTTGTAGACGTTCACGCCGTCGGTGAGCCAACCGTCGTAAACGGGGATGTCCCGCACCAGTGTGGGGGTGCCGCAGGCCAGTGCCTCCAGCACCACAATGCCCTCGGTCTCCTCATGGCTGCAGAACAAAAAGACATCGGCGCCGCAGTAGGCGTCCCGCAGTTCACTTTGGGAAAGAAATCCCGGGAACGTCAGATTGGACGGCGCCGCAGCCATCGCCTTGCGGATGGCACGGGGAACCAGCGCCGGGTCGGTGTGGCCGAACCAGAAAAAACGTACCTGGGGCAGACTGCGTGCCAGCGCAATGAAATCCAGAATCCCTTTGCGCTCCATAAAATGCCCCACGCTGATGACCACTTTTTCTCCCTCCGCCAGGCCGTAAGCCTTGCGGAAGGCGGCCCGGCGAGCGGCATCGGGGGCAAAAAAGCCGGTGTCCACCCCGTTGGAAAGGGCCATGACCGGGGGCCGCAGCCCATAGCTGCGCAGAATGGCGGCAGAGTAGGGGGTGGGGGTCAAGATCAGGTCGGCCTGGTTGTAGCACAGGCAGAGCCAGCGCTTGAAAAGCGGCGCCAACAGGTCGGACCCTACAAAGGAGTGGCGGAAATCTGCCTCGGTGGAATGTCCGTACCAGATCACCGGAATACCTTCCCGCCGGGCGCGGCGGGCTGCGCCCAAAGAGCAGGGCAACACGGTGTTCAGGTGGATCACATCGGACCGCGGCTGCCACCGGGTCACCACCGACGCGCCGGTCTGTTCCAAGGCGGCATGCTGATGGTTGGCGGCCTGCCCCACGCCGCTTTTGCCCACAAGGGCCAGGGAACCGGTATAGATATGTACGCGAAACATTGGCGTTACCTCCAAAGGCCCAGCACATTCTGGGCAATCACCGTCAGCCCCAGGCTGTACAGGGCAATGGCGGCGGGTTTGCACAGCACAATAATGGCGGTATACAGTTTCCAGTCGATGCGGGTGGTACCGGCCAGAAAACACAGGTAGTCATCCGGTGCCACGGGAATAAAAATCAAAAAGGCAAACCACCGGGCAAACCGGTTGCCGCTGCCCATCCAACGGTCGTATTTTTCAATCATCCGGGGTGGGAACAGGGCTTCCAGCAGCGGGCGGCCGCAGGCCCGGGCAATGGCGAAAGCTGCCAGCGAGCCGATGCAGATGCCGATATAGTTGTACCAGAATCCCTTCCAGGCACCGAACAGGATCACTCCGGCCAGACAGCCCAGCCCGCCCGGCAGAATGGGAATGACCACCTGTACGGCCTGAAAGGCCATAAAGACCACCGGCCCGGCCCAGCCGAACTGGCCGATGTAGGCGGTAAGGGCTTCCCGGGAATCAAAGAGCCCGGCGCGCCAGAATCCGTAAGCCATAACACAGCACAGGGCCAGGCCCAGAATGGAAACAGCCCGGTTGATGGTTTTTACCATAAGATCACCTTTCTTGGCGGGGCGGTATGGGATACCGCGGTGTGGGTCAGGATCAGGCGGCGATAGAGTGCCTCCACCGAGGCGCCGAATACCTGGCGGGAATAGGGGCGGGCAGCCTTCCGGGCGTTCTGGCGCAGTTCGGCGGCTGCGGTGCCCCAGGGCAGGGCGGCTGCCAGTGCGGCAAACTGGGCGGGCGTATGGTAGACCCAGCCGCTTTGCCCCGGCACAATCAATGTACGCACACAGGGATCGTCCCGGCAAAGCAGCGGCAGCCCGGCTGCCAGGGCTTCAATGTAGGTAAGGCCCTGGGCCTCGCTGGTGGAAGCACTCACAAAGGCATCAGCCAGCGCATAGTAATGGGGGACTTCAGCGGGGGGCACCATACCGGCAAAGCGTACCCGGTGGGCAATCCCCAATGCCTGGGCCTGGGCTTCCAGTGCAGGCCGTTCGGGGCCATCCCCCACAATGAGCAATACCCCGCGGGGCAGCCGGGGCATTGCCCCAATCAGTTCGGCAATGTTTTTCTCCCGGGCCAGCCGCCCCAGGTACAGCAGGACCGGTTCCTCTGTGGGCAAGGCCAGGGCGGCACGCAGGGCCGGGTCCGGTTCTGCCGCAAAACGGTCCAGGTCCAACCCGGTGGGAATCACCTCCACCGGACGGCGCACCCCGTAGGTGCCCAGCAGCCACTGGATTTTGCGGGTGGGGGCAATGATGGTGTCGCAGCAGCGGCAGACATTGCGGGTAAACAGGGCGGCCAGGCGGCGGCCCATCCGGCGGCTGGGGGAAAAGTAATGGGTGTAATCCTCGTACACGGTGTGGTAGGTGTGGACCAGCGGCGCACCGGCCAGCCGGGCAATTTTTCGTGCCGGGGCAAAGGTGCTGAATTCGCACTGGGAGTGGACAATGTCCGGCTGCCAGGCGGCCAGTTCGTACAGGGCGCCATTCAGGGCGGGGGCGCGCAGCCGTGCGCCGGGGTAGATCAGCCCGGCATCCAGGGAGCCAAGACCGATCACGCCGTCCCGGGCATAGGTGTGGCTGCTGCCTGCCAGGGTCAGCACCCGCACCTCATGGCCGCGGGCCTGCAGTTCGGCGCGCAGGGCCATGGTGGAGGTCACCACACCGTTGACGGTGGGGGCCCAGGTATCGGTTGTCAGCAAAATTTTCATGGGGAGCCTCCTTGTTTGGGGTGATCATGTCCTTTGCCTATATTAACGATCGGGAATATTGTTTTTTTGCAACAAAACAAAAAACTGCCTGGAGAAATTTTCCTCCAGGCAGTTTTTGACTTCGTTTTATCGCTGTTTTTTCATGACAAAATTGGGCATGGTCACACCCAGCCGCTCCACCTGCTGGGCACGCTCCACCCTATACCCCCGGGCCTCAAAAAAAGGCCGGGCCGTTACCGAGGCATGGGTGGTCAGCACCGGGGCGGTTACGGCGCCTTCCAGAGCATCGCACAGGGCGCGGCCCACACCACGCCGCTGCCAGTCCTTGTGTACATACAGCCGGTCCAGGTAACCGGTGGCATCTATATCTCCAAAGCCGATGATCTGCCCGTTTTCCTCCGCCACCAGGCTGGTGTGTTCCCGCAGGGTACGGTCCCAGCGTTCCCGGTCGGTGTGGGGGCCGGCCCAGGCGTCCAGCTGGGCAGGGGTGTAGTCCCGGGCGTTGACAGTATGTACTGTTTCATAAAATAAGGTCAGCAGTTCCTCCAGATCGGCCGAAACATACGGGCGCAAGATCATGGGTCATTCCTCCGTTTTTCGCAGTGTTCTGTGGTATAGGGGAAGGTGGGCGTCCGGCTTGGTCACAGCTTCCAGCTTGCCGTCGGCAATCCATTGTTCCACCCGCATGGCCAGCCAGACATCCCCAAAGCCCAGTGGGAACTGTCCCAGTGTCCGGCCGATGAGGTTCGCTTCGTTGAAGGTGTCGTCCAGGGGGTCCAGCACCCACCGCAGATACGGGTCATACAGGTCCTCGGCGGCGCTGACCAGCATGTCGTTGAGCATCGCCCGCAGGGGCGCATTCTCCTGCCGGAGTCTGCTCCAGTGGGCAGCCAGAGCCTCGGCCCGGCGGGCGGGCAGGGGCTGCGTTTCCCGGGCCAGGTGCCCCCATTCGTGGGGGGCAATATCGCCCGTACAGCGCCCGCCCAGGGGGTTGCGGTCCCACGCCGGCAGGCGGGCCAGGTCCACCACCCGCAGGTCCAGATTCTCCCATCCCAGGGGACGCAGCTGTTCCATCAGCCAGCACAGCCCGCAGGCGGCGTCGGGTGTGTGGTCGGTCCAGATGCGTACCGGTTCCCGGGGTGCCCGGTCCAGCAAAGTGTTCAGGCGGCTGCGGGCCGCGGCGAGCATCTCGGCGGCGGTTTCTTTCCCTTCCGGGAAAATGCAGAACAGCTGTTCCAGGGTGGTTTCCCGCAGCGGGCCCAGGCCGTCTTCATCAATGGGCCCCATGCTCAACCCCAGGGAAAAGGGCAAAACGTCTTTTGGGCTGCCTTCCATAGGCACCGCTTCGGCCCAGTTGCGCCGCATTTTTTCCAGCTCTTTCTGGCGCAGCCGCTCGGTTTCTTCCGGGGGCAGGGGCTTGCCGTCCTCATCGGTGGCAATGATTCCTATGGTACAACATTCCGATTCACCAATGCCGGCATGGTGGCCCAGGCTTGCTTTCAGGCTCCCGGCGGCGCTGTCACTGAACAAGACTTCCAGCATAAACTCCCCTCCCGGATGTTTTTTCTCATTATACCACAGGAACGGCAAATGGCAAAAAAATCGGGCGGTTTCGGTTGCCAAATGCCGATTGCTGTGGTAGGATATGCCCGTATACTGCAAAGGACTTGACTCCGTGTGACAACATCACGGACTTACGGCGGGAAACCCGTTATACTGGAAACCATCCCAAACCCTACCCGGCAACCAGAAAGGATTGACTATGAAACAGCTTCTTATAAAGTGGCGCCGTCCCGTGCTGTTCACGGCGGCGGGCGCCCTGGCCGGTCTGGCCTATTACTGGCTGGTGGGCTGCGCCACCGGCAGCTGCGCCATTACCGCCAACCCGGTGAATACCATGGTGTATACCGGCCTCATCGGCTGGCTGCTCTCCGGCGTGTTCGGAAAGGAGTGCGACTCTTGCAATACCTGATTTCTTTCCTGGAAGGCATCATCACCTTCGTTTCTCCCTGCCTGCTGCCCATGCTGCCCATCTATCTTTCTTATTTTGCGGGCGGCGGGGAACACTCCACCCGCAAAACCCTCACCGGTGCGCTGGGCTTTGTCACCGGCTTTACGGTGGTGTTTGTGCTGATGGGCGCGCTGGCCGGTACGGTGGGCAGCTTCCTGCAGCAGTACCAGACCGCCGTCAATGTGGTGTCCGGCCTGATCGTGATTTTCTTCGGCCTGAATTTCCTGGGCATTATCAAGCTGACCCTGTTCAAAGGTACCAACCATGCCGTCCGGGCCGATAACATGAACTTCTTCTCGGCGCTGGTGTTCGGCGTGATCTTCTCGGTTGGATGGACCCCCTGCGTGGGCGCTTTCCTGGGTTCTGCGCTGGCGCTGGCTTCCCAGCAGGGGCATGCGCTGCAGGGAATGCTGCTGCTCTTTGTCTATTCGCTGGGCCTGGGTGTGCCCTTTGTGATCAGTGCGGTGCTGATCGACCGCTTGAAAACCGCGTTTGACTGGATCAAGCGCCATTACCAGATCATCAATACCATCTGCGGCGGCTTCCTGATCGTCGTGGGTATCCTGATGGCCACCGGGCTGTTGGGACGTTTTCTGAACCTGCTCAGTTAAGGAGGAACCGATGCAAAGCAAAAAAGGAACCTGGATTCTTGTTCTTGTGCTGGTGGTGCTGATCGGCGGCGCCGGTATTCTGTACAAAGTCTTGGGCAGCAGCTATGCCCCGGACCAGCTCACGGTGGAAGCCACCCCCGTTCCGCAGCAGACCGCCGCCCCTGCGTCGGAAAGCACCGCCCAGACGGCGGAACAGGCGCAGGAGGAAGAGAAGGAGGAGCAGCAAGAGGAAACGACCCAGAGCAACCTGGCGCCGGACTTTACCGCCTACGATGCAGAGGGCAACGCCGTGAACCTGTCGGACTATTTCGGCAAACCGCTGGTGCTCAATTTCTGGGCCAGTTGGTGCGGCCCCTGCCAGAGCGAGATGCCGGACTTCCAGAAGGCGTATGAGGAAAACGAGGACGTGCAGTTCCTGATGGTCAATATGACCACCGGACGGGAAACCCAGGCCGACGCCGAGGCCTTGCTGGAAGAGAAGGGTTTTACCTTCCCGGTACTGTTTGACCTGGACGGGGACGCGGCAATGACCTACAGCGTCTATGCACTGCCCACCACCTACTTCCTGGACGCCGAGGGCAATCTGGTAGCCTGGGCACAGGGGGCCATCAGCGGTGAGACCCTGCAGATAGGGCTGGATAAGATCCTGCCGCAATAACGCGAAAAAGCCGGTCGATGTATGTTCATCGGCCGGTTTTTTTGTGCCTTGACATTTGTCCGAAATCGTACTATACTGCATTGGTACGATTTCGGACAAGGAGGAGAAAAATGCAGGCACAGAACAATGCTCTGAACCGGTTGAACTACCTGGTGGGGGAAACGGAAGCCCTTTACCACGACATGGCCTACCACATGGGCTTATCCGACAGTGCCATGCGCATTTTGTATGCTCTGTGCGATAACGGGGAACGCTGCCTTCTGCGGCTGCTTTGCCGGCGCAGCGGACTGAGCAAGCAGACCGTGAACTCGGCCCTGCGCAAGCTGGAACAGGAAGGCGTCGTCTACCTGGAAGCGGCAGGGGCGCGGGCCAAGGAGGTCTGCCTGACCCAAAAGGGACGTGAACTGACCCGGCGCACCGTTGTGCCGGTGATGGAAATGGAAAATGCGGTTTTTGCCGGGTGGGACCCCCGGGAGGTGCAGGATTACCTGGCCTATACCGAGCGCTTTCTGCGGGATATGAAACAGCAGGTGGCGGCACGGCAAGAACATCCATAAGAAAAAAGGAGAACCTTTTTATGAAGAAGATTCAACTTTCGGAACATTTTACCTATTCCAAACTGATACGGTTTACGCTGCCCTCCATGATCATGATGGTGTTTTCTTCCATCTACGGCGTGGTGGACGGCTTTTTTGTTTCCAACTTCGTGGGCAAAACAGCCTTTACAGCGGTGAACTTTATCCTGCCGGTGCTGATGATTCTGGGCTCGGTAGGCTTTATGTTCGGTACCGGCGGGGGTGCCTTGATTGCCAAGACCATGGGCGAAGGGGATGACCGCCGCGCCAACGAACTGTTTTCTCTCATCGTGTACACATCCATCGGGTGCGGCGTGGTGCTGGCCGGCGTGGGGTTCCTGCTGCTGCGTCCTCTGGCCCAGGCGCTGGGGGCCGAAGGCGCCATGCTGCAGGACTGTATTATCTACGGCAGCATCCTGCTGCCGGCCATCCCCGCCTATGTGCTGCAGTATGAGTTCCAGTGCCTTTGCGTCACGGCCGAAAAGCCCAACCTGGGCCTGGCCATCACGGTGGCTTCCGGGCTTACCAACATGGTGCTGGACGCGCTGTTCGTGGCGGTGCTGCCCTTCGGCCTGCCGGGCGCGGCAGCTGCCACGGCACTCAGCCAGTGTGTGGGCGGTATTCTGCCGCTGATCTATTTTGCCCGCCCCAACGGCGGCCGCCTGCGTCTGGGGCGCACCCGCTGGTCGTCCCGGTCGCTCTTCAAAGCATGCACCAACGGCTCCTCGGAACTGATGAGCAACATCTCCATGTCGCTGGTCAGCATGCTGTACAATGCCCAGCTGCTCCACTATGCAGGGGAGGACGGTATTGCCGCCTATGGTGTGCTGATGTATGTGAGCATGATCTTCCAGGCGCTGTTCATTGGGTACTCGGTGGGAACGGCGCCGGTTGTCAGCTTCCACTACGGCGCGGGGCATCATACGGAACTGCGCGGCCTGCTGCGCAAAAGCGCTTCCATTGTCAGTGTTTTTGCGGTGGTCATGTTCGTGGGGGCCCGGCTGCTGGCGGCGCCGCTCTCCCACCTGTTTGTGAGGTACGATGCGACTTTGCTGGCCATGACCAATCATGCCTTTTCCATCTTCTCGTTCTGCTTCCTCTTTTCCGGATACGCCATTTTCGGCTCGTCCTTCTTTACGGCCCTCAACAACGGGCTGATCTCGGCGGCCATTTCCTTCCTGCGTACGCTGGTGTTCCAGATCTTCTGCGTGCTGGTATTCCCACTGTTCTGGCAGGTGGATGGCATCTGGGCCTCGCTGGTGGCGGCGGAGGCCATGGCAGTTTGCGTCACGCTGGTGTTCCTGCGCGCCAAACAAAAAAACTACGGCTATTGATGCAAACCACAAAAATCCCCCGGCCTGTACGGTACGGGGGATTTTTGTGCGTCCGGTCCTGCGCGCGGAACCGGGCAGTCTATATTGATGGCACGAAGCCTTGTTGGTTGTCTGGCCTTGACCGGGCGGCTGCCCTCGCATGGTCTAAGGCACAGTGGTGAAATGTGCGGGCGCCGCCCGCTGAATGTTCGTGTTTGGTTGACGCTTATAAGTATACGGACCAGTTGTGTGCAACCCATAAAAGCATTTTGAACAAACCCCAAACAACTTTTAAAGAAATTATGACACCGCTTTTGGCACGCTGTACACAAAAAAGCACCCTGCACCGTAGGGTGCAGGGTGTTTTCAGCGGGAGGAGGCGGCATCCGGCAAGGTGTTTTTGCCCAGGGCCTTGTACAAAAGGGCGGTCAGCTGGCAGCGTTCTTCGGGGGTCAGGTTGGCCAGGGCCTGTTCGTCCCAGTCAAAAAATACCTGGTGGCTGGCCGTAAAGGCGCGCTGCCCCTGTTCACTCAGGGTGAGGCGGTAGGAGCGGCCGTCTTTTTCCCGCAGAAGAAAGCCACCTTCCACCAGCTTGAGGACGGTGCGCTGGCTGTGCCCCCAGTCCAGGTGCAAAGCGGTGGTCAGCTCACTTTGGGTACAGCCGGGGTGCTTGCCCACATAGATGAGGAAAAACAGCGTACCGAAACTGAGGCCCAGCTGGTTCAGCCGGGCGGACGTATACTGGGTAAACCGCCGGTACAGCACGGTACAGGCGTAGGAAAAGGTGCGGAACATAGGCGGACTCCTTTCTTGTCGGCTCCCAGTATAGCACCCGTTACTTGCCAAGGTCAAGTGATGCGGGCAAGAAAAAATCCCATCGTTCTCATCCTGCTTTCATCTTTTTGTGGTATCATAGAGAAAAACCATGGGGAGGGGGACCGTACCATGAGAATCCTTGTTGTGGAGGACCAGCCGGAAATGAACGCGCTGCTGGTCAAACAGCTGAAAGCTGCCCAATACAGTGTGGACAGCTGCCTTACCGGCCATGATGCGCTGGATTATCTGGCAGGGGGCGAATACGACGCCGTGGTGCTGGATATTATGCTGCCGGGCATTGACGGGCTGGAGGTGCTGCGCCGTCGCCGTGCCGCGGGGGACAAAACCCCCGTGCTGCTGCTGACGGCCCGGGACGGCATTGAGGACCGGGTGCGCGGGCTGGACAGCGGCGCCGATGATTACCTGGTCAAGCCCTTTGCCTTGCAGGAACTGCTGGCCCGGCTGCGGGTGCTGATCCGCCGCCGTACCGACCAGGTCAGCGATGTGATCACGGTGGCGGACCTGCAGGTGGATTGCCGCGCCCATACGGCGTCCCGGGGCGGGCAGGCCATTGCGCTGTCCGCCAAAGAGTTTGCGGTGCTGGAATATCTGGCCCGCAATGCGGGGGTGGTGCTCTCCCGGGAGCGCATCAGCCAGGGCGTCTGGAATTATGATTACGAGGGCGGCTCCAACGTGGTGGATGTGTACATCCGCTACCTGCGCAAAAAGCTGGACGACGGGCGGGAACCCAAGCTCATCCATACGGTGCGCGGGGTAGGCTACGTCCTGCGGGAGGAAGTATGAAGCGATTGTCCATTACCTGGCGGGTCACGCTTTTGTATACCCTGTTCATGGTTTTGCTGGCGGGGCTTTCGCTGGGGTTTTTGTTCCACGCGGGGGCGCAGACCGCCCGGCAAGAAAAACTGACCCGTATGCAGAGTATGGTGGAGGAAAGCCGCCGGGAGATCGAGGCCAAGGACGGGGAACTGGACATTGACCGGGACCTGGAAGCCTTTGATGACGGCATCTATCTTTCCATTTACGATACCGCCGGTCTGCCCCTGTATGGCTTTGTGCCCCGCAATTTTGATAATTCGGCGGTTTTTTCCGACGGGGAACTGCGCACGGTGGAAAGCGGCGGCCGCAGCTGGTACCTGTATGACGAGCAAATCACGGTAGAGGGTTACGGTGCCCTGTGGGTACGCAGCGTGACTGCCGCCGATGCGGTGGATTCCACCCTGGGAACGCTGCAGCACACGGCCCTGCTGGTACTGCCGGTGTTTGTGGTGCTGGCGGCAGTGTGCGGGTACCTGGTCACCCGGCAGGCATTTGCCCCGGTGCGGCAGATCACCCGCACCGCCCGGCAGATCGTGGCGGGCAATGACCTTTCCCAGCGCATCGGGCTGACCGGGCGCCGGGATGAGATCTACACCCTGGCCGGGGAATTTGACGCCATGTTTGCCCGGCTGCAAAGCGCCTTCGAGCGGGAAAAACAGTTTACCGACGATGCCTCCCACGAACTGCGCACGCCCACGGCGGTGATCCTCTCCCAGAGTGAGTACGCGCTGAACCATACGGCCCCGGAAGGGGAGACCCGCGCGGCGCTGGAAAGCATCCACACCCAGGCAGCCCGGATGGCGGCGCTTCTTTCCCAGCTGCTGCTGTTGGCCCGGGCGGATGCCGGGCGGCAGGTGCTGCAGCGGGAATCCGTGAACCTGAGCGAGCTGGTGGAAATGGTGGCCGAAACCGAAGCCGAGCAGGCCGCGGCGCAGAAGATCACGGTGGAAACCGACCTGGAGGCGGATGTACGGGTACAGGGGGATGAAACTATGCTGATGCGGTTGTTCATCAACCTGACCGAGAATGCCATCCGGTATGGCCGCCCCGGCGGGCAGGTACGGCTGACATTGCGGCGCGAAAAGGACCAAGCCGTGGCGGCAGTAACGGATGACGGCATCGGTATAGCTCCGGAACATCTGGATAAGATCTGGCAGCGGTTCTGGCAGGCGGACCCCGCCCGCAGTGATGGCGGTGCCGGACTGGGGCTGGCCATGGTGCGGTGGACCGCCGAAGCCCACGGCGGCCATGTGCAGGTGGAAAGTGCACCCGGTGCGGGCAGTACCTTTACTGTTTCGATCCCCTGCGAATAAAAGGAGAAATCTTAATGTGCCTTTAATCTGGCGGCGGTATACTGTAACCACAATCCAACCAACCGCAACCTTGTAAAGGAGGACATACAGATGAAAAAGCGTACTTTGTCTTTGATTACCGCCGCCGCGCTGGCTGCGCTGCTGATGACCGGTTGTGCTGAGGCTGCCGCCTACAACGGCCGCACGACCACCGCTCCCCAGACCGGGGAATCCACCACCACGGATGATGCGGTGTCGGTAGCGCCGGAATCCACGGCGTCCGCCCCGGTGGCGGCACCGGCCAGCGAACCCACCACCAGCATTGCAGGCGGAGCCGACGCCGCCAATGGGTATATCGGGGAAGATGCGGCCAAGGCAGCTGCCCTGGAACATGCCGGCCTGGCCGAAAGCGACCTGCAGGGCATCCGGGCCAAGCTGGAATACGAGGATGGCCGTGCGGTGTATGATGTGGAATTTGTCCGCACCACCGATGCCGGTGCCGAGGAATACGACTATGAGATCGACGCCACCACCGGGGAAATCCTTTCCTACGACTACGATGCCGAGTATTATATCGGCACCCAGACCGTGGAAGGCAGC
>NZ_JACJKP010000658.1 GCF_016901605.1 Gemmiger formicilis
TTGACAATATGCATTTCTATCGGTTCCTGAACCTTGCCAGACGGGCGGGCATTACGCTGCCGGTTTCGGCCGGTGTGATGCCGATTGTAAAACGCAGTCAGATCGAACGCACCGTGGCACTCTCCTCGGCCAGCCTGCCTTCGGAGTTTACACGGATGATTTCCCGTTGGCAGGATGACCCGGCTGCCTTGTATGACGCAGGTATTGACTATTCCATTCGTCAGCTTCGTGATTTGATTGAGGGCGGTGCG
>NZ_JACJKP010000659.1 GCF_016901605.1 Gemmiger formicilis
GCTGGAGGTGGGCGAGCTGCTGGAGGAGTGGACAAGAAAGAAATCCGTGGCGGATCTGGCCCGGTGTATGTCCTTAAATGTGGACCGGGTCTGGCTGCGCACAGCCCAGGGCGAGGTGCTGGCCCCCGTGTCCCAAATCCAGCCGGGAGACGCCGTGGTGGTTCGTGCCGGCGGCATCATCCCCGTGGATGGTCTGGTGCTGGAGGGGGAGGTCACCGTCAATCAGGCGTCCCTCACCGGAGAGTCCATCC
>NZ_JACJKP010000660.1 GCF_016901605.1 Gemmiger formicilis
CCGTGCGCAGATGGTCAACAATCACGGACAGGCGGGGAATCAGCAAGACACAGCCGATGCACAAAGCCCCTAATGCGACAATCAAAACCGCGCCGGCAGCCATGTCCTTGGCAGCACCGGCACTCCACCAGTGGGTGGTGTCCGGCTTGTCCACGGCACGTTCAATGGCGGAATTCATAAGTTCCATTCCCAGAACGGCTGCAATGCACAAGATGATCAACGCCCATTCTACCGCCGAAACTTCTGCCAA
>NZ_JACJKP010000661.1 GCF_016901605.1 Gemmiger formicilis
CGATGCCACGTTTATTTTCTGCGTATTTTACGATCTGCCTTGGCTATTGCAGCGCAATAGAGGCAGGAATCCTGATGCACGGTCCGCAGTTTTCCGCAGCTGCTGCACCGGTACCGCTCGTTCTGCTGCCGTACAAATTCATCCAGACCGTTTGCTTGAATCAAGGCAAGGTTTTCCAGCATGCTCATGTGATATTTTGTGCGGTATCGTTTATCCAGCGCCTTCAGCCGTTTGCAGGGATATTGTGTAC
>NZ_JACJKP010000662.1 GCF_016901605.1 Gemmiger formicilis
CGGGACGGGACAAAAGCGATCCGCAAGGTATCAATCTTTTTGTTGCTGGTTTCAGAAGTCGCTGTGGTACTTGTGCTGCTGTCTGTGGAACTTGTGCTGCTGGTGCTGCTCTGGGACTCGCTGTTTTGGCCGCCGCAGCCAGCCAACAGGCCAACACACATCACACCAGCCAGCAGGAGAGAAAATGCTTTTTTCATTCTGTGATCCTCCTTGTTGTTTCTGTAAACGTTTCTGGGGTTACTATTAAAT
>NZ_JACJKP010000663.1 GCF_016901605.1 Gemmiger formicilis
AGACAGGGACACTGACCGATGACACATTACAGCCGGAATATTATATGGATATTCTTGGCAACGAATGCCGCAAAACATTGGATTATGCATATCTGGCCAGTCGTTATCACACCGGTGTAGGCAACCAGATCGATACAGCGCTTTGCCGTGCTGCAGAAATGCCGGGGCAGGAACAGTATTATCTTGACCTGGAAAGGCTCTGTCCCAAACTGGACGAGCGTCCGTTTGACTACACACGGGGGTTCAGCA
>NZ_JACJKP010000664.1 GCF_016901605.1 Gemmiger formicilis
TCCATGTGGCTCAGGATGGTCTTGAAGAAGAGCGCCTGTCCAAAACGGGCGCACAGTTTGGTTCCACCAAGCGCGGCATCGCCTACACCTACGGCGACAAGTTCATGAAGAAGACCCTGCGTATGGGGGATCTGTGCCACATGGACGAAGGCGTCAAGAAGCGTCTGGAGACCATTGTGGAATCCAAGAATCTGACCATGGAGAAGATCTACGGTCAGAAGCCCGTCAGCGTGGACGAAATGTGGGCAT
>NZ_JACJKP010000665.1 GCF_016901605.1 Gemmiger formicilis
AATTCCAGATCAAATCCATTTTTCACACCATCGGTGTCAATGGAGTTGACAACCAACTCTCCTGCCCCGTTCCGGACGCCCTGTTCCAGCCAGTCCAGCGCGTCGATACCGGTGTTTTCCCGGCCGCCCTTGGCAAACAACATAAAGCGGCCATCCACTCGCTTGATATCGGCCGAAAGTACCACACACTGGTTGCCGTACTTTTGGGCTGCCGCCGGAATGATGCCGGGGTTGGCGATGGCACCGG
>NZ_JACJKP010000666.1 GCF_016901605.1 Gemmiger formicilis
CATCGAAGCCACCAAGTGGGAATCCGCCACCGTCACCCTGCTGGATGACCGCATCGCACCCTATGTGCAGCAGGTCTGCGGCCGGGACCCCTACGCGGGCAAGGTGGTCACCGGCGGCATCGTGACTGTCAAGGACTCCGCCTGGCTCATGAGCTGGACCTTCAACCGCCAGCCCCACTTCAAAGCCCAGCCCGAAGGCCAGCTGGTAGGCTGGATCTACGGCCTTTACCCCGAACGCCCCGGTGAC
>NZ_JACJKP010000667.1 GCF_016901605.1 Gemmiger formicilis
GCGCAAGGAGAATGCCTTGGCACTGGGAGCCGATGAAAGACGTGGTAAGCTGCGATAAGCCTTGGGGAGGAGCAAACATCCTTTGATCCAGGGATTTCTGAATGAGGAAACTCAGCGGAGTTCATGCTCCGTTATCATGCACTGAATCCATAGGTGCATGAGGGGAACCGCCTGAACTGAAACATCTAAGTAGGGCGAGGAAGAGACATCAACCGAGATTCCGTTAGTAGTGGCGAGCGAACGCGG
>NZ_JACJKP010000068.1 GCF_016901605.1 Gemmiger formicilis
GCAGATGCAGCAGGTCATCATCCATCTGCTCCACACCTGGCAGCACAAACGCGGCTACAACAAGGACACACCGGAACGCTGAAGGAGGCACACCATGAAACTGACTTACACCGAGACCGATGGCTATCTCATTCCCGATCTGGTCCTCCCCGAGACCGATACTCGCCCCATCGGCAAATACGGCGAACTGCGGCGGCAGTTCCTCCGGGAGCATCGCCCCGACCTGTTCGACCTCATGCTTCTGGAAGGAACGCTGCACAGCCACCTGGCCGATGTGGACGCCGAAGCCCGGCAGATGGTGGAAGATGCCATCACGCAAATGGCCCGACAGCAAGGCGTGGATGAAGCCCTCAAACGGGCCGATCCGCTGGCTTGGTCAGGGAGCATGAATGCAATCAAGAATGCAGCCGAGGAAGCGGTCCTGCCGGGCCTTTTGTACGGGGACGCGCTGGAGTGATTCCTTTTCAGTCCGTACAAAAAGACCTGTCCGCAGGGGTAACGAGCACTGGCTTTGTATAGCTTTTGCAAGCCATACGCCGCCCCAGCGCAGGGCGCTGGCAAGGGGCGCAGCCCCTATGACCCCCGAAAATCCAACAACGCAACAATGCAAAGACCGAGCCCTGGCGCGGCTCCATAACAAAACAAAGCCGCAAGGCCTGACGTAAAAGCAGCATCTACTTCGTTATCGGGGCACCGACATACATCCAGTATGGCGGTGCCCCTCTGCCTAGTATCTGCTGCCTTTACGCGGCCCTGCGGTGCTTCGCAGTTCATTAAGAACCTTTGTTTTCTTATGTCACCTGCGCTGGATGCCCGGTCTTTTGTTATATGGAGGTGAAATTATGTTGACTCGAAACGTGCAGATGAACATCCGGGTAACGCCGGAAGAGAAGCAGCTGTTTGAACAGGCCGCTACCCGATGCGGGCTGACACTCTCCCAATATATCCGTATACGGCTGCGCAACCAGATGCCCCGGCAGCTGCCCAACGCCGACTACCGGCAGGTGCTGGATGCCCTCACCGCCCTCTACCACAAGGACAACACGCCGGAGGTGCAGCGGGAGATTCTGGACACGCTGCTGGCCGTTCAGAGGGCCGTTACAGTGCCGCAGAAGGAGGAATGAGAAGATGGCTGTCACCAAGATATGGCCTGTGAAAGGGCGTCTGGATGCGGTCATACGCTATGCCGGAAACGAGGAAAAAACTCGCCTGCCGGACCTGACCGGTCTGTCTGCGGGCAAGGACAATCTGAGCGACGTGCTGCAGTATGCCGCCAATGATGCCAAGACCACCCGGGAAAGCCAGTTGTTTGTCAGCGGTGTCAACTGTGTCCCGGAGATTGCCCGCCAGCAGATGGAACTTACCAAGCAGCAGTTCGGCAAGACCGGGGGCACAGTGGCCTTTCATGCCTACCAGAGTTTCCGCCCCGGCGAAGTCACGCCGGAGCAGTGCCACGCCATCGGGATGGAACTGGCCAAGCGGGTGTGGGGTGACCGCTTTCAGGTGCTGGTAGCCACCCACCTGAACACCGATTGCTGCCACAATCATTTCGTCATCAATTCGGTGTCCTTCATAGACGGCAAGCGGTATAACGACTGTAAAAAGACCTACCGCGCCCTGCAGGACGCCTCAGATGAACTTTGCCGGGAGCAGGGGCTTTCGGTGGTAGACAAAAAGAACGCCCACCGAGTGCCCCGTAACCTCTACCTGGCCGAGAAAGCCGGAGAACCCACCCGGTATAACGTCATGCGCCAGGACATTGATCTGGCCATTCTGCGCAGCGAGACGCCCCGAGATCTGCCCCGCATCCTGCGCAAGATGGGCTATGAGGTGGACTTCAATCCCAACCACAAATACCCAACCATCAAGCTGCCTCATGACCGCCGCGCTGTGCGCTTCAAGACGCTGGGGGAAGAGTACACCCCGCAGGCAATGGCCCAGCGCATCCAGCAGAATCATGCGATGGGTATTTTCAAACGCATGGAGATCTACAACAAGCGGTATCCGCCAGTGCATCCCCATTACCAGAAGCTGCGTCAGGACTTCCGCAAGGCCATTATGGAGGCGTTCGGAATCTACCGCACCTACCTGTATTACTGTTACCTGCTGGGCAAGCTGCCCACCACAACACCCAACTACCGCCCACCTCATCCAGCCATGAGGGAGGATTACCGCCGCTGGGCAGAAATTGAAAAGCAGCTGCATCTTCTGGAACGGCATTCGCTGAATACCGCAGAGGACGTAGCTGCTTTTACATCGGAACAAGAGCAGAAGCTGGCCGCCTTGGAAACCCGGCGCACCAAGTGCCGCAACCGTCTGCGCCGCTGCCGCGACCCGACCGAGTGCAAGGCCCTCCACACGGAAAAGGATGAACTGACCAAACAGATCACCGAAACCAGAAAGGAGCTGAAAACCGCCCAGCAAATCCCTGCCCGTGTCAAACGTATGCGGGAGAACATCCAACTGTTGAACGACCGGGAGCAGCAGCGTGCCGCCCACCAGAAAGAACGATAACCACCTAATCACAGAAAGGACAACGACTATGAATCCCTACGGCATTTTGACCTCTTATGAAGAACGCATGAAAGCCAACCTGCAGCAGTACCAGCGCCCCGAGAAGGCCGGAACATTCCGCCTGCGCCTTGATCACCGCACCTGGGGCAAGCACATGTGCCTGTTCTGTTACTTCACCGATCTGGACGCCGGTGAGAAGATTCGCCTGGCCTGCTGGCGCGGTGCCGGGGAACGCTATGCCCCTCGCAAATGCACCATCGACTTCGCCAAAGTCCGTGACCGCACCGTCTGGCGCTGCACTCTGACCGCCAATGCATACGGCGACATCAACTGGACGGACGCGGAACCGCTGTAAAAAACAGCGCTCTCGCCATCGTAACGCGACATAAACCGACAGCCCCCATCTGTGCTTGCGCGCACAGGTGGGGGCTGTTTGTTATTTCAGTTCTTGTTCCAGATCCTTGAATAAGTCAGAATGGAAAAACTCCTCAATAGTGATACCCAAGCCGTCACACAGCTTTTTGATGGTGGAGACTGTGGCGCTGCGGTTTCGCCCGCTGATGATGTTATTGACAGTAGATTGAGTGACACCGCTCATGTTGCACAGTTTGTTGATGGAGATGTCCTGCTCCTGGCATAGTTCCAGGATGCGCTCTTTGACCGCCTCACCGATGTTCAAGGGTATCACCTCACTTCCAAGAAAATGATACCCGTTTGCTATTGAAAAGATTAACCCTTTTGAGTTAATATAACTCAAAAGGGTTGGTGATTTTCAGATGGATAAAAAGCGCTGTTTCCTAATCGGCCACCACGATGCTCCTGAGAGCATTTATCCCGCGTTGCAAAGAGAAATTGAACGGCATATCACCGAACTGGGCGTAACCGAATTCACCGTAGGACACTATGGAAATTTTGACCGCATGGCCGCAAGAGCTTTGGTTGAGGCAAAACAAGCCCACCCGGAAATATCCCTATGGCTTTTACTGCCTTACCATCCGGCTGAGCAAAAAGTAGAAGTGCCAGAAGGTTTTGACGGTAGCTTCTATCCCGAGGGGATGGAGAAGGTCCCGCGGCGGTTGGCGATTGTAAGGGCCAACCAGTATGCTGTGGATCATGTGGATTTTCTCATTGGGTACATTCGCTATGCAGGCAGCAACACCCAAAAATTAGTGGAAGCTGCAAAGAGGAAAAAACTTCAGCACAGCTTTTTATAATTACAGATGCCACACGGAATGCCGTCCGCATACCGAGCAAGTACCACGGCACCCTTCTTCCTGACCGCCATAGATAGCCATCTGCGTGGCAGGATACCACTGATTGCACAGCATGCAATAGTACCAATCATTGCCAAACGCATCTGTAACGGGCTTATCGGGTAACTGGTGATATTTATTTTTAAGGATTGTTGGAAAGTCACGCATGTGCTCTCTATAC
Organism: Gemmiger formicilis; assembly: GCF_016901605.1. GTDB lineage: Bacteria > Bacillota > Clostridia > Oscillospirales > Ruminococcaceae > Gemmiger > Gemmiger formicilis_B. The sequence goes on from NZ_JACJKP010000068.1 coordinate 3,949, forward strand.
CGTGTAGCTGCCTCTCGGGCTTTCTCTTTCAGTAAAATCTGTTGTTGGGCTTTTTCTTCAGCTTCCCTCTGGATACGTTCTTGCGTCGCTGCTATATCGGCAAGCCGTTTGGCACGTTCGTTTTCGATTTCTTGCAGGCGTTTACTATGCGCTTCATTTTGCAATTTCAATTTGCCCTGAAGCCATTTATCAATTTTGGCGTTGCTGACCCACTGTTTACAGTCTGCAGATGCACACAAAACAGATTTGATTTCCTCTGAACGAATCATGTAAAGATCTTCCGGCATGAACACAGCTACTGTCGGTAATTGTTGAAATGGTGCGGGGGTCGGTGCTTTACACAAGGATTCTGGCGGAACCAGGATGAGGGCAAGTTTATGGGCAGGGGCCTTTGTTAAAATCAGAGCATCGGGGACGCCCTTCCCGTTTTTATGAATCTGTACCTCGTTCACTTGTACGGTACCGCTTTGAATGATGCACTCATCATCTTCGCCGCATTTCTGAGCATAGAAGCTGCATGACCTTTTGATGTCTTGGAGGGAAGCCTTGTGTTCAAGCGAAAACCCCATATATTCGCCATAATGAGCGGGATATACAAAATTCGGATTTTCTTGTAAGGCTTCAAACATCAATTGATAGACAGCCGTCATCACGGCCACCTGAAAGTCGCACGGTTTCCCGTCGTGGGCAAAATGCGGCTGCCTTATATCCCCCAACTTGGCAATAAAATGAGCTTGGCAAAGCGGGCAACTGCAGTTGCATTTTGCCCCCCTTCCGGCGGTGGTGATGTCGCGGATCATAACAATTTTACCGTTCCGCATGCCAAATGGATTTTTTAAATGCATTAGCAGCACCTCCCATATAAGCCATTTTTCTATCTATTTCATCTATTTCATTTTAGTATATCATATCAATTGTGACATAAATGGTACCATCAACAGCAACAGCTTAAAATGTACAATGTATACAATTTCAAGAACCAATAATAGGCACAGTGCCAAATTCAAAATAAGAGTTTCGCCAAGTGGGTAGTCTTTCGTTTCGCAGGCATCATGAGAATTGCAAGGCGTCAGAAAAATCGTGCAAACGCATGATTATTCTTGCGAATTCTTGTTGATTATGCTATCATTAATTACAACGCTGTCAGGTGTTGGAATAGACTATTGGCAGCAAGACTGCAAAAAAATGCTCTGCTGTCAGGCAGAGCATTTTTTATTGTGAGGGGGAGGTACTTTTTCTATGGCCGTTAGTTACAAAAGGCTTTGGAAGCTTCTGATTGATAGAGACATGAAAAAGAAAGATTTATGTGCAAAGGCCGGAATCAGTTCTGCTTCCATCACCAAAATGGGAAAGAATGGCCATGTTACAACCGAGATTCTTTTGAAAATTTGTACGGCATTAGATTGTAAGATTGAGGACATCATGGAAATTGTGCCGGATGATAAGGAAAACACCTAACATTCCATCCCACAGAAACAAGTACACACAAGAAAGTGAGAGAACACATTCTATGGCAGACAAAAACACCAGCAACATTGGCTTTGAAAAGCAGATTTGGGACGCGGCCTGCGTGCTGCGCGGCAACATCGACGCTTCGGAGTATAAATCCGTTGTGCTGGGTCTGATTTTCTTGAAATACATTTCTGACCGCTTCGAGGCCAAGTATAAAGAACTGGTGGCCGAGGGCGACGGCTTTGAAGAGGATAAAGACGAATACACAGCCGAGAACATCTTCTTTGTGCCGGAGAACGCCCGTTGGAGCATGATTGCTGCTGCGGCCCATACGCCGGAGATCGGAACGGTCATTGACGAGGCCATGCGCAGCATTGAAAAGGAGAACAAACGCCTGAAAGACATCCTGCCCAAGAACTTTGCCCGCCCGGAGCTGGACAAGCGCCGTCTGGGCGAGGTAGTGGACCTGTTCACCAATATCCAGATGGTGGAGCATGGCGACAGCAAGGATATCCTGGGCCGTACATATGAATACTGCCTGTCCAAGTTCGCCGAGCAGGAAGGCAAACTGGCCGGTGAATTCTATACGCCGTCCTGCGTGGTGCGCACGCTTGTGGAGATTTTGCAGCCCTACAACGGCCGAGTATACGACCCCTGCTGCGGCAGTGGCGGTATGTTTGTGCAGTCGGCCAAGTTCATCGAAAATCACGGCGGGAACATCAAGAACATCTCTGTGTATGGTCAGGACTCCAACCCTACTACTTGGAAGCTGGCACAGATGAATCTCGCCATACGCGGTATCGAAGCTGACCTTGGCAAGTTCAGCGCGGACACATTCTTCAATGACTGTCACCCGCAGCTCAAGGCGGATTTCATTATGGCGAATCCTCCCTTCAACCTTTCCGGCTGGGGACAAGATAAGCTGCTGGATGATGTGCGCTGGCAATACGGAACGCCTCCGGCCAACAACGCCAACTTTGCTTGGTTGCAGCACATGATTTGGCATCTCGCGCCGAACGGGCGGATTGGCATGGTGCTTGCGAACGGCTCGCTGTCCTCTCAGTCTGGCGGTGAAGGTGAGATCCGCAAGAACATCATCAACGCTGACCTTGTGGACTGCATTGTCGCAATGCCGTCCCAGCTCTTTTACACAACACAGATTCCGGTGTCGCTCTGGTTTCTCGCCAAGAACAAAAAGCAAAAGGACAAGACGCTGTTCATCGACGCAAGAAAGCTCGGCACGATGGTCACGCGAAAGCTGCGTGAGCTGACCGATGCAGACATCCAGAGGATCGCGGACACATACAACGCATTTGTTGACGGCACGCTTGAAGATGAAAAAGGCTTCTGTGCAGTTGTGACCACGCAGGATATTGCCAAACAGGATTACATCCTCACACCGGGGCGCTATGTTGGCATCGAAGAACAGGAAGATGACGGCGAACCGTTTGAGGAAAAAATGAGCCGTTTGACCTCTGAGCTTTCCGAGCTGTTTGCAAAATCCCATGAGCTTGAGGCCGAGATCAAAGAGAGATTGGGGGCGATTGGGTATGACATCTGAGTGGAAGACATCGCCGCTTCGTGATCTCGTGGGCTTTATTTCAAAAGGCATTGCACCCTCATACGCAGATGAGGAAAGTGAAACAACGGTTAGAGTATTAAATCAGAAATGCAACCGTAATTTTCGGATAACCTATTCTGAATCACGCCTCCATGATCTTGCAAGGAAAAAGGTTCCGGCGGAGAGATTTGTCAGAATAGATGATATTTTGATCAATTCAACGGGTGCGGGAACAGCTGGACGAATAGCGCAGATTTGCAATTTGCCCTGCGACACGATAGTTGATGGGCACATGATCATCATACGAGCCAATGATAAAGTTTCACAAAAGTATCTTGGCTACGCTATGAAGGCTCATCAATGGGAGGTGCTTCAATTAGATGAAGGCTCAACCGGTCAAACCGAACTAAATCGAGAGCGCCTTCTTGACGAAATCATGATTAGTTATCCGACCTCTTTTGCGCTACAAGAAACGATCGTAAAGACCCTCGAAGGGATTGATCGGAAGCTACTTGTCAACGAGGAGGTAAACGATAATTTAGCGGCTTAGAGCTGGATGCCGGAGACATCGATCTCACCGCTCATCAGCTTCGGCAAAAGACTATCTCGCAGCCGTTTGAGTCTGTCATTTTCAATGGCATTGCATTTTATCTGCTCAAGCATAGGCGAAACAATCCCTTGGTACTCGGCTATCTCTTCGGCATTAGGTAAAACCAGTTCAAAAGCAAGGGTATCAGATGGCGTAGTCCTTTGCCTACTGCCTGTCGATCCAGTAACATGACTACACATAAAATCTGAAAACGAATCGCTGTCAATAACCGAATATAAGAAATCAGTGATTTCTTGACTTTTGGCCTTATAGACAATGAACTCAGTTGAGCAGACAGCATTTTCAGTTAGGCAATAAGGTTTCCAGACGCGCTTTGTTGTCGGATTCAGCTTGGAAATCATAAAGCAGGAGTCATCGACGATAAACTTGTTGCTCTTAATCGCGGTCGATGGCTCAAACACAGGAAAATGCGCCTCATCAAAAGCAGGGATACTGTAATGCTCAAGTAGCATTTCCGGCTCTTTAGCTGGATTGAAGCTCTTTTTGGAGATAGTTGCCACATCACCGAGCCGTACAATGCGCCAGCCAACGGGTAATTTGTCGCGATCTACTGTTTCAAACCGCTCGTGGTAAAGCAGCTCGGCTTGCTGCTGTAAATTATCGTTTATGTTGTTATTCACTGCAATCTTCTCATCAAGTGAGCTGAGCAAAGCAACGACCTTGTTTTGGTACTCAATAGAAGGGAGCATTATCTCTTGAATACCAAGAGTTTTCACAGACAGTCCGGGTTGGGCTGACTGCCCAGAAAGTCTCCCTAAATTCATTGTGGACAGCAGATATGCAAGGTAGTGTGTGTTGTTCAAATTGTTAGCACATACAACAACGGCGTGTTCTGTCATATATGCTTCTCCGCTGAAATAGCGTACATTACCACAGAAAGCTCCCTGTCTACCAATAATTGCACAATCTCCACTAAAATTTGAATGATCTGTATAACCTCGCAAACCATTCCCGCCATAAACAGGGTATCGTCCTTCTTCACTAATCATCTTTGAAGATATACTTTTGCCACTACTCAATCTTGAGCAGACATTCTTGAGTTCGTATTTGGCGTACTCAACCATTATGTATCACCATCCTATCCGATGTATTTTCTATGTGCCAGCTTCACATTTTGCTGCTTCACCATTGCGTAATGCATGGTTGTATCGATCTTCTGATGCCCTAAGAGCTGCTGGACTTGCTCTATGGGCATTCCCTTGTCTATGGCTGAGGTCGCGAGCGTTCGCCGGAATTTGTGTGGGTGTACTTTGGGCAAACTCAAGCGTTTGCCCAGCTCTCGAAGCCGTGTTTCCACACCGCCGATCATCAGCCGGTCGTGCGGGGCTTTCAACGAGACGAACAGTGCAGGGTTCGCATCCGTGCGTTCGTTGAGGTAGTTCTGCAAATGGATTTTTGTCCTTGCATCGAAGTAGACAAGGCGCTCCTTGTTGCCCTTACCGATTACAACACATTCCCGCTCGTTGAAGTCGATGTCCTCTCGGTTCAGCATGACCATCTCTCCAACACGCATCCCAGAGGAAGCGAGTAGGTCAATGATTGCTAAATCCCTTGTAGTTGTGCAGCTATCACGCATCAGCTCTAACGCCTCGTCCGTGTAGGTGTCTTTGACCACCTTTGCTGTCTTTACCTTGTGAATCCGGCGTACCGGGCTTTTCAAAATGAAATCTTCATCCTCTAACCATGAGAAAAAGCTGGACAGTATGCGCCGGATGTTGTCAATCGTCACCTTGCTGGATCTGCGCTGCGTCTGGTAGGTTGTCAGGTACTTACGAAGATCATCCGTTGTTATCTGGCTGGCCTTCTTAGAGATAGCAGACAGCATAGATTCAATCGTTTTCCGGTAATACTTCAAGGTTTTCTCGGAACAGCCTTCTATGCGCTTGGCAGTAATGAATGCTTCGACGGCATCCCGTTCTTCCTGTTTTGGGGTGGTATCTTCATAACTTACGCTCACGCCTCGTAGCGCCTCGGTCAAAGCATCACCCAACTGCAATAGTTGTTCATTGTTGAGATACGGCAGCATTTTACGCTGTATCTCTTGGATAAGTTGTTCTTTCATCATCGTTCTCCTTTGTATTTAAGAGAACGATGAACAGTGGCAGTTCCTTTGAAGTGACTCTCGCCACTGATGAGAGTGAATAAGACGGTAAACGATAATTTACAGCAGCAAGCTCAGGCGTTGTTTAAGAAATGGTTTATTGACAATCCTGATGCTGCATTATGGCAGGAAGGCACTTTCTCTGATCTCATCGAAAAAACAATCAGCGGAGATTGGGGAAAAGATAAACCCTCCGGCAATAATACGGAAATGGTTTACTGCATTCGTGGTGCTGACATCCCGGAAGTCCGCGCTGGTAATAAAGGTAAAATGCCAATACGCTATATCCTCCCGAAAAACTTTGCTTCTAAGCAGCTTGTAAATGGTGATATAGTAGTTGAAATCTCAGGTGGTAGCCCGACACAATCTACCGGAAGAGCCGCAGCCATATCATCATCGCTGCTTGCACGATATGACAAGGGGATGGTTTGCACAAATTTCTGTAAGGCTCTAAAGCCGATAACTGGGTACAGTATGTATGTGTATCATTATTGGCAGTACCTTTATGATCGTGGTGTGTTCTTCTCATACGAGAACGGAACAACAGGCATTAAAAATCTCGATATTAGCGGTTTCATCGAGACAGAGCCGATCTTCATTGCCCCTGCGGAGCTGGTAAAAAAATTCGACACCTTTTGTCAGTCGGTATTTTCAAAGGTTTATGCCAATGGTTTAGAAAGCGAGCAACTTGCTCTTGTCCGCGATACGCTTTTGCCCAAATTGATGTCCGGCGAGATTGATGTCAACGACATTCGCCTCTAAGCCGCTAAATTAACAATATCCGCAATGCAAGAGAGGTCAATGTGAGGCAGTTGCAAGTACTTCGACGGTGGTGGAACAGTATCCGCATCAGAATGATGGCGATGCTGTTGCTCGTAAATATCATCATCATCGCCATTCTGGCGGCGGGCGCTTATACCATCTATAAAGACAGTTTTATCCGGGAACTGGCCGGTTCCCGGACGGATGTGCTGCGCCAGATTGCGGAACGCAGCCGCCAGTTCAAAACAAACCTGTACATCCTCTCCAACCTGTTCGAAAGTAACCCCGGGTTTCGTACCTATGCCACCGAACTGAATGCCGATAACCGGGAAGAGTTTTATTCGCTGATGGATTCCACAACGCGGCAGCTGCAGGAGTCCTTTATTCAGCCGGAACTGGACTTTTACGTGGTGTATGTGTCGGCGTCGGGCATCGGTTATTGCTCACGCCCCGTACCGGAAGGGTATGACTACATGGACCCCCGCCTGAAGGTATGGAACCGGCGTGTGGTGGAAGCCGACGGCGAAATTGTGGATGTGGGCAGCTATCGGGACCGCAGTCTGGGAACCGCCTCTTTTTCGGCTGCGCGTGCCATCCTGGATGGGGACGATATCGTGGGGTTCCTCATGATCAATGCGGACGAACGGCAGCTGTATAATATGTATGAGGATGTGATCCGCGACGGCAGCAATATTTATGTCACCAACGATATGGGGCAGATCATTTCCAGCAGCCGCGGGGAACTCATCGGATTTAACTATTTCAATAGGGACAAGCTGCAGCAGCTGTTCGGCTCCCAGGATTACATGATCACCCTGGCAGAGGGCGAACCGGTGCTTTTTACGCGGTATGTGGATACCGAAAGCGGGTTCACCATCTTTGAGGAAGCACCGCTGGAAAAGGTGTTGCAGCCTTTGCGCAGTATCCGGCATGTTGTGATTGTATTGGCTTTGTTGTGCCTGGCGGGCGGTATCGTCATGGCCTGGCATTTCTCCCGGCGGATTGCCGCGCCCATTCAGACACTGCGGGATGATTTGCGGGATGTGGAGCAGGGCAATCTGCACCAGACCTTTGCCATCTCCAGCTATACCGAACTGAATGAGTTGTCCCGGGGCATGGCCGATATGATGGAGTGCATCCGCGGACTGATCGAGAGCATCAGCAAAAACGAGCAGCAAAAGCGGCGGATCGAACTGAACTGGCTGCAGGCACAGATCAACCCACATTTTATTTACAATACGCTTTTTCCATCAAATGCATGGTGGACATGCATCGGAATGAGGATGCTACCATTATGCTGACGCATTTTATTGCCATTCTCAGAGAAATTCTGTCTACCCAAAAGGAAAAAGTCACGGTAGCGGAGCAGATGGAAAGCCTGCGGGAGTATCTGACTTTGCAGCAATACCGCTACGACCATGCCTTTGACAGTATGATTGAATACGACGAAGCCGCGGCCCGCTGCTGTCTGCCCAAGTTGCTGGTGCAGCCGTTGGTGGAAAATTCCATCCAGCACGGTATCAATATGCAAAGCGGCAGCGGTATGATCACCGTGATTGCCCGCCGCCAGGGGGATGCGGTTGTTATCGAAGTGGAAGACAATGGCGTTGGTATGTCGCCGGAAAAAGTGCGGCAGGTGATGGAGTCACCCGCCGTGACCGACCGCCCCCATCTCGGCATCAAGAATGTGTATGACCGGATCAGGCTGCATTACGGCCCGTCCTGGGGGCTGACCATTGACAGCAAGGAAGGGCGCGGAACACGGATCGTGCTCAGAATACCTGCGGAAGAGAAGGGTAGGGAACTCCCATGCTAAAAGTACTTGTAGTGGATGACGACAGCCCCATCCGCCGGTGGCTGGAGTACTGCATCAGCCAGCTGGAAGGATTTGTGCTGGCGGGTTCTGCGGCTACGGGCGCACAGGGACTGGAACTGTACCGCCGTGAATTGCCGGACATTGTGGTTACGGATATTGAGATGCCGGGCATGTCCGGGTTGGAGATGGTGGCACAAATTCAGGCCGTCCGTCCGGCCCACGTGATCATTCTGACCAGCCACGATAATTTTTCCTATGCGCGTACTGCCTTGCAGAACGGTACGGCAGAGTATATTCTTAAGACAGAGATCACGATGGAAAGCATGCGGGATCTTCTCTGCAAGGCGGCGCGGACCATCCACCATAACGGGGAAAACGCGGTTCGGTTGGAACAGGGAACACAGTTGCTGATCCGTCAGCTGGCTATGGAGCAGGATGCCCTGCCTCCGACCGTGCAGGAGTTGCGCCATCAGGGAATTGCCCTGGAAGATGAACCGCTGGCAGCCGGGGACCTGATGAGCCGGAATGCCGATGCCTTGCAGGAAATCCGCCACCGCCTGGAAGAGTGCAGCGCGCTCAAAAATGTAAGGTTTGTTCCGCTGGGGTATGAGCACCTTCTGTTTGTGGGCAATCTTCGCGGCAGTGACTCACTGGACGAATTACAAGAGTATTATCTCCGGGTGGCGGCCGGAATGGACTGTGTGCTGGGCTTGAGCGGAAAAAAGAGTGGCCTTGCCTCTTTGCCGGCAGCCCTGCAGGAAGCGCAGTCGCGCTGCAGGCTCCATTTCTACGAACCGGAGCGGTGGGTGTTCCTGCATGATCCGCTGGGGCCGGGGACCATCCGCCATGCGGAAACGGCGCGCATGAATTTCAGTAAGGAACTGTTTGCCCAAAACTATCAGGAAGCCTTTGCCATCAAGGACGAAGTGCTTCGGCAGATCTTGGAGGACCGTCCCACGGACCTGGACGCGGTAAAAAAGCTGTGTTCCTCTTTCTGCACCATTTTGCTCCATTTTTCAACGGAGCGGCAGGAGGAACTGGACAGCCGGGTAGAACAGTCGGAACAGGCGATCCGTTCGGCACATACCATCGGGGAGCTTCAGGCGGCGGTGGCCGCGGTTTTTGAGCCGTTTCACCGCAGTCTGCCGCAGGACGATCATTATTCACCGGCTATCCGGGACGCTATTGCCTATCTGAAAGCGCACTACCGGGAAAAAATCTCGTTGAGCATGGTTGCGCAGGCGGTCAACTTCAATGCGG
>NZ_JACJKP010000668.1 GCF_016901605.1 Gemmiger formicilis
CCGCGTTCGCTCGCCACTACTAACGGAATCTCGGTTGATGTCTCTTCCTCGCCCTACTTAGATGTTTCAGTTCAGGCGGTTCCCCTCATGCACCTATGGATTCAGTGCATGATACCGAAGTATGAGCTTCGGTGAGTTTCCTCATTCAGAAATCCCTGGATCAAAGGATGTTTGCTCCTCCCCAAGGCTTATCGCAGCTTACCACGTCTTTCATCGGCTCCCAGTGCCAAGGCATTCTCCTTGCGC
>NZ_JACJKP010000669.1 GCF_016901605.1 Gemmiger formicilis
CGGCGAGATGTTGAGCACGTTGGTCAGGGTCACATAGCCGCAGCCGATGGCGGACCCCAGCATGGCGCCATAGAAGGGGTAGCGGAGTTTGAGGTTTACACCGAACATAGCCGGTTCGGTGATGCCCAGCAGCGCCGAAATGCCGGAAGTGGCTGCCACACTTTTAAGTTTTTTGTCGTGGGTACGCAGCATGGCGCAGAGCGTGGCGCCGCCCTGGGCCACGTTGTTGCAGGAAGCAATGGCCAG
>NZ_JACJKP010000670.1 GCF_016901605.1 Gemmiger formicilis
TATGCGGATACCTGCGATGCATTGGCGAGCTATGCCGATGCGGCCAAAAAACAGGAAATCCTCAAAGATCCCCACTGCGGTGCATTTGCCTTGATTCGCGTATGTACGTATTTTGTGGCATATTTTGCATTGTGCGCCTCCCTTGAAATGGACCGGAAAGCACTTTGGTGTCTGGGTCTTGGATTTGTTCTGGAGCGTGCACTTTCCGGTTGGGCTGTTGCAACTTTCCCCATTGCCAAAAATACG
>NZ_JACJKP010000671.1 GCF_016901605.1 Gemmiger formicilis
GAGGCCGCCGCAGCGGCGGTGGCTGCCGCCCCCGCCGCGACCAGATGACTCTTTTTCATAAGTAAGCACCTCTTTTGGAGCAAAACAAGTTTTTTATACACATAGTATAGCAAAGATTGAAATGCTGTGCAATGTTGGCATCCCTGCCCCACCGGGGGCCGGATGCATGGATGCCGTAAAAAGTGCAGCCCAGGTGAATCCGACAAAAAAAGCATTTGCATTTTTCCCGGAAGTTTGCTATACTAT
>NZ_JACJKP010000672.1 GCF_016901605.1 Gemmiger formicilis
AGGCGGTGAGGGAAAATGGATACAGCGTGGACATGGGATCTGTCTTCTTACTGTGCCAAATACAGCTTTCTGACGGAACCCAAGGGCTTGACCATGCGGGAAGTGGAACACATCTTTCAGCTTGCCCCGGAACCGCCTGTCCATGAAAATCCGAGTGATTATATTATTAAGGCCGTGCAGCGTCGAGAACTGCGCTGGTTTTCCTTTTTTCTGCATCACTATGAGAACCGGCTCAATGGTCGTAT
>NZ_JACJKP010000673.1 GCF_016901605.1 Gemmiger formicilis
CGACTACGAACCGCCCAAAAACTTTGTGGTTCCCATTGTGGGAGCCGTACAGGACCGGGCCAGCGTAGAGGTGCTGCGCGGCTGTGTCCGCGGCTGCCGTTTCTGCCAGGCGGGTCAGATCTACCGTCCGTTCCGGGAACGCTCCCCGAAAATGATCAGTGACTGCGCCCGGGAACTTTGCCGCAACACCGGTTATGACGAATTGAGCCTTACCAGTTTGTCGACCTCCGACCATTCCCGCCTGG
>NZ_JACJKP010000674.1 GCF_016901605.1 Gemmiger formicilis
ATCAACCGGGATTTTTCCACTACCAAGGCCGACAAGACTACCCATGGATTCGGCCTGCCCGGTATGCGGGAAATTGCGGAACGGTATCACGGCACGTTGGATGCCACTGTAGAGAAGGACAAATTCATTCTGGTGGTGTGTTTACTGGTATAGCCCCACGCGGCCAGAAGCTACAAAATAGAGCGTATCGCAAAACTTGCGGTACGCTCTATTTTTATCAATGTCCTGCTTGTGATCACTCTAC
>NZ_JACJKP010000675.1 GCF_016901605.1 Gemmiger formicilis
TTCGGCGTCAACCTGAAGATGAAATACCCCTTCTACGCGGCGATGCTGGGCTCTGCCATCGGCTGCGGTTACGTGACCCTGACCAACGTGCTCAACGTGGCCCCCGGTTCCGCAGGTTTCATCGGCTTTGTCTGCGTGCAGTCCGGTGATATGCTCAACTTCCTGATCGGTACGCTGCTCTCGATGGTATCTGCTTTTGTGATCACCTGGGTGTTCTCCAAGAGCAAGCGGCTGAATGCGGAAC
>NZ_JACJKP010000676.1 GCF_016901605.1 Gemmiger formicilis
CGTATAAATTTAACCGGAAGGAGCGTGCGCCTATGCTGCGTTACGTGAAAAACGGCATGCTGCTGCTCAGCATCGCCTTTATCGTCCTGGGGGTCCTGCTGCTTGTTATGCCGCAGACCAGCCTGCTGTGGATCTGTTATGCCTTCGGAGCCGTGGTACTGCTTACCGGCGTCGTCTGCCTGATCCAGTATGTGCGCGTCCGCGGCAGCGGCTTTACCGCTCCCTTTTTGCTGGTAGGCGGCAT
>NZ_JACJKP010000677.1 GCF_016901605.1 Gemmiger formicilis
GTGGCCATTGATTCGGCCCCTCTGCAGCGAACGTATGTGACGGGCATCGAACTGTGGCTGCTGAAACGGATGGAGCCGGTCTATCGCCATTACCCGTGGAAGTCCCTGCTGAAAACCGGGTCGAAAGGGGTGGCCACTTCGCCCTATGGACAGGCCCTGATGCACGCCATGATGATGACCTACGACGGCGACCAGGAACGATACGCCAGACTGTCAGGCCATGGGTTCCGGATGCTGGCCGAAG
>NZ_JACJKP010000069.1 GCF_016901605.1 Gemmiger formicilis
GGTTCTCCGCCTGGCGATCCTCCACATTGGAGAATTTGATCTGCGTCAATTTGGTAACGCCATCCACCAGAAGAGACACTTCCGGCCCGAATTTCTGCTTGATTTCCGCCACCGTGATGGGGGTGTCTTCTGCCACATCGTGCATCAATGCCGCTGCAATACTCTCGCTGTCCATGCCCAGTTCCACCAGAATATGGGCCACCGACAAGGGATGGCAGATATACGGCTCGCCGCTGCGGCGGCGCTGCTCCCCGTGAGCCTGTTCCGCCAGCGCATAGGCGCGGTCGATCATATCAAAATCATAGGGGCGCCCGCTGTCGATCATGAATTTTTTCAGATCGGCATAGGTAATGGGCATCTTGCCTTCTTCGGCTGTGTTGATTTCCTTCGTCGTTTCGGTAGTTCCCATAAGAATTCTCCCCCTTTGGATTTATTGCTTTGCTGCCTGCTGTGCCAGCCTGCGCAAAACAGGTGCCGCAGCCAGGTCCTGTTTTTGCGCAACCGGCACCGGCAGCCAACGGCCATCCTGTTCTTCAATCAGGCCCAATTCCCTCAAGGCTGCCAGGCTGGCCAGCATTTTGCCGGCGTTCTCCGGTCCCTGTGCCGCAAAAGTAGGCTGCAGGTCCCCTGCAAATACCTGCCCGCTGCGAATTCGTTTATACAACATGACGGTATCGGCACGATCCGGCAGCAATGCTTCGGCCCGGGCCGGTTCCAGTACCGCCCCGGTACAGAACGCCTCGAACCAGGCGGCCTGCTCGCTGGGTGTGTTGGTCAGATTGGCCGGGCGGATCGCCTTAAGATGTGCCGATACCATCGGGCCGTTCCGTCCCGTAAATACCGATACTTCCAAGGCGGCTTCCACGGCTGCCCCTACCGGATAAGCAAATTTCTGCGGTGCCGTGCCGAACACCGAAGCAAACAGGGTATGGTTCCCCTGCCGTAAACGCACGCGGGTATGGCGGCCTTCCGCCCCCATGGCCCAGACGCCGTCCACAATGGCATCCCGTACCAGCAAAACCGGCGTGGGATTTTCCCGGCCGAACGGCGCAAGGCGGCCCAGTTCCCGTACATTTTCCAGCGAAATCTCTTCCAACGTTGCCGGTGCGTCCAGCTGCAACGTTGCCGGTGCCGGCTTGGCCGCATTTTGTGCGGCCCATTCGTTGATGGCCTGCCGGAATGCGAGCAAACGTTCTTCTTCAATTTCAATACCGGCTGCAGCTGCATGGCCGCCGTACCGGATCAGATATTCTGCACACCCGGCCAGCGCACCATGGAGGTCAAAGGTGTCGGGCGCGCGTCCGCTGCCCCGGCCCTCCCCTTCATGCATCGAAATTACAATCACCGGGCGGCTGTAACGTTCCATCAGGCGGGCAGCCACAATGCCGATCACCCCGGCGTGCCAGTCCTCCCCGGAGACGATCAGCACCCGGTCCCGCAACCGCGCCGGGTCCGCTTCCAGCGTATGGCAGGCGGCGGCAAACACTTCCTGCTCGGTCTGCTGCCGTTCGATATTGATCTCCGCAAGGCGTGCCGCAATTCCGGTTGCCTGCTCTTCGTCCCCGCAAAGCAGCAGCTTCAGGGCGACGGAGGCGTTATCCATGCGGCCGGCCGCATTCAGGCGGGGCGCCAGACCGTAACTGACTGTATCCGTAGTGACCGGTTTGCCGGCATATCCGCCGCTTTCCAACAAAGCTTGCAATCCCGGACGCATGGTGTCCTGCAAAAGGTTCAGTCCCTCCCGCACAAGAACACGATTTTCTCCCACAAGGGGCATCACATCCGCCACGGTTCCCAGGGCCACAAATTCCCCGTACATTTCCAGCAGTTCGGTCGGTTCGCAGCCTTCCAGCGCCGCACACAGTTTGAATGCCACGCCGGCGCCGCACAGGTCCTTGAAGGGACTTTCGTCATCTGCACGTTTGGGGTCCACGACGGCCACCGCCTGGGGCAGCGTTTCGCCCGGAAGATGATGGTCGGTAATGACCAGATCCAGTCCCAATTCTTTGGCACAGGCCGCTTCTTCAATGGCCGAAATACCGTTATCCACCGTAACGACCAGCGAGAAGCCTTTTTGCGCCAGGCTTTCCAAGGCTTGCCGGGTAAGCCCGTAACCGCTGCCGCGGGTGGGCAGTTTGCACCGCACATGCGCCCCCTGGCTGGAAAGGCACTCATACAGGATAGCCGTTGCGGAGATCCCGTCCACATCGTAATCGCCATAAATGACGATGGGTTCTTCCTCTTCGATTGCCTGCTGAATCCGCGCCACTGCCTTGTCCATATCCTTCATCAGGAACGGGTCCGACAGTTCTCCGCCCGGCTCCAGCAGCTGATGAACCACCTGCGCGTCATCGTACCCGCGTGCGGCCAGTACCCTGCGCAGCAGGACGCCGCAGCCCGCTTCAGCCAGCACCTGCTCGCTGTTCGGTTCTGCGGTTTTGATTTGCCAGGCCGGATAATTCATGGTGGTTCTCTCCTTACAAAACGCGGCTTGCCAATGCCGCACAATCATGCATTTTTAAAGTCCGTTTCAAAATCGTGGGTCAGGCCATCCTGCCGCAGCATGGTTTCCAGTGTGCCGATCTCTGTGGACACATCCAGGCTGATATCCTGCAGCAGCGTATCATAGAGTTTGGCATAAGCCTGATTCAGCGTATGCAAAATACCGGTAATATCGCGCCGGATTTCCCGGGCGTTTTCCGTTTCGGTATTTCCCAACCCCTGGGCTGTATCCAGAAGTTTGCGGGTGGTGGGAAGATAATATTCCCGGAACCGCCGTACCCGGGGTAATTGCTCGGGGTGATTATGCACAAAGCCCAGGATAGCTGCGCAATTTTTGCGCATGGTTTCCAGCTCTTCATCCGCATTCTCACCCAGCTTACCGGTGCTGCGCGCCAGATAATCAAGGAACGCAGCGCCGTCCCGCTGCAAGAGTCCTGCATCGTCCAAAACCGGTTCTTCCTGTTGCGGTGCCGTTTCTGCTGCAGACTGCGGTGCTGTCCTTTCGGGAGCACAGCGGGTGATGTCCAGATACAGCTTGCCATCCTGTTCCAGAACCGCATCGGGCAGTTCACCGCGGGCAATGGCCTGCTGCAGATCCCGCAGCACCTGCTCCCTGCTGAATGCACTGTCCCCGGCCAGAGTGACCACATCGCTGACCCAATCCCGTGCCACCCGCAGATAGCGGCGAAGCCGGTTGATGTAGCGATATTTTTTGATTCCCACACCGCCCATGATGCCGAACCCTACGGTCAACGGCGTAAAACAGGCCATCAGAATGGGAAAGACCATAAATTCTTCCTGGGTGACGTTCAACGCCTGCGGTCCTGCCGCAGAAAGGGCCCACATCACAATGGCAGCTATACCAAAACAGGAGGCCAGCGTCCACCCCACAACCGCCAATGCCACGGCATCATCCTGATTCTTTTTTTGCAGCTGCCGGTCCATGCGGCGTTTCCATTTGGGAAAAGGAAGATTTTCGTCCTTTTGCCGGGCTGCCCCGATGGCTTCCCCCACCTGTTCCAGCGCACCGGAAATGCTTGCCAGAACACCGGCACCAATGCCCGATGCCACGCTGATGGTTTGGTCGAGAATGTCATCCAGGTCGGAAACGCCCGTGTAACGGGGTTTTTCCTCCGAATGGTCCGACGGTTTATAGGGATGTGTTGCCATAGATTCCTCTTTCTTTTTACTGCGCCGAAGATTTGTGTTCCCGCATCAGCGCCGCCGCACAGCGTACACCGTCCACGGCGGCGGTCATGATGCCGCCCGCATACCCGGCGCCTTCCCCGCAGGGGTAAAGCCCCTGCAATGCGGTACACTGCAGGCTATCTGCATCCCGCAGAAGTCG
Organism: Gemmiger formicilis; assembly: GCF_016901605.1. Classification (GTDB taxonomy): domain Bacteria; phylum Bacillota; class Clostridia; order Oscillospirales; family Ruminococcaceae; genus Gemmiger; species Gemmiger formicilis_B. The sequence continues at coordinate 3,851 of NZ_JACJKP010000069.1, forward strand.
CACCGGACTGCTGGTGCGGGTTTCCAACCCGGTAAGAACGCCATCCGGGGCGCGGTAGGCGGCCAGTTTTCTGCCAAAGGCGGTCAGACCTTCCCGCAGAGCACCGGACAGTTCTTGCGGCAGCAGACCCCCCAGATCGCAGGGGGTCACACCACGGGGATAGGTTGGTTGCACACGCTGCAATTCCAGCTTGCCGCGCCCCTCCAAAAAGCTGCCCACAGTTTCTGCGGGGGCCAGATATGCCCCGCCGCCGGCACGGTAAGCAGCCTGTTCCAGACTGCGCTGAAAAGCCACTGCCTTGGCGGGGTCCTGATCAAAGTCTTTTCCATCCACGCTGACGACCACCGCCGCATTGGCATTGCGGCCGTCACGAGCGTGGAAACTCATTCCGTTGGTAACGACACCGCCTTCCTCACTGGCTGCGGCGCATACGGTGCCGCCCGGGCACATGCAGAAAGTGTACACACAGCGCCCGCCGCTTACGTGCTGGCTGAGCTGATATTCGCCCCTGGGCAGGGACGGATGCCCCGCAGCCCCATGGTACAGGCTTTTCTCAATTTCTGTCTGCAGGTGTTCGGCCCGGAATCCAACCGAAAAAGGTTTGCATTCCAGCGGAAGTTCCATCTGATGCAGCATCGAAAACGTGTCCCGTGCGCTGTGCCCTACTGCCAGAATGACCGTATCGCAGTCTATACTGCCCGCTGTCGTTTCGATGCCGCAGAGCACACCGTTACGGCTGCGCAGCCCGGTCAGCGTTGTCTGGAAACGTACCTCGCCCCCCAACGCTTCAATTTCACCCCGGATATTGCGAATCACATCCCGCAGCAGGTCGGTCCCTACGTGAGGTTTCTGGCGCCAGGCAATATCAGCCGGCGCACCATGATCCAAAAACGCCCGGGTCACAAAGGCACAGAGCGGATCGCCCACCCGTGTGGTGAGTTTTCCGTCCGAGAAAGTTCCTGCGCCGCCTTCTCCGAACTGTATGTTGGCATTTTCATCCAGGTGGCCGGTGGTTTCAAACTTCCGGACTGCCTCTACACGCTGTGCCAGCGCGGGGCCGCGTTCCAGCACAAGGGGGCGGTAACCGGCTCTTGCCAGAAGCAATGCGGCAAACAATCCTGCCGGGCCCAAACCGACCACCACCGGCCGGTGAGTCAGCGGCGTATCGCCCACGGGAAAGTCAAATTTAGGTGGCCGTGTGAAACAGACACAGGGCGAGGCCCCGGCCAAAGCCGATTCCTCACCCTCGTCGTTGAGCGTGACTGCAATGGTATACACCAGCACGGGCTTGCCGTGCCGGGCATCCACCGAAAGCTTTGCCACCCCGCAATGTGCCGCCCGGGCGGGCGGCACACGCAGAATGCGCAGTGCCTGTGCGGCCGCTTCGGCATCCGGGGCGGAGCAGGTCAGCGGCAGGCGAATATTACGAACCAAAAGCATATAAAACGGATTCCTTCGGATTTTTTATTTAGCAACCACTTCGCACTGGACCGTGTAGCTGCCCGTTGCAAAGATGCGTGTGGACGACGGGATCTGAATGGTGACCGGAATGGTCTGCTGCCCCACCGTCAGGTTGACGCTCTGGCAATCGATCTGCGCCACTACGCTGTCTGCGGATATGGTTTCGATCTCATCCGCCGGGCCGTACAGGGTCACCCCTGTGACCACGCTGGACAGGATCTCCAGTTCATAGTTGCTGGGAACGTTGATTGCCTTGATGTTGGAGATATTGAGCGTCGTGGATTCCATGTCACTGGTATCAAAACTCAGCGTGACACTGGTAACGCCATCCAGCGAAACGATACCTGCCGGCAGTTCTACCAGGCGCTGATAATCGCGTCCCAGTTCAAATTCACGTGCCAGGTCAAAGTCCGACACCGTCAGTTCTTCCAGGGTGCTGATCGTACGGGCCGGGCCCGCCACACGTAAGGTGTCCTGGCTGAGCGAATATTTGAGGCTGCTGGTATCAAAGTTGCTGGGAGTACCGATAAAATCAACCACCAACGGCAGTTCCCGCACCTGATATACCGTCAGCGTAACGTTTGCCGTTTCGCTGTCCATGGTTGTGTACTGCGGTTCGATCTTGTCACCGTTTTCATCCCGCAGTTCCAGTGTTGCCGGTACGGTAGTGGTATCCGACAATTCCGTATCGCTGCTTACCGTTGCCACCACCGAAGAAATCTGATCCAGTTCGGAGGTGGGGCCGCGCAGCGTGATTTCGGCAGGAACCGCCGCGGTTTTGTTCAGCATATAACCTTCCGCCACCGACACACCCGAAGCATCTACTGTGACGGCCAGCGTTTTTTCGCTCACTTCATCAAATACGACGTCAATGGTTTTGGGGTCCTCTACGACACACTCAATATCGCCTGTAAAATCCGTTGTGTTCACCAGACGGGCCTGCAGGCGCAGTGTGACTTTACCGGCGCCGCTGACCCCCGCATAACTGGGATACACCATGATATCGGAATTCTGGATATTACCGATGATCGTGCTGTTGCCGGTCACCTTTACATCGACCGTTTCGATATCGGGCTTTTCCACAATGTCCAGACCTTGCGCCGTATACGTAGACGCGGAGTATGCATAATTGATGGGAACATTTTGTACCGTAATGGACCCCTGCGGGTCAATATACACGGTTACTACCGTCCAGGCAATAAAACCGCACAGCAATGCCAGCAGCAGCGAAAACGCCGGATGATTCCAGGGCGAGTTGCTGCGGTTCGCGGCAGCTTTCGGCGCGGCATTAGTCGGCTTTCGCATGGGTTTGTGCGCCTCCTTTGCGCAGCAATTTTTTCAGAGCCGGAACGCGGGTCTCGTTCGTTTCTTCCGGCGGAACAATTTCCTCCTGCAGCAAATTGAAAAGATTCTGGCGATCCAGGCGGCGAATCAGAATACCGTTTTTCGCCATGGAAATAATGCCGGTTTCCTCACTGACGATCACCACAATGGCATCCGAGTTTTCGCTCATGCCTAAACCGGCACGGTGACGTGTACCCATATCCTTGCCCATTTCCAGGTTGTTGGACAAAGGCAACACACAACCTGCCGCTACGATCACACCGTCACGAATAACCACGGCGCCGTCATGCAGCGGGGTGCCTTCATAGAAAATCGTCCCCAGCATTTCGGGAATCACATCCGCGTGCATCGGTGTGCCGGTACGAATGATCTCATCCAGGTTATTGTTACGTTCCAGCACCATCAGCGCACCGGTACGGGTGTCGGACAGTTGTTCTGCCGCATCGCAGATGGCTACCACGGCACTTTGCCAGACCCCACGCAGAGAAGGGTCCGCCCGCCGGTTGCCGAACAGGCGCCCGGCCCAGGATGTAGTCTGGCCCATACGTTCCAGTGTGCGCCGCAATTCCGGCTGAAAAATAACGACCGCAGCGGTAAAACCGATGGTCAGCACGTTATTCAGTACCCAGGTCACCGTGCGAAGATTCATCACATATGCCAGACCGTAGAACACCACAATCAGCAAAATGCCTTTGACAAGCTGACCTGCGCGGGATTTGCGCGCAAATTGAATCAATTGATAAAACGCGAACGAAATGATCAGAATATCCAACGTATCGGACACCGGATCAAACGCACGCAGCGTGCTCGCGATTGCCGAGATCATCTGGTTTTTCAGCATGAACCGCCGGGCCTCCTTCCCCGCCTATGTAAGTTTGCCGTACGAACTTGCGGTTTTCAGGTTTCCAGCAATGCTACCGCATGGGCAGCAATTCCCAGTCCCTCGCCTGTAAAACCAAGGTGTTCTTCGGTCGTAGCCTTCACACTGATGGCATCCAGTTCCACGCCAAAGGCTGTGGCAATGTTTTGCCGCATAGCCGCAATGTGCGGCGCCAGTTTGGGCGCCTGGCACAAGATGGTTGCATCAATGTTGCCTACTGTATACCCGTGCTGACGGATCAACTCCGCTACCGCACGGGTCAGGGCCATGGAATCCGCCCCCTTGTAGGCCGGGTCTGTATCGGGAAAATGCTTCCCAATGTCACCAAGCGCCGCAGCGCCCAGAACAGCATCCATGATTGCATGTAACAGCACATCCGCATCGGAATGGCCCAGAAGGCCTTTTTCGTAGGGGATTTCCACACCGCCCAAAATCAGTTTGCGGCCCTCAACCAGACGGTGAACATCGTATCCATGCCCTATACGCATTGTCTTCTCCTTTTTCAGGTCCTCTTTTGTGGTGATTTTATAATTCTCATAGTCGCCCTCTGTCAGGCTTACCGGCAAACCGGCCAGTTCAAACAGACTGCAGTCATCGGTGACCAGGCGGGCTTTTCCCCCCGTAACGGCGGAAAGTGCCTGCAGATACAACGCCCGGGAAAAGCACTGGGGCGTCTGCACCGCATACAGAGTAGAACGGTCCGGGGTATCCAGCACACGGCCATCCGTCCCCGCTACCTTGATGGTATCCTTGACCGGGACAGCCGGGGCCGCCGCTCCGGTTTTGGCAGCTTCCTGCAACGCAGCGGTAATTACCGCCCGGCTTACAAAGGGCCGCGCTGCATCATGAATGGCCACCAGTTCCCCGTTGGCCGCTGCCACGCCGTTGCGGACACTGTCCGCCCGGGTTTCCCCGCCTTGCACCACCGTGCAGGGCTTGGGGCACGCGGCGGCGATCTGCTCGCAGATTTCCCGGTTTGCCCCGGCCACCAGAATCAGTTCCCCGATGGCGGGGTGCTCTGCCAGTGCAGTGCAACTTTTTTCCAGCACCGTCTGCCCGTTGGGCAACCGATAACTGAGTTTATCAAACCCCATCCGGCGCGAGGCCCCGGCCGCAACAATCACAGCGGTTACTGTCGGCAGCGATTCTTCTGACATAGAGCGCACTTCCCCTTTACTTCGTACATATAAGTTTATTATACAAGGTCGTCCGGAAAAAATCCACTAAATTCCGGATGATTTTTTGTGCAGTGAGAAAAAACTTTCCGCTTCCAAAATCCATTTTCCGGTCAGTGTTTTCTGCAGCGGCGCAAAGACGCCGGTTCCCGGTTTCGACCGTTTTCTTTCTGTTGCCGCATTACAAAAAGCAGCACCGGGCCGCCCTTTTTACAGGCAGCCCGGTGTAATTTGACTTATTAATTTATGCGCGGCGCTTTTTGTCCAGCCGGATTTTATCCGCGATCATGGCAATAAATTCGCTGTTGGTCGGCTTACCGCGCAGATTGTGAATGGTGTAACCGAAATAGCTGTTCAACGTATCCACATCTCCACGGTCCCACGCTACCTCAATGGCATGCCGGATCGCACGTTCCACACGGCTGGCCGTGGTGCCGTTGCGCTTGGCGATTTCCGGATACAACCGTTTGGTAACTGCATTGATGTAACCGTGGTCCTCTGTGGTGAGCAGAATCGCGTCGCGCAGGAACTGATACCCCTTGATATGTGCCGGAACACCGATCTGATGCAGAATCTCCGTGACGGTCATTTCATCGGAATCCTGCGAACTGCTCTGGGGACGGCTGCTGCCACCTGCGGCCTTCAGAACGCGGCTGACAAGAACGCTTTCGTCAAAGGGTTTGACGAAGAAAAACGAAAACCCGTTGTCCAGCAGTTCCTGTTCCATTTCTTCGCTTTGGAAAGCTCCCGTGACAAAAAAGGTAGTCCGTGTGCCGCTGGTATTTTGTGCTTCGTAACGCTGCTTGACCGTGATTGCATCCAGATCCGGCATGAACGCATCCAACAAAACCGCCTGCGGATGTACATTGAGGAGTGTTTCCAGTGCCTTGTTACCGTTTTTCTCACAAACAGTCACCGTAACCCCTTTGTTTTCCAATGCCTGACGGCACAGGGCAGAAACCTGCGCGCCGGTATCGGTCATCACGAACTTGATCTTTTCCATCGTCATATCCTCCAGACATATCTCGGGTTCAAGGCGTTCGGATGATCACTGCACCATCAAACGGTGCTGCGCCTGCCCCGCCGGTTTTCGTTTACGATGGAAATTTTACCATATTTTTCCATCTATCGCAAGGGGCTTTTCCAATTTTTTTACTCTTCAAAGCAAGTTTCGTTCGACCGTTTTTCTGTTTTTATTTGTTTTTATGCGCTTTTTTTCTTGCGGCTCTGTTTCTTTCACGCTTTTTCGCCCGGGGCGTACCTGGAATTGCAGGAATTTTCTTCCAATTTCCCTTTTTGGTGCTGCTTATCGTCACACTGCAACAGAATCCCCCATGCCGAGCTGCGCCAAGTGTCCGCGCCTGATTCAGGAGCCTTGGAAATCAACGCTCCTACAACGTGTGTATTTGTATTTCTGCAAACCGGTACCAGGTAATTCCCCCTTAAATAAACAGAGGCCTGGATTTCTAATCCCAGGCCTCTGTTTTCATCCCGCCAGATTTACCTGGGAGATGCTGTCTGCCTTTTCCAACATTGTGGTAGCAAAAATACCGTATCCCCTGGCCGGATCATTTACAAGCACATGGGTCACAGCCCCCACAAGGCACCCGTTCTGCACAATAGGGCTTCCGCTCATCCCCTGCACAATGCCGCCTGTGGCAGCCAGCAATTGCGGGTCCGTCACCTTAATCAGAAGATTGCGGTTGGGGTCACTGCTGGTCATGTTGACCTGCTCAATACGCACAGTGTAGCGCTTGGGCGTTCCGCCGGAAATGGTCGTCCAGATTTCCGCATCCCCCAGGGCGATTTCCTGGGGCTGCCTGACCACACAGGACTGCCCCGCAGTCGCTCCCGTATAACGGCCATATACCCCGGTGGTATCGTTGGCCAATACCGTGCCGGCCGCAGCAGCGGAAAACTCTCCGCGCAGTTCTCCGGGGCTGCCGGCGGCCCCGCTCACGTAGCCGGTGATCACAACCGGCACGATCTCCCCCGAAAGAAGTGTAATATCCGCACCGGTATCGGTATCACTGATTGCGTGGCCAAGGCCCGCAAACGTACCGTTAAGCGGGTCCAAAAATGTCATGGTCCCAATTCCTGCGCTGGAATCCCGTACCCACAACCCTGCGCGGTAAGCGCCCGTTGCGGCGTCCTGTACGGGCGTAAGGGAGGTAGTATATTGCTGCCCTTCCCGCTGATATACAATGCTGAGCGGCTTCCCTTCCGCCTGTGTAATGGCTTGCGTCAGTTCTTCATTGCTGCGCACCGCATGACCGCCCGCCGAAACGATCAAGTCCCCCAGTTTCAGTCCCGCTTCCTTGGCCGGGTTTTCGGTTCCCAGCGCTGTATACTGATCCGAGAACGCCACCACCAAGGCCCCGTCAGAAAACATCTTCACCCCAAAAGGTGTACCGCAGACCTGTACGCTGCGCTGTTCCACCTGAACCGTGCGTACGGTTTTCAGCGGCACCGTACCGAACAAGGCCAGCGTTACATTCTGGCTCTTATCCGGGTTGGTGCTGTCTGCCTCTTCTACCTGTTTTTGTGTGTTCTGCACGGTGACCCATGGCATGGAAGCAATCCGGAGTTCTTTACCAAGGCCGGCGGTATAAAAAGTATCGGGCAATGCATTGGCTACAAACCACAGCCCCCCTGCCAAAAGAATCAGCAGTACCAGGAACAGTTTAAGCAATCCTTTTACAATTGGATGTCCGGGCATAAAAAATCCCCTCCTGCCGGATAGCCTATGCAGGAGGGGGGCAAATTATTACAATCTTTTTCTTGGGTTTTGTCGAAATATCCGGGGCTTTGCTTGCCAATGAGGCCCAAATTGACGCCTTACACAGCCGTTTACGGGTCTGTGCGCAGCTTGCGGCAATACTGGGTGCAAAGCTTATCGGTACATTCTGAGCATTGCAACGCTGCGTTGGAGTGGTCCCAGAAACGTTCCGGATACATCATCACGCACAGTTTCCAGACGAGCCACGCCGCAGCAGACATCACCACCAACGAAACCGCAAAGAAACCACCCATAAAAATCAACGGTGAGAACATCATCAGGTGATCCCAGTTAAAAATCCGGCAGGTGGTGCAGCATCGGTTTTTCATAATCAGGCGAAAGGGACACCAGATCAATACACAGATCAAATCGCAGACATAAAACAGTACCGAGATCATAAACAGTGCAAACTTGCTGATGACACCGCAGGCGAACAATATTCCGATCACCGCAACCAACAGGCACCAGATCACAAACACTTTATAGGCCGCCAGCGTTGTGCTGACAATATAGTTTTTGAGAGCCTTATAATTGATTTTTCCGCGAAACGGTTTGAATCGGTTGGCAAAAAGTTTTTGGGAACCCAGCGGCACCTTGTTTTTGATGGGAACGATCTGAAGAAAGATATCGGCGACCCAGATCAGCCATAAAAAATGCAGAGGCGAAATCTGCCGAAAAAAATTCATACCGTCCAGCACCAAAAAACTTTGCGGCTGAACCCGGTACAAGAGGATGCACAATACAAAAATCAAACAGCGCCCCACCAGCCGGGCAAAATATTTCTTTCTGGTCGCGGACATGGCGTTCCTCTTTCTTTACTTTGTATGGTCCGGCCATCCTCACCCGGGGCGCCTCGCTTTGACCTACTCGCATAGCGCCGGGAAAGATCATTGGCTTGCTTTATCTAAAGAAAAATCCCGAACACTTTCGTGTTCGGGATTTGGTGCGGATGAAGGGATTTGAACCCACACTCTTTTAAGGGAACTAGAACCTGAATCTAGCGCGTCTGCCAGTTCCGCCACATCCGCATATTTGCTGTCGTTTCCGTGTCTTTCGTTTGCCTCGTGACCCGGGCGACGTGTATTATTATAGCCAGGTCCCCCCGAAAAGTCAAGCGTTTTTTTGAAAAAAATCAAAAAATTTCAAAATATTTTTGTTTTTACAAAAATAGACGTAGAAACGCCATTTAAAAAAACGTTTTTGCTTGCTTTCCCCGCCTGATTTGCTATAATGTGTGTAAAAGATGGAGGTACAAACACCATGTGGACTTGTTCTATGCTAAAAACCAACGCCCGCAATGCTCTTGTGGGACGTTACTGGCGCTCTTTTGTCGTTTGCCTGATTGCTTCGCTGCTGGGCGGTGGGATTGGATTGAATGTCACCTACTCCGTGAACAGCCCGTCGGACGGACTGTCTAACCTGCCAACCTCTACCCTGTTGCTGATTCTGGGGGGACTACTGCTCTACTGGATCTTTTCCATTCTGTGGAGCACTTTCATCGGTTCGCCGTTGACCGTGGGCCGTTGCCGTTATTTTATGGAAAGCCGGCAAAGTCCGTCTCCGATAGGAACCCTTTTCAGTGTATTCCGTACGCCCTACCTGAATGTAGTAAAGGTAGAATTTCTGGTTTCCCTAAAAATTGCGGTAGGAATGGTCCTGTTTCTGATCCCCGGCATCTATTGGGCCTATTGCTATGCGATGGTCCCCTACCTGCTGGCAGAAAACCCCTACATGACCACCAGCCGGGCCATGCAGCTGAGCAAAGAAATGATGTACGGAGAAAAGCTGCACTACTTCCTGTTGGAGCTCTCTTTCCTGGGGTGGATGTTGTTGTGCCTGCTTAGTTTTGGAATTGGTTCCTTCTTCCTTTCGCCTTATATGGCCGCCACCTTTGCCGAGTTTTACGCCGCTATGCGCGCCAAAGCTTTTGCCCAAGGGTTAACAAACAGCCAGGAGTTGGGCGGCTTTGTACACCACGATGCATCCGCTTTCTGATTTAACA
>NZ_JACJKP010000678.1 GCF_016901605.1 Gemmiger formicilis
ACCTGCCAGACGGTAGTTCTCCCCCACAAAAAGGGTATACACCGCTGAGGCGGCAAGCAGCCCCGCCATGCCCAGGCTGTTGTAGACGCCAAACACGTGTTGGCTGTTTTCCTGCCCGGCGCAGAGATAGAGGATGCTGGTATCCACCCCGGAAAGCCCGGCAATCACCACACTGAGCAGCACCCGCTCTGCCAGAAAACCGCCAAAATCCGACGCCTGCCAGAAGATGATCTTGGACAGGAAA
>NZ_JACJKP010000679.1 GCF_016901605.1 Gemmiger formicilis
TCGATGACGGTGAGGTTCCACCTGTTCCCATTCCGAACACAGAAGTTAAGCTCACTTGTGCCGAAGATAGTTGGCTGGAGACGGCCTGTGAAAATAGGTAGATGCCGGCTTCTCAAAGAAAGCAGCCTCCGGGCCGAGCCTTAGGCCCGGCCCGGAGATTGCTATTATGCACCATTAGCTCAGCTGGTAGAGCAACTGACTCTTAATCAGTGGGTCCTGGGTTCGAGTCCCCGATGGTGCACCA
>NZ_JACJKP010000680.1 GCF_016901605.1 Gemmiger formicilis
GCCGGTTGGGAAAGTTGGATGTTCCTGTGCTGCCGGCACTGCCCGCGCCATCCACAGACCGATACCGCAACAAAGTGCAGCTTCCGGTTGGGGAAGATGAATCCGGGCATCTTGTCACCGGATTTTATGCCGGCCGAAGCCACCGCATTGTAGCTTGCGATGACTGCAAATTACAGCCCGCCTGGATGAACCAACTGGCCGTGCGGGCCTGCACTCTGTTGGAACAAGCCGGTGCCACTGCCT
>NZ_JACJKP010000681.1 GCF_016901605.1 Gemmiger formicilis
AGCTTTGGAGCTCCTGCACTGGGCAAAGGACGGAGCGCGGCCCCATATGGCTTCAGTCATAGAACAAGTTCGTATGCTTATGCCGCTGAAAAGCATCTTGGAACAAGCAGGCGTTTACATTTCTGTGGGCAATGACAAAATCATTCTTCAGCAAGGCACATCCTCCAAAGAGCTCAAAATTTATCCTGCCATGTGGAAACAGCCAGAAGAACCAAACTGCATTTTTGTGAGTGACGCCTGCTT
>NZ_JACJKP010000682.1 GCF_016901605.1 Gemmiger formicilis
GCCGCCGGTTCCGCAGATTCTGGAGCAGGGGTGCAAACATAGGCGTTTCCTTTTAGTGAGAAAGAGTTTTCTGCATCCGGTTCAAAGCGCCGGTGCTGCGCAGAGCGTAAACCAGCACGCCGGACAGAACGGAACCGGCGGCGGTGGATACCAGGAAGGGGATAATGTAGGCGTAGAAGGCAATATCCCCGGCGGCCTGGCCCATAAAGAGAATGGCTACCGGATAGGCGCACAGCCCGCCCA
>NZ_JACJKP010000683.1 GCF_016901605.1 Gemmiger formicilis
ACCACCGGATTGGCTTTCATATAGGAAAGGAACCGGGAGAACGCAGAGGGCTTTCCTGCCGCAGCACCCCCGCCGTTATAGGCGGGCTGCTGATAGGCAATCTGCCCGTAGCCTTCCTGCCTGTAAGCGGTAGCCTGGGTGCGCTGGCTGATACTGGCCGCCACCTGATCCTGTACGGAAACGCGCCCGTTCAGTGCCCCGATGAATGCCTCCATATTGGGGAAACGATCCTCGGTTTTTAC
>NZ_JACJKP010000684.1 GCF_016901605.1 Gemmiger formicilis
CTCGGTTCGGGAACATTTGAAGCAGGAACCGAAACAGACTGCTGCCAAAGCTCTGACCCATAAGAAGAAGGAGCCGGAACGGTGAGCGCCCCGAAGCGCAAACGGGAAGTCCAGGTGAATTTCCGGGTCTCCCCGGAGGAACTGGCGCTGATCGAGCAGAAAATGTCCCAAATTGGGACGAGAAACCGAGAAGCCTATCTGCGGAAGATGGCCCTGGACGGTTATGTGGTGCAGCTGGACTT
>NZ_JACJKP010000685.1 GCF_016901605.1 Gemmiger formicilis
CCCCTGTACATGGGCGACCGGCTGGCCGAACTGCCTGTTGATGTGGCGGTCGCGGCTTTTACCACGGAATCCCCTGCCCGTGCAGCCCAGATTTTGGCAGCGCTGGCGGCGGGGCAATCGTTTGACAGTGAGTTCACCCGTGGGCTATACTATACCAACAACTGAGAGGTTTTGTATGCAAATGACCGTTTCCTGCAAAAAACTGGACCCCCGCGCCAAACTGCCCGTGTATGCCACCCCCG
>NZ_JACJKP010000686.1 GCF_016901605.1 Gemmiger formicilis
GCCGCTGAACAGGGTGTTGATGACGGCCTGACTGGCTACTTGCTGGGCCAATTTGTCCGAGGCGTTGGAGGCAATGTAGCATTGCAGAGGTTTGTTGTGCATCAGCACTTCGATAATATCCCCCATTTTCAGCGGCTCAGACTTCTTGGTTCCCAGAAAAGTTTCGGGCTTGTCGTACGAGGATACGCCCAGGCAGACCAGCAGGGTGCCCACTGCGGCCACGACCAGCGTGATGGCGCAG
>NZ_JACJKP010000070.1 GCF_016901605.1 Gemmiger formicilis
CGCCGAGGGCGAGGTGCTGCCGGTGGCTACCCGCTCCTTTGGCGGCATCGGTATCTTCGCCATCAAGGAGATGGGCCGCTTCTACCGTCACGTTCTGGTGCAGAAGCGCTACCCCCACCACGGCGCGGTGGCCTTCAGCCATTGCGGCAAGGCCCTGTTCGAGGTCTTCAAGTACCTGGGCATCGGCGATATTGCCTACAACCAGCCCAAGACCCTGCCCTATCCCACCGAGAACCCCTGGGCCTGATGCACGGAAAGGAAGTCTTTTACAGTGAAATTCTTCATTGATACCGCCAACGTGGAGGAGATCCGCGCCGCCAACGACATGGGCGTCATCGCCGGCGTCACCACCAACCCCAGCCTGATCGCCAAGGAAGGCCGCGACTATGCCGAGACCCTGGCGGAGATCGCCACCATCGTGGACGGGCCCATCAGCGGTGAGGTGAAAGCCACCACCACCGACGCCGAGACCATGGTGAAAGAGGGCGAAGCCATCTACGCCCTGGACCCCAAGCATATGGTGGTCAAGATTCCCATGACCGCCGAAGGCCTCAAGGCCATCAAGGCCCTCTCCGCCAAGGGCATCCCCACCAACTGCACCCTGATCTTCAGCGCCAACCAGGCGCTGCTGGCCGCCCGTGCCGGTGCCACCTACGTCAGCCCCTTTTTGGGCCGGCTGGATGACATCTCCCAGCGGGGCATCGAGCTCATCGAGACCATCCACGATATGTTCCTGAACTATCCGGATATCGAGACCCAGATCATCGCCGCCAGCGTGCGCAACCCCATCCATGTGACCGACTGCGCCCTGGCCGGTGCCGACATTGCCACCGTGCCCTACAAGGTGATCGAGCAGATGCTCCATCATCCCCTGACCGATTCCGGCATTGAGAAATTCAAGGCCGACTACTGCAAGGTATTTGGCGAATGATGAAACCGGCCCACCGGAAACGGTGACGGCAGGCCGCTACAAAACAGAGAAAATCCCCCGCTGCAGGAAACGGAATTACCTGCAGCGGGGGATTGTTTTATAGGAACCGAAGAGGGCCGTATGCGGTAACCCCCCTGGCCGGGGATTCCGGCAGCAGGGGGCCGCGGTCTGTCAGGGCAGGGTATCGTCCTTCAACAGCTGGGAGAGGTCGGCGGTTAGAATCCTGCGGGCGCCCAGGGCGTAGGCCAGGGCTACCGAGCCCACCAGCAGCAGGGCGAACAGGGCCACCGGCACAAAGGGGGCCTCGGCCAGGAACAGGGCGGGGTCCAGCGCGCTGGCCCGGAGCATAAAGGCAACCACCAGTGCGGTGAGGGGCAGGGTGATGACCAGCGGGCGCAGCGCCAGCACAGCGGCTTCGATCCAGAAAAGACTGCGCAGTTCCCCCGGCGTCATGCCGATGGAAAGGTACCGGGCAAATTCCCGGCGGCGCTGGCCCACAAACCCCAGGGTGTTGAGGAAAACGTTGGCCAGCCCGATGGCGGCCAGCAGCAGGCAGAAGGCACCCAGAATCTGTTCCATGCCCCGGATCATCCGGTCATTGACCAGCCGTTCCTCCAGGCGGTTCTCGATGGTATAGGTGCAGCCGGCATCGTCCAGCAAAGCGGCGGCCTCGGCCTGCAATGCCTGGCACTGGGCCAGGGTGATGCCCTCCTGCCCCAGCAGCCGCACACAGACTTCCGGCGTCTGGTTCCGGGCGGGAAGCGGGTGCTCCCGGGTCCAGCGGGTCCACAGGCTTTGGGGGCAAAAGAGGGCCAACGTATAGGAGTCATATTCCTCCCGCAAATTGGGCGGGGTGTCGGCCAGGCCCGTCAGGGGCAGTTCCCCCAGCGGGGTGCCGTCCGCATCGGCCAGGGTCAGGGCGGCGGTGCCCGGCTGCACAAAGGGCAGGTACTGCCGGTTGCGGAAATGGCTGTGCAGGCTGTCCCACACGCGGTTGAGCAGAACCGCCCCGTCCACCGAGGGGGACACCCCCGCCTGGCGGCAGTACCGCAGGAATGCCGCGTCGTCCAGCACCACCACGGGGGCATCCACCAGCCAGCCGTCCCCCAGGGCCACGGCGTCCTCCCCGGCCAGCGCGGGCAGACCGCCCAGGGCCTGCAGCGGGTCGCTCTGGGCGGCGGCAGGCAGCAGGGCATGGGCTTCCTGCTTCTGGTAGACCACACCGTCCTCCACCCCGGGCAGAGTGGTCAGGGATTCCGTCAGGGAAAAGCTGTCCAGGCCGGTGTCCGACACCACGGCCATCACGTCCCAGGCATCCTGATACCGTTCAAAGTAGGTCTGCCGGGTGCTGATGTCCGACAGGGTAAAAAAGCAGAGCATGGCGGTAAAGCCCATAAAGGAGAGCAGCAGCGAAACATTGGCGATGCGCAGCGACTTTTTGCGGGCGTACAGAGCGCCGCCCGCCAGTTCGCCCCGGATGCCGAAGCAGACCGCCAGCAGGGGATGGACGCGCCGTTTGATGCGCCGGCCCGGTGCGGGGCAGGCAGCGCCCCGCAGGGCTTCCAGCGGGGAAAGGCGGCTGAGTTTCCGGGCGGGCAGCCAGGCGGAAAGAAACACCGTCAAAGCGGCGGTGAGCAATACCACGGCCACCACCGGCCACGACAGCCGGAATACAGCGGGCACGCGGCCGGGCAGGTCGGCGGCGGCCCGGTTGACCGCGGCGATCACCGCCGCGCAGCCCCCAAAGCCCAGGGCTGTGCCCGCCGCCAGGGGCAGCAGGGCCAGAACGGCGGCTTCCTGCAAAAGGCAAAGGCGCAGCTGCCGGGGCGTGGCGCCGATGCTGGCCAGCAGCCCCAGCTGGTGCAGCCGGGCCTGCATGGTGATCTCGAAGGCGTTGCGCAGCAGCAGGACCAGGGCCAGCACGGCCGCACCCCATACCGCCAGCAAAAAGGGCAGCAGCAAGGGCGGCGTGGCGTCCCGGGGGTCGGTGACCAGATAGCGGGACAACAAAGTGTCGTGGGCTTCCACCTGGTCGTCGGTCAGGCCCAGCCGGGTTTGGATCAGGTCCAGGGTTTCGTAGGCGGCGGCCTTGTGCCGGAAGGTCAGCTCCACCACCGTTGCCCCTTCGCCGGAAAGTCCGGCGTTGGGGGTGACGGTGTCCACGGCGGCAAACTGTTCCAGGGCGGTGAGGGCTTCCTCCAGAGCGGAGCCGGTCAGGGGCAGGGTCACCCGGGCCTGCCAGCTGCCTTCCTCCCGGCAGATGCGGTCCACCTCATACGACCAGGCGTTGCTGAACAGGCCGCAGAGCAGCGCCAGAAAAAACGCGGCGGCCAGCGCCGCCACCCCGATGGTCCGGGCCGCGGCGGGGTTGCGGGCCAGATAACTGCGGGAAAAATCCTTCCACATCCCCATCACCCCCGTTTGCGGTCGCTTACCACCCGCCCGTCGCTGAGGGTGACCACCCGGTCCGCCTGGGCGGCCAGGGTTTCGTCGTGGGTCACCAGCAGTATGGTCTGGCCCAGTTCCCGGTGGCAAAGGCGAAGCAGGTCCAGAATCTCGGTGCTGTTTTTCCGGTCCAGGTTGCCGGTGGGTTCGTCCGCCAGCAGCAGGGCGGGGCGGTAGCACAGCGCCCGGGCAATGGCCACCCGCTGCTGCTGCCCGCCGGAAAGCTGCCCCGGCAGGGCCTTGCGCTTATCCTGCAGCCCCAGCGCGGCCACCAGCCGGTCCAGTGCTTCCGGGTCGGGGCGGCGTTTGTCCAGCAGCAGGGGCAGGGTGATGTTTTTCTCCACCGTCAGGGTGGGGATCAGGTTGAAAAACTGGTAGACCAGCCCCACCTTGCGGCGGCGGAACAGGGCTGCCCGGGTGGGGTCCAGGGCACCTACGTCCACCCCGTCCACCAGCACCTTGCCGGCGGTGGGCTTGTCCACACCGGCCAGAATGTGCAGCAGGGTGGATTTGCCCGAACCGGATGCCCCCACAATGGCTGTAAATTCCCCGCGTTCCACCGTCAGGTCCAGACCGTCCAGCGCGCACACGGCGGTATCGCCCCGGCCGTAGACTTTTTTCAGGCCGGTGCATTGCAGCAATTCCATGGAATCTCCTCCTTTTTGGGGACCATTCTACCACCCCAAGATGACATCCCGGTGACAATCAGCCGTAAAACCGCACCTCAAAGCGGCCGCCGCCTTCGGGGGCGTTGTCGGCAGTGAGCAGGGCCTTTTGCCGTTCCAGCAGTTCTTTGGCAATGGCCAGCCCGATGCCGGTGCTGTCCGGCCGGGCGTTTTGCCCGCGGTAGAACCGCTCAAACAGATGGGGCAGGTCCGCGGGGGCAAAGCCTGCCCCCCGGTCCTGAATGACCACCTGGGCATACAGGGGATTCTGCCGGTAGCTACAGTGGACGGTGCTCCCGGCGGGGGCGTGTTCCACACAGTTTTTCATCAGGTTCAGCAGGGCTTCCATGGTCCAGTCCGGGTCCGCCCGGACCGTGACCGCACCCTGTTCGGCCACCGCCAGCGTCACCCCGGCCCGGTCCGCCAGCGGCTGCAGGTTGTCCGCCGCCAGGGTCAGCAGGGTGAACAGGTCAGCGGGTTCGGCGCGCAGAGGCAGTGTGCCTGCGTCCAGCCGGGCCAACAGCAGCAGGGATTCCTCCAGCCGGGTCAGCCGGTCCAGCTGGGGAGCCATCGCCCTGTGGACCAGCGGCCCCGCCTGCTGGGCGGCCAGCCCCAAAGCGGTCAGCGGGGTTTTCAGCTGGTGGGCAATATCGGCCAGGTTCTGGGCAAAGCGGTCCCGGGCTTTCACCGCCGCTTCCCGGGTCAGGGTCAGCTGGGTGACGGTCTTTTCGATCTCGTCGCCCAGTTGGGCGGTGCTGCCTTCGGCCGGGGCGTCCGGGTGGTCCAGCAAGGGCAGCGGGCGTCCGCTGCGGGCTGCGTCCAGCAGGGCAATCAGTTGCCGCCGCTGCCGGTCGGCACGGCGGTGCACTGCCAGCAAAGCCGCCGCAAAAAGGGCGGCCCCCACCCCGAACCCGGCAGCCGCCGCAGCGTACAGGGCCCCGGTGCCGTCGGCAAAATCCCCCGGGCGGTACCCCAGGGCCGAAAGCACCCCCGGTGTGCCGGGGGCGGCAAAGTTCCCTTCCTTGGCCAGGGCGTAGACGGCGTCGGCACTCTGGGGCGCCCGGGCTACCAGCGCGGTGCAGAACCCGTCCAGCAGGGCCAGCTGCTGCCGGCTGTGCCAGAAAGCCAGCAGGCTGACCGCCGCCGTTACGGCCAGCAGACTTGCGGCCAGCAGCCCCAGCACCGGGGGCAGCAGCCGGGCGGCCCGGCGGGGGATACAGGTGTGGTTCATGGGGCGTCCTCCTCCAGCCGGTAGCCGAAACTGCGCACCGTTTTGATGCAGGCGGGACGGCCCAGCTTTTCCCGCAGACGCTTCATCGTCACGGTCAGGGTGTTGTCGTTGACAAAATGCCCGTTGTGGTCCCACAGGGATTCCAGCAGCTGCTGCCGGGTGACGGTGCGCCCCTTGTTTTGCAGCAGTACCTGCAGCAGCTGGTATTCCAGCGGCGCCAGGGCCACCGGCACACCCCCGCAGGTCACTGCCTGCCGGGCTTCGTCCAGCCGGATGCCGCCGCAGGTCAGGGCATCATCCGCCCCGCTGCCGCCGCTGCGCCGCCAAAGGGCCAGCAGCCGGGAATAGAGCACCTCCCGGTCAAAGGGCTTGGTTACATAATCGTCGGCGCCGCAGGCAAAGCCGGTCAGCACATCCCGGGTGTCCCCCCGCACCGTCAGCAGCAGAATGGCCAGCCGGGGATAGCGCTGCCGCAGTTCCCGGCAAAAGGCCGCGCCGTCCCCGTCGGGCAGGTTCCAGTCCAGCACCGCCGCGTCGGGCAGGCCGTCCTCCAGCAGCTGCCGCGCCCCGGCCAGGCTGGCACAGCCGGTGACCGTGCAGCCTTTTTCGGTCAAAAATGTCCCGAGGGCCCCGGCAATGGCGGGGTCATCCTCCAGCAACAGGATCTTCATACACAGTTCTCCCTTGGTGATAGAAAAAACCGGCCGCCCTCAGGGCGCCCGGTGGGCTTTGGCCGTCCAGCCGGTGACCCGCAGGCAGAATACCGCCGTGGCCCGCACCATGGCCGGGGGCACCGGCCAGTCGCTGCGGTGGGTGTAATGTTCCATAATGCACCGCAGCCCCTGCAGACGCTGTTCCTCCCCGGCGGCAAATTCCACGGTGCCGCGGCCCATCACGCTGCGGTAGGCAAAGGAATAGTCGGCGGCCTGGTCGCCGGGGATCAGCTGGTGGTCGGTGTCCATCTCAAAGGTGACCACGGAGGCCTGGCGCAAAAGGTCGAGCTTTTTGCCCTCCGCCGCCCCATGGAACCAGAGGGTGAGGGTCTTGTCCTCCACCGTAAAACCAAAGTTCAGCGGCACAATATAGGCGGTGCCGTCGGTATCGGTCAGACCCAGCCGGCAGCAGCGGCAGGCCTGCACGATGTCGGTCATGGCGGCAAAATCGGTGATCTCTCTGTCTTTTCTACGCATTGTATAATTCCTTCTTATAATACGAAATGAAATAAAACACCGCCACCCGGGGGAAAAGCCCCTGACGGTCTGCGGGCGGCCCGCGGCGCGCAGCCCTTGCAAAAATCCGTGGGAACGTTTCACAAAAAAACAGCCTTCCTCCACAGATCCGGCAGCCGTTTTTCTTTACTATACCATGGCCCGGCAACAGGGCGCAAGGCCCGCAGGGGATGCCCCGGCTGCCGGCGGGCCCCCTGCCAAAAATTGCAGGGACTTTTTGGCCATTCTACGCCTTTACAAGGTTGTGAATTTTGTGTTAAGGTGTTATCATATAACGCCCCCGAAAACGAACCGGGGCAAAACAAACCGGGGCCGCGCCGCGGCGGGCGGACCGGGACCGGAAAGGAGGCAACCCCGACGGTACACGCCGCAACACCCATTGGAGAAAGAAGGATGAAACCTTATGAAACGAACATTTCGCGCGGCTGCGATGGTGGCTGCCTCGGTGCTGCTGACGGCGGTGCTGGGCGGCTGCGGGGCATCGGCGTCCAACGGGCGGCAGATCATCCGCATCGGGCACAACCAGTCCACCAACCACCCCACCCACATCGCACTGGTGGCTTTTGAGGAATTCATCGAGAGCAAACTGGGCGACAAATACGACGTGGAAGTGTTCCCCAGTGAGCTGCTGGGTTCCCAGAACGAAATGGTACAGCTGACCCAGACCGGCGCCATCAATTTCTGCGTGGCGTCCAACTCCCTGCTGGAAACGTTCAGCGACAACTACACCCTGTTCAACCTGCCCTACCTGTTTGCTTCCAGCGAGGCGTACCATGCCGCCATGGACGACGAGGCCATCACCGGGCCGATTTTTGAGTCCACCAAGCAGGCCGGTTTTGAGGCTGTGACCTGGCTGGACGCCGGTACCCGCAACTTCTATACCGTCAACACCCCCATCAACAGCCCCGCCGACCTGAAGGGCCTGAAAATCCGTGTGCAGCAGTCCCCCACCAACGTGCAGCTGATGAACCTGCTGGGCGGCTCCGCCACCCCCATGGGCTTTGGCGATGTATATACGGCGCTGCAGTCCAAGATCATTGACGGCGCCGAAAACAACGAACTGGCCCTGACCGACAACGGTCACGGCGATGTCTGCAAATATTACTCCTACGATATGCACCAGATGATCCCCGACATCCTGATCGGCAACGTGGCCTTCCTGGACGGGCTGAGCGAAGAGGAACGGGCCATCTTTGAGGAAGGCTTTGAACTGGTGAACCAGGTCCAGCGGGAGGAATGGCAGACCGCTGTGGAAGCGGCCAAGGACCGCGCTGCCAACGAACAGGGCGTGACCTTCCTGTACCCGGACACCAAGCCTTTCCAGGAAGCCTGCGCCCCCATGCACGAGGATATGCTCCAGAAGTACCCCGACCTGGCGCCCATTTACGACGCCATCCAGGCATACAACGAGCAGTATCCCTCGACGGAATCCTAAGGGAGGTGCTGCGGAATGAAAAGTCTTCGTAATGCGCTGACCCGCG
Organism: Gemmiger formicilis; assembly: GCF_016901605.1. Classification (GTDB taxonomy): domain Bacteria; phylum Bacillota; class Clostridia; order Oscillospirales; family Ruminococcaceae; genus Gemmiger; species Gemmiger formicilis_B. Next base: position 7,983 of record NZ_JACJKP010000070.1, read on the forward strand.
CCCTGAACGTGCTGGCGGGCGTCAGCTTCATCGCCATGGTGGTGCTGACCTGCTGGCAGGTCTTTACCCGCTATGTACTGAAAAACCCCTCCTCCTGGTCGGAGGAACTGGTCTCTTACCTGTTTGCCTGGGCCAGCCTGCTGGGCGCGTCCCTGGTCACCGGGGAACGGGGCCACATGAATATCCCCATTGTGCTGGAAAAATTCAGCCCTGCGGTGCAAAAACTGCTGAACATCTTTGGGGAACTGGTGGCGTTTGCCTTCTCGGCCATTATTCTGGTGTACGGCGGCGTGACCATCACCCAGCTGGCCATGGGCCAGATGACCTCCTCCCTGGGGGTGCAGGTGGGCGTGTTCTATGTGGTCATGCCCCTGTGCGGTATCCTGAACATGATCTACACCGTGCTGAATATTGCGGATATCTGCAAAGGCGGCACCCCGGACGGAAAGGAGGCGTAAGGTATGGCCATTCAGTCTTTGTTCATCATCGTGGTCGTGCTGGCGGTCCTGCTGATCGTCGGTGTGCCCATCTCGTATTCCATTGGCATCTCGTCCCTCATCGCCATCCTGCAGACGGTGCCGCTGGATGTGTCGGTCATTACCGGCGCCCAGCGCATCTTTGTGGGCATGAGTAAATTCAGCCTGACGGCCATTCCCTTCTTTATCCTGGCCGGCAACCTGATGAACCAGGGCGGCATCGCCAAACGTCTGGTAGACTTTGTCATGGCGCTGCTGGGCAAGCTGCCCGGCGCTCTGCTGGTCACCAACATCGGCGCCAACGCACTGTTCGGCGCCATCTCCGGTTCTGCTTCCGCCGCCGCTGCCGCTGTGGGCAGCATGGTGGAGGAAGGCGAGGAAGAGCAGGGCTACGACAAGGCCCTGTGCGCCGCTACCAACGGTGCGTCGGCTCCCTCCGGCCTGCTGATCCCCCCTTCCAACGCGCTGATCACCTACTCCCTGGCGGCAGGCGGTACCTCGGTGGCCGCTTTGTTCCTGGCCGGTTATGTGCCCGGCATCATCTGGGCGCTGGCCTGCATGGTGGCGGCGATCATTATTGCCAAAAAGAAGGGCTACAAGGGTACCCCCGGCAAGTTTGACTGGAAGAACCTGGGCCGCGCCACCCTGGCCGCCCTGCCCAGCCTTTCGCTGATCGTGGTGGTCATCGGCGGCATCGTGGGCGGTGTCTTTACCGCCACCGAAGGCTCCGCCATCGCCGTGGTCTACGCCCTGATCCTGGGCATCTGCTACCGCAACATCACCCTGAAATCCTTCTGGAACATCGTCATCGAAAGCGCCAAGATGAGCGGCATGGTAGTGTTCCTCATCGGTGTTTCCAACATTCTGGGCTGGGTCATGGCCTTTACCCAGATCCCCCAGGCGATCTCGGAAGCGCTGCTGGGCCTGACCACCAACCCCGTCATCATCCTGCTGATCATGAACGTGATCCTGCTGGTGGCCGGTACCTTCATGGACGTGACCCCCGCCATCCTGATCTTTACGCCGCTGTTCCTGCCCATCGTCAAGACCTTTGGCATGGACCCGGTCCAGTTCGGCTTGATCCTGGTGTACAACCTGTGCATCGGCAACATCACGCCTCCTGTGGGCAACACCCTGTTCGTGGCCATCAAGGTGGGCCGTTCCAGCCTGTCCAAAGTCATGCCCTATATGCTCATGTACTATGCGGCCATTCTGGTGGGCCTGCTGCTGGTCACCTATGTGCCGTTCATCAGCCTGGGCCTGCCCCAGATGGCCGGGCTGATCTGAGGTCCGGTATCCCGGATCTTGTCTGCGACGGCCGGCACCTGCCCGCCGGAACAGACGCTTTTCCATCACTGCTTGCCCCCGCCTGCCCGGCGGGGGCTTTTTTGTGGTACAATTTTTTGCAAAAGGATGCGCCGTTTGGGGCGGGTCATCCGTTATATACAGTGAACGGTGGTGAAATGATGCGGCAGGATGAACTGGAAACGCTGGTATTGGCGCACTATGATACGATCTACGCCTATTGCTGGCGGCACGTGGGGCAGCGGGAACTGGCCCAGGACCTGACCCAGACGGCCTTTTTGCGGTTCTGGCAGAACCGGGACCGTTACCGGCACGACGGGCGGGAGCTGAACTACCTGTATACCATCGCCGGGAACCTGTGCAAGGACTGGTGCAAACGGAAAAAGCCGGTGGCCCTGGAGGACCTGCCCGAAAGCCAGCGGGACCCGGCGGCCCCGCCCCCTGACCGGGACACCGCCCTGACCGTGCGCGCCGCGCTGGCAGCGCTGCCCTTTGCTCAGCGCAACGCCCTGCTGCTGTACTATGTGCAGGGGTTCACCGCCCCCGAGATCGCCGCCATCACCCATGCCACGGTGCCGGTGGTGCGCTACCGGCTGGCCCGGGGCAAGCGCCGCCTGCAAGAACTGCTGAAGGAGGAACTGCCATGAAACGTGAACCTGACTGGGCTGCCCTGCTGCGGCAGGACACCCCGCCCGCCCCCGACCCGGCGGCCACCGGGCGGACCGTGGAACTGCTGCGCACCTTGCCGCCGCCCCGGCCCACCGGCTGGGCCTTTGTGTGGACCCAGGCGGGGTTCATCCGCAAACGGATGTGGGCGCTGCAGTTTGCCATACTGGCCGGAGTACTGGTGCTGGTGGCCGCAGGGGGCGGGTACCGGGCCTACGCCCTGCCCCAGTACGCCCTGTGCGCCGCGGCGGCGCCCCTGCTGCTGGTGGCCAATGTGCAGGACCTGGCCCGGGTCTACCACCGGGGCATGCTGGAACTGGAACTGGCCACCCGGTACAGCCTGCCCCGGGTGACCGCCGCCCGGCTGCTGGTATTTGGGGCGTGTGACGCGGTGCTGCTGGGCATTCTGGCCGCCGTGGGCGCGGTGGTGAGCCGCAGCGCCCTGGAAGTGGTGCTGCTCTACTGCCTGACCCCCTTCTGCTGCGTCAGTGCCCTGTGCATGGGGCTGCTGCGGTGGCTGCGCCCGGCGGCGTTCACCAGGACCGCCCTGGGGGTGGTGGCGGCGGTGCTGGGGGGCCTGCTGCTGCCCGTGGACTGGATGCAGCGGTGGCTCTACGCCCCCGAAAGCCGGAACTTCTGGGTGGGGGCGCTGGTACTCTCGGTGCTGGCGCTGGCCTGGCAGACCCGCCGTTTGCTCCGGGGCGGGATGCTCACCACCTTATAACGCAAGGAGGAATACACCATGCAGGAACTGCAGCTGGAACAGCTGACCAAATGTTACGGGAACTTTGCCGCTGTCCGCGATGTGAACCTGACCCTGGGGGGCGGCGTGTACGGTCTGCTGGGGGCCAACGGCGCCGGCAAGACCACCCTGATGCGGATGCTTTGCGGCATCCTGACCCCCACCCGGGGCACTGTGCGGTGCGGCGGGGCGGACATTGCCCGCCTGGGGGAGGAATACCGGGCCATGCTGGGGTATCTGCCCCAGGATTTCGGGTTTTACCCCGACTTTACGGGGCCGGAATTTCTGCGCTATATTGCGGCGCTCAAGGGGCTGACCCGGGCCGAGACCGCCCGCCGCATCCCCGAACTGCTGCGCCAGGTGGGGCTGGCGGACGCGGGCCGCAAAAAACTGCGGGCCTACTCCGGCGGTATGCGGCAGCGGCTGGGCATTGCCCAGGCCATGCTCAATGACCCGCAGATCCTGATCCTGGACGAACCCACTGCGGGGCTGGACCCCCGGGAACGGGTGCGGTTCCGCAACCTGATCGCCGATTACGCCAAGGGGCGCACGGTGCTGCTTTCCACCCACATTGTTTCCGACGTGGAAGCCATTGCCGACGAGATCCTGCTCATGAAAGGCGGGCGCATTGTGGAACAGGGCACCGTGCCCCAGCTGGCCGATACCGCCCGGGGCAAGGTGTGGACGCTGCGCACCGACGCGGCGGCCGCCGCCAGACTGGAGGCGGTGTACAATGTGGCCAACCTGCGCCACGAGGGGGAAGGGGTGGAGCTGCGGCTGATCACCGCCGACCCGCCCGCGGGGGCGGCAGCCGCCGAACCCACGCTGGAAGATGTTTACCTGTGGCATTTTGCCGACGAGGAGGGGATACAATGACACTGGTCTGGTGGGAACTGAAAAAAATCCTGAAACGGCGGATGACCAAGGTGCTGCTGGCCCTTTGCCTGGCTTTGGTGGTGGCGGAGTCCCTCTCCATGGGGTTTGCCAACCTGGGATTTGGGGAACAGGTGGAAGCCCCCACCTGGGAGTCCCGGGCCCGCAGCATACAGGCCACCCGGGATGCCGGGGCCTGGCATGGCCCGCTGACGGCGGAAACCCTGCTGGCCGCCCGGAACGACTGCCGGGAAAGGCTGGCAAAGGCGGAGGACCTGGCCGACGCCGGGACCTTTGTGCAGGGGGATATTCTGTACCTGGCGGCTACGGTGTTTACCGAAGAGGGCATCATCACCTGGCAGGACTGGCCCGCCCAGGTGACCGCCCTGGACGACGGGACCCTGACCGGCCTGTATGAAGCGTGGGACAGCGCCGCGGAACACCGCATCCAAAACAGCCCGGCCTCCTGGCAGGAACCGCTGCGGGCGCTGAAGGACCGGGTCAGAACCCCCTTTACCTACGACTGGGTGGACGGACACTACGGGGAACTGGGCATGGTGGATAACCTGATGTTCCTGGTAGGGCTGATGCTGTGCGCGGCGCTGGCGCCGGTCTTTTGCGCCGAGGTGCGCACCCGGGTCTACACCATCAGCCATTGTACCCGCGGCGGCCGGGGCCGTCTGGCCGCTGCCAAGGTGGGGGCAGCCCTGCTTTTTGCCGGGGGCGGTTTCACGGTACTGATGGGGGTGTTTGTGGTCATTCAGGTCGCCATGTTCGGGGCGCGGGGGCTGTCGGCCTCGGTGCAGGTGGCATCGCCCCAGTGCCTGCTGCCCCTGACCCTGGGCCAGACCGAGGCATTGCTGCTGCTTTGCGGGCTGATGTCCTGCCTGGCGGGCGCAGCCATCGCGGCAGCGCTTTCCGCCCGGATGGAAAGCGAGTTCCCCGTGCTGCTCTGCCTGTTCGGGGTGCTGGTATTCCTGCGGGGGCTGGCTACCATCGGCCTGCTGCGCGGGGTGCCCAATGCGGTGATCCAGACCCTGCCCTTTTTGACCTCCCTGGGGGAACTGACCGGCACCGTCATGATCACCTTGCCCGGCGGCGGGGCGATGCTTACGGCCCTTTACCGGCTGGCGGTGCAGCCGCTGTACCTGGTGGTGCTGCTGCCCCTGGTCTGGCGGGCCTATGTGCGGCGGCAGGTGCGGTAACAAACCAACAAAAAAGACGCCCCCCGGTGGGGGCGTCTTTTGCTTTTACGGGGCAAGGCCGGTCAGGACCGGCGCTGCGGGGTGTTTGCCTTAGCGG
>NZ_JACJKP010000687.1 GCF_016901605.1 Gemmiger formicilis
CCAGCGCCACAAAGGCGGAAAAGATCAGCAGGGCGTATTTGGCGATGTTGAGGATCAGCCGTTTGATTTTGATAATAGCAATCTCGTTAGTCATGCTGAGTCCCCCTTCAGTTCACTTTTGCCGGGCTGGCGCTGGATGCCGTAGCGGCGGTGTTGGGATCGGTGTGTACCAGAGCTTTCGGCGTGCGGCTGTCCCGTTTGTCCATCCAGCGTTCCACGGCCTTCTGGGCATAAGTCACGA
>NZ_JACJKP010000688.1 GCF_016901605.1 Gemmiger formicilis
GGTACGGAAAGCACGGATCTCGGCGGGGGTTTCAAAGCTGGGGCCCATGTAACCCAGATAAACGCCTTTTTGCAGTACCAAATTGTGCTCAGCGGCAACTTTCAGGGCGATTTCCTGCAGTTCGGGGGTGTATACATGGGTCATATCACAGAAACGGGGACCGATGGTGTCATCATTGGCACCGCGCAGCGGGTTGGCCCCCATAAAGTTGATGTGGTCGGTAATCAGCATGAAATCGCCC
>NZ_JACJKP010000689.1 GCF_016901605.1 Gemmiger formicilis
GGGCGGCGATCCGCTGGTGCAGAGCGATTTTGTGGCGGCGCTGTTCCGGGCCTGCAAGGCCGAGGGATTCCATACCTGCTGCGAGTCCACCTTCCATGCCCCCTGGGCCCAGGTGGAAAAGATTCTGCCCTATACCGATTTATGGATTTCCGATATCAAGCAGATGGATTCCGCGCTGCACCGCCAATACACCGGCGTGGGCAACGAACTGATTCTGGAAAATCTGCAAAAACTGGCCGC
>NZ_JACJKP010000690.1 GCF_016901605.1 Gemmiger formicilis
TTTGCCGCACAAATTCCTGGTCATAGAAAAGATAATTTTCCTCGGTATAGAAACAATTGAAGGGAATCATATCGATACAGGCACGGGCCAGTATGGGCCCCGCCTGCTGCAACAGCGCGGCAGAAAGCGGCAAAGCGCAAGCTTCGGAAGGTACGGTTGGCGAAGATTTCAGAATCTGCTGCCACAGTCCCTCCAGCAGCTGCGCAAAGCGCTCGGGCTGGCCTGCATGGGCCAGTTCCG
>NZ_JACJKP010000691.1 GCF_016901605.1 Gemmiger formicilis
TCGGCGGCCTGTGAAACATTCAGCTTTGACCCGGGCTACCTGTTCTCAAAATTCCGTCTGGCCAACCACCCCACATGGGGGCTCGCTATGCTGGCTGCTATTCCGGAATTTTTTATGCCGGGAAACGCCGACAGTTTTTTGGTTTTCCAAACAGCGGTATCTTTGGCAGCAGCCGGTGGCGTGTATGATTTGCTGCGCCGCCATACCGGGTGCAAGCAAAGCGTTGCATTCCTTGGCGC
>NZ_JACJKP010000692.1 GCF_016901605.1 Gemmiger formicilis
GGGCAACTCGGGTGGCGGTCTGTTCAACGCCAACGGGGAACTCATCGGCATCGTCAACGCCAAGAGCAGCTACTCCGAAGCCGAGGGCATCGGCTTTGCCATCCCCATCAATACCGCCATGAACATTGCCCAGGAACTGATCGAGAACGGTTCTGTGGCGCGTCCGGCGCTGGGCGTCAAGATCTATGACGTCAGCGATGCGGCCACTGCCCAGCAGCTGGGCGTGAGCAGCACCGGCG
>NZ_JACJKP010000693.1 GCF_016901605.1 Gemmiger formicilis
TGGACATCTTGGCCTTTTGTCAATTCGGAGAACATCTGCTGGGTGATGCCTTTGGTCAAGGTTTGTGCCGCCGTAAAATCGTTACCAATCTCTTTCTTCACTTCCCGCAGCGCCGCTATGAACGTGTTCTGTATCATCGTCAGGTCTGCCTGATATACAGGGACTTTCTGCCGGTTGACAGTTCTGGCAGCCTGCACCGCAGCGTCTGTTTTATTGTTCCGGCGCAGCATGGCGCTG
>NZ_JACJKP010000694.1 GCF_016901605.1 Gemmiger formicilis
GCGCCGTGTAGGGCGGGGGAAAAAGCACTTTAATATCCTCAAGTTCCGCACCATGCGCGGGGATACGCCCCACGATGTGCCCACCCACTTGCTGAAAAACGCCGACAGCTATATCACCAAAAGCGGCGCATTCCTTCGCAAAACCAGCCTGGACGAATTGCCGCAGATTTACAACATTCTGGCCGGCCAGATGAGCATCATCGGCCCGCGCCCGGCGCTCTACAACCAGTATGACCT
>NZ_JACJKP010000695.1 GCF_016901605.1 Gemmiger formicilis
CCGGTTAAAAAGAAAGTCGGTTTCCCCTGCAGCACCGCTGTTACCGCGTCACACTGTACACCATGCGCCGAAACAAGGGTCCAATCCTGCCAGGGACGATGCAGCGCCGCTGCCATGAGCTGCACACTGGAAATGCCCGGAAACACGGTATAGGCAATCCCCTGTTCTTCCAACAAAGGTACCAGATTGCGGCACCCGGAATAAAAGCCTGTATCGCCACTGTATACCACGGCAGCG
>NZ_JACJKP010000696.1 GCF_016901605.1 Gemmiger formicilis
GGCAATTCGTCGATGCTGGTGCGGCGGATGAACTTCCCCACTTTGGTAATGCGAGGGTCATCCTCCATCTTGAACATCAGACCGTTCATCTCATTTTGCGCCATCAATTCCTTTTTACGGGCTTCGGCGTCCACATACATGCTGCGCAGTTTGTGGATATAGAAATACCGGCCGTTCAACCCTACCCGCTTCTGTTTGAAAATCAACGGGCCGGGGCTTTCCAGTTTTAAAGGAAT
>NZ_JACJKP010000008.1 GCF_016901605.1 Gemmiger formicilis
ATGATCGTCAATGGCAGATAGGCACGCAGCACATCTTTCCATTGTCCATGCCACAACAGCCACAGTGGTCCCAACAATATGATATCGTCATTACAGTCCGGTTCCAGCAAAATACGGCCAAGTTTGAGCATACGACTATATAAATTTGCCATCGTTTTTCCTCCTTTGTCGAGTCTGATAATCCCCAAGTGTACTTCATCAAATATCTGGATTTTGTAAGATAAGGGTGGCCATGTAATAAGCCCCTTTCCCCATCGGGTTCAGTAGCAACAGCCTATGCAGATATCCTTTCTTAAAGCAGCTCTGCAAGGTATGTTTCTATATTTGAAGACAATAATTCCCACTTTGGTTTTTCTACTCCATGGGGGGCAGTGTACACAAGTCCATCCTGAAGGAAAATCGGATCACCATTGCAGGAGGCAAACACAAACTGCGCATTCAAATACGAATATTCTGCCTGCAAATCGTGAAGTTCCTCAGCTGGGAAAAAGCGGACACTGTTGACTTCCACATCGACTGGATTACTCTTTTGATAGAACTCTTTTAACTCGTCTGGTATTCCATTGAGATTTCCATCATATGCAGAAAAGATATTTCGATGATCATACAGAACGGCTTTCTCTACAAACTTTGAAAATTCCATATAATCCCCTCACACTACAAAAGACGGGTAACATTTTTCAATCGTATAAATCCGAACTTTTTCTGCGAAGTGCCGCTGATGCACTGAATCCACAACGGAATATGTGATCATGATAATGCCCATGCTCACTGATACAATGATTCCGGCCGCACCTCCCCAAAGGCCTTGTGCCGCTATCGAAACAGCCAAAAGCGACAATGAAAAGAGTGCCTGTTTTCCGACTTGAATCAATGCTTCCTTCGTTGCAATGCCGTGGCGTTTAAGCATAACAAACTGATAGGCGGAAAAGACCGCAATAGTCAGCGTGCCGACAACGCCCATGTTAATCATTTTAGAAATATTTTCTGTGATTGTTACGCCGATATTTTCAAAAGCACCTGCAACTGTTTTTGAAGCTATGTCACCGAGAGTTCTTCCAATGCTATAGCTTACACCAGCCAAAGCACCAGATTCCAATCCGCCCTTCGCACCTTCTGCAAAAGCAAGTCTAACAGAATCCGGAGTAACACCCGACTGTGCCAATGTTGTCGCAAATCCGATCGTCATGCCAAGTCCTGCACCGATTGCCACCGCAATCCCAATGCCTCGCAGTTCATTCCTAAAGACGCGCTTGGAGTTGGTTTTTTCAAGCATTCGATTTTTATCGGTCACCGGCTTGTCGCTTTCGTTTTTCCAGTTGCCTCCATGTCCTTCTTCTTTGTGCTGCTGCCTGGTTCTATAGAATTTGATATTGTCGGGGTCTGCTTGCTGCTCCGGGTGATTTGCAACATTTTTTTGATGGTGCCCCTCTGCACCACGGATACCTGCTCTAGGATTAACAGTTTTGCCTTCCACAACTTTGACCTTATTTACGATATCTGGACGGTTTTCCAAGATTTCTTGCTGTTCTGCCGGGCTCCAGTTTTCTGATCCGCTACCGCCCATTTTGATGTCGGCTGCTTCGTAATCCCACGCCAAGGAAACTCCATCATTTCGGGCACCCGTATAAGACGGATCCCGGGCTAATCCCTGCGCGACTTTTTCCGCAAGACGTTCACGTTCTGTATTCAATGCGGAAAGGAACTCATTTAACTGATGATTAAACCCCGTTGTCGTAGCAGCGGTCTGGAAGGAGGTACCAGAAAGAGCGGCAGCCGCCATGCCACCTGTATGGGCAGTGGAAATTTTGCTTTGATAGGAAAGTGACGGCTGCTGGTAGAAAGTGAGGCTGCGATTTTTCTGAATTGCCGTCAGCATATAACTCACCTCAACTTCCGTTCGCACTCAATAGAGAATCTGGTAAGCGCAAGTTTGCCCTCATCATCCAGCTTACTAAAAATATAGGAATACACGTGATTGTAGTAAATCAGCGTTTCATTGAACAGGCGGGATGCATCATAATTAAAGAGCGTTGCCGATACCAGCGAAAACAATTGGGTCTGGTTCTTGTACTTGCCTTCATTGCTACGGAACTGATTGAAGGCTTTTGCAAACGAATCCACTGCCTGTTTGTTATAAGCAACATTTTTCTTGTATTCAAATTCCCGCATTTTGGAACTGATCAAATCTGTATGTTCTTTGGTGAGGGAATCATAGGTGTCACTCTGTTCTTTGGTGAAACTTTCTTTATCGATTTTTGCATCAACATCCCCAATTTGGCCCAAAAGTTCATCAAATTCTTTCTTAGACGAAGTCGTCCAAAGTTTGTCCTTCAGCGTATAAAGCTCCTTCAAGCATTCAGAGTTATGATGCTCGATTTCCTTGCGCTGCTTCTCCGACCTTTCCTGCTGATCCTTAGTAATTGCGTTGTAAATAGTATCAAGACGGGACCGATATTCCATAATATCGCCTACAACCGACTCGGTTAAGTCTGCATTTTCGATATAGAATGACAAGGCCACATTTGCTTGATCGACAAAATGAGATCTGTCTGCAAGGGCAGGCAATGTTTCTGCAAGTGTACACAGGTAAGAAAAGTATGCATCGAAAACTTCGGCATTATCGGAATTGCGATTAAATGCATTACGACCAACCATCAAGGCTTGGGAAATTTTCCCCGCATTTTTATAAGTATTAAAGAGTTCCAGCATTAAATCAACCTCCTTTGGGGCTATCCCACTTGTAAAGATGCGTAAGCCAATATTTTACAATGGGATATTGTCGAAAAAATCGGAAAGGTATTTAAGCGTTGCAATCTTGGTCTGAATTTCATTGATATCGTAACTGTCGACCATTGCTCTCAGGTTTTCAACATAGGCGTTCCATTCGGTGTCCAATTTTTCTGCCGCCTGATTGAAGGCTCGCTCCGTCTGAGTCCAATACTTTTTGATTCCCTCTCTGTACTTGTCCGCAACATCATTTTCTTCCATTGCTGCAACAATTTTTTTCGCGACACTTTTCTCCCATCCACCACCAAAAAGCTTTGCAAGTCCTAACCCACCAGCGATAAGAAGTCCAGCAGCAATCCCAACAGGGCCAAAGATGGAAGCAGTTGCCATACCCGCCAAAATAGATGAACCAATTCCGAAACCTATACCGGCAAACAAAATTGCACCCGAAATCGTGCTGGCAAGGAATGCCCCAAATCCGCCAATCACCCCCAGCGTTGATAGCGCAGAAGCGAATGCCCAACCCGCATCAAAATCAATATTAAGGTTGTTGTCCTTAAAAGGTTTTTCTATACTTGCGGAAAAAGCCTCAATATAGTTTTTGGTTTTTTCAGAAAGAGTTGCAGACTTTACTTTCAAGATCCCTTCACACCGCGATTGAATGGCACTTTGCAAAGAACTGCCAAACAGTTCAACATCTTCCTTTTTATTTTTTATTCCATTTTCGCGCATCAGCTGGACCAGTGTGTCAACATTGATCAAGCTGGAAATATAAGTGCTAAATTCATTGATAGAATCTTTTTGCAAACGCGAAATTTCATCACGGACATCACACTTTCGCTTATCGTTATCCCGTACCCTTGTAAGTTCGTTAGCTTCAATCTCAGACAGCAGGGTCATATACCGTTCACGATCAGCTACAATACCCTCATATTTTTGAATTTCTTTTGTTAGGTTGGGCTTGCGTGAAGCCACATATTTTCTAACAAACTGTTTTGTCCGCTCATCAATAATTACAGGAAGAACTTCAAGAACCTTTGTCAGCTCTTCATTGAATGGTTCGCAAATATCCGGAATATCGGTAGTGTACGCAAAGAAACGCGCACGAAGCTCTTCATAACCGTCATTTCGGTAGCTATAGCCGGACGCGCTTTCCCTCTCCGACCAGTATCCGTCCGGAAGTGTTTTAATCACATTTTTACAACCAGTATCAAGAATTTCCAAAAGTTGCGCACGGTTTCCGTTATTGACGGCATGCGCTTGAGATGCAACGACAAAAAGGTTGGAAAGCGGTTTGAGATCGTTGCTGCTTCGATTTTCCCACACCGGTATCTCAGTAATATTGCGTTTGAGGTACGTAATATCCTCAATTCGCATAAACGCCATTGCCTGGCACAAATAAATGATCACATCTGCTTTTTGTGTGGCAGCAAACGTGATGTCATCATCGCTTTCTGTTTCTGTGCCAAAACCAGGAAGATCAATAATATCGCAGGTTTTCAGAATAGGAGCATCGAGAAAGACAACAGCAGACCCGGCTTGCTTATCATAGTTTTCGCCCTGGCGGGTTCCGAAGGTGCGAAGAATCTCCACTCCACCGGCCGCGATTTTCCATGAACGGCAATACTCTTCATCATAGAGGTGTCGTTCATTCCACATATTTTCACTGCCCAAATGATTTGCAAACACCCAGGCATCTTCCTCAATAAAGGATGGACGATCCGAAATATGCTTGATGTAAACCGCAATAGAAGTCGTAGGCGTCCAAGCAGTAGGCATCTTGTCGCTTCCGACCAGAGCATTAATTAAAGTGCTTTTACCGGTATCCGACCGCCCAACAATGGCTACTTTTGGTTTTACAAGATTCCCATTGATACCAGCACTCAGATCATCAACATACGCTTTTCTTTGCTCCTCTGGCAAGTCTATCTGCTTGAGCGCATTGCTGATGTATTCGCTCAGTGTACCTTTTGTGAAATCAGCCTTTTCCCATGTATCTTCTACCTTCAGCGGCTTTGGTATAGGCTTTGTCCACCCTGTAAGTTCTTCGTATGTAGCGCCGGTCTTTTCAAGAATCCGTTGAATAATCTGAAATGGAATACTGTCCGGATCCTTTTCCCATCGAGAAATGTTGGATTGTTCAACACCAATCAACTCTGCAAAGGCAGTCTGAGTTTTAATTTTCAACTTGTCCTCACGGAAAGATTTTAGATCCATAAAAACGCCTCCTTTAAGATTTTACGACTACATTTTACCGTTACGCTCCCCACCTGTCAATAGGTTTATGCAAATTTGCATAAAATAATTATGCAAATTTGCATTTTATCTGTCCGTGGCGCGTATCGTCTTATCTTCTTGCTCTTCACCATTTGCTTTTTCTCTTCGTGAGACACCTAAGTATATGTAGAACAAAGCTATCCACAAAACAAAGAGTGCAATGTTATGGATACAAAATCCAATACTCATTCACATAAACAGCAAAGAAAGGAATCGAACCTCCTGCAGCACTGAAAGAGTTCAACGCAATCTTGCTATACTGCGGAAAATTATCCGTTGTTTCCCGCTACATAAAACGGGCCAGTATCCTACAAAATATTGACCGGAAGGCTTTATCTTTTTTCACTCTCTGCTTGATATACAGCGTTTATGTCCCCTATTGAGAAACATCTTATCTCTTATCTATTTTCACTGACTCAGTTCCATTATAGACCACACCATTTTGTGTTACTGCCATTCTGCTACTTCCATCCAGAGTCCACCGTTTTGTAGACATGCTTTTTGCCGATCTGTTTACCATTGTTACAAAACCCCATTTTATAGTATAAGTTAATTCTTAACTCGTTGCCCACTAGGTTGTTTCTTACAGACTAATGCACAAGCTCGTATCGCGACCACATCATACTTTTATATTCTAATCAAGATAGCTGTTTATCATGTGCATTTTATCGAGGAAGTAGTTTTAGCCCGGATTACTTTTTGATATAATTAATTACATAAAAAGCGCTTTTCGGATATACGTCTATCACTTGATTAAATACTTTTTAGAAAATTCAACTTACAACCAGCATAAAAATTCTATAAGGAAATACACTTCCTTATTTTGGGGATATTGCATCTACAAGCCAGCAGCAAATGAAGGATAGCCGTGTGCATTTCTTTGGAAAGATGGGGCATCGTGAAAATATTACTTCTAAACAACAACTTCTATGGATCATATGTTTCTAATCAATATTTCTACTCGGAACTTGTGGATGCCTGTCAGGAACTAGGCGTGGCTTGTACATTCGTTTCCTGTCTGGAAGACGCAATTGCAGCGATAGAACGTCAGGATATTAGTTTTTCTTTGTGTTTGGGGGTTTTCCCGTACAGATTACAAGGTACGCCTCTTTATGATTTATACAACCTTCCGCACTATCAGTGGCTTTCAGATAATCCGTTAAAATTTCATCTGGACCATCACAGTGTAAACATCACATATATTTTTATAGATAAGCAGTTTCCAGATATTGCAGGAACGCTGCAGCAGAATCCACTGATATTACCGCTCGGATATTCGAAAAAAAAGAGACAGACGTTTTCTGATAAAAAAACAAACGCCATCTTGTTTCCAGGCCAAATCAGAAATTTACAGTCGATTCGTCAGCAGATAAAAAGATCTGTATATAGAAAAGAAATTGTGGAATTTCTTGAGACATATAATTATGACTCATCCTATATTCAAAAATTGCAAACCTTCACACAGGGATTTTCGGCAGATAAGAAAATCGAAATTTTTCGCCTGACAAACTCATACCTCAGAACCAATAAGCGGATTCAGGCAATCAATTCAATTCATACGCTGCCTGTATATATCGCAGGAGAAAACTATGAAAATCCGGAAATTCCTGAAAACAAAAACATAAGATTTATTGGCAAATATGATTATTTTGAAATTGAAAAACAAATGAATCGGTATCGTTATGTTCTCAATATAGATCCGAACTACCATGCTACAATCCATGAAAGGATTTCACGAGGAATCAACGCAGGCTCTATTTCTATATCTAATTGGAATGACGTAGTAAATCCTGATGGGGGATTTTCGATGGCCTTTCGCTTTGATGGTACGATTCCAATTGACGAACTGATAGAAAGGGCCACGTCAGATTTGTCTGAATTGCATAGGCAGCAAAGCGGTTTTATAAGGGAACTGTCCTGGAAAGATAGCCTGGAAAGGATTCTTTATGATTTTACGCAGAACAAACGCGGAAGACTTGACTAAAGTACAAAGCACAGATTTTACAAACGATATTGCAATCGACTTTTTTTGTAAGCATCCGTATCGATATTTGTATGTAATGGATGGCGATACTGTCATTTCTGTTTTAAGAAAAAATGATATTCCAGTGAATGAAAAATTGCCTTCTGTAAACCAATATTATGTCTGCCAAAAAACGGACCGGCTTTTTACACAAGAGGAAATTGAAGATGTCTTTCAAAAAGAGCCTGGGCTGAGTAGGCTGGCGGTCCTTTTACAGGATGGGGAACTGCTGGCTGAATTTGATGACCAATCCCAGCCAGAAGAAGCTAGAAATATCGAAAAAAATAAAATGGCCATGCGGTATGCCACCTTGTTTTCACGGCCACTAGAAAATTATTTTTCCTCATCAGGATGGAAACAGATCCTTTTTATCGGAGATAAGACAACATACGTCGAATTTTCTGCCCTTTTCCCTCATCGGGAGATTGATTATAAAGAGTCGTGCAAGGAGTTGGATTTTTCCATATATGATGTCGTTTTTAATTTTAAGTATCCAATCCGTTATAAAAGATTGTGCTGCAGTTGTGTATTAGGAAAGGTAAAGGAGTTCTATAAAATCGTAGAAAAGGTAGCAGTTTCTAAAATGGTATCTTACTGCCGAAATCGGGATATCCATTTTTACCTCCTGCGCAATCCGGTTTACGATAGGCTGACCTGCCTGTCTGCAAGGGAAGAACAAAGCCGCATGCATAGAAAAAGTATTCGGGAGCTATTTTCAGACGCCGAATATATGCGCTGTTTTGCAGGGGATGATACCGCAGAGATTGCCTATCTTAAAACCGGCAATTACCGGAAATCTTTTTTATCTGACAATGGTTTTATCTATCAGCAAAGTGATGTGGAAACTCCTTTGCTGACGGTGAAAAACGGACGCCGCCGTACAACCGGACAGATAGCAAATCCGGTCAATACGATCTATTTGTTTGGAACGTGCATAACATTTGGTTTGTATACAAAAGACCAGCAAACGATCGCATCTTTTCTGCAGGAATCCGCGTATTGCCAAACAAACAGGTTACAGGTACAAAATCGTGGTGCGTTGCTTGGACGCAATTTGCTGAATATTTGCATGGATGTAATGAATACCCCTCTTGCAGATGGGGACACAGTCATAATTATGGATATCTTTGAGGATATTCCAGATGACTCCAGCTATGGCATCCTTGATATGAACAAATGGTTCAACCTATACAAACCGCACAGTGAAACATGGTTTTTGGATTTCCCACTGCATTGCAATGCCAAGGCCAATCAGCTCATGGCCCGTCAGATGGAAGAACTTTTGAAACAGCAGACGCAGATTGGCAAGGATGCTTTGGACAAGTGGAATTATTACACAGGGAAACGTGAAGACGATGTGATTTTACTTGTCCTTCATAAAAGCATCGATTCTTCCAGCCTTGCCGCGATTTTACATACTCTTACAAAAGACCGGCATATACGTGTACAAGTTGTGCGGGACTCAGAGGGACGCATAACCCGCGAAACGGAATTGAGCCTGCCGGTATCATGCGGGCACAGTGTGGTTGTTTTACACTATGGGCTTGGATATGATTACCACAATTTTCCTCCGTTTGATTTTTTTGCGGAAATGCCAGAGGATGTTACAGAGGATCTGCTGCAACGCATACAGGCATTTATCCAAATCCGAAATAAGAAGATCCTGTTATATCTTGGAAAATTCCCGGCAGATTCGTCTGATATTGATGGGGGAAGCCAACTTGCCAATCAGTTGATTGACAGTTTGAAGACGCATTGCTGCCTGGATATTACGTTCATACGAAAAGAACATGAGACTTTTGCTGATCCGATGGTACATGCCATACGTTACGAAGAGTATATTCACCCGAAAGACAATAAATTTTCCCGGCGGTTTGACAATATCGGAACGAACCGGACTGCAGTGCTGAACGGAATAGAATATGACCTGATTCTGGCGGGACATTGCAGTAAATTGTTCGGCTTGGAAAACGATAAGGCAATCATGCAAAAAAGCATCATATTCCCGATGATGTTAACGTCCGGGTACCAGCGGGCCAATGAAACGGTTCCTTCGTTATATACCATGATGGAAGAGGGCGTATTGAGGAACGTAAGCGGAATCATTACCCCTAGTACAGAAGAATACCACGATATCCTAACAGATTATTCGGAAATTGCACCTGAAAAAATCCGCATTATTCCGCGGGGGATTTCGCCTGTTATCCAGGGTAAGGTAAGAACGCACGCGCAAAAAAGATTGCAGATAATCGCGATTGGCTCCTTCAAAAAGCAGAAAAACCACATTGCAGTACTGCGTGTTGTCGAAATTCTGAAACAGATGGGAATTGCCGAGGTGTGTTTGACGCTGGTTGGGGCTGTCCATGATCATGCCTGTTATCAGGAGATTCTTTCCTATACGAGGGAACACGGCTTGTCTGACAATGTGAAAATTTATAGCGGGATTTCACAGAAACAGCTCAATGAGATTCTCAAGGAAATGGATATAAGCATTTCATGCAGCCGGTGGGAAACTTTCGGGCGCGGGATTTTTGAAGGATTCGTGGCAGGGCTTCCTTCGGTTCTGTCTGACTCTCTTCGTGTTGTGAAGAAATATGCGCAAGGGAATGCGGGCGTTTTCTTTTTGTCATCTGAGCAAGAAATGGCGGAGTGCATTTATAAACTCTATACAACGCCGGATATGTTCCATAAAGCTTCGCAGGAAGTTTTAAAAATAGGAACCAGAGTTTCTTACTATGTGGAACGGGAACGCCTGTTAATGGAGTTACTCTATCGGAGATTTAACCTGGAAACACCGTATGATGACTGGGATTTGAAATTCTGCAAACAACTTTATGCCGGACGCTATTCTATTTGTTATCAAAATGGGAAAAATGTTCGCAAATACTTCCGCTATGATAACCACGCAAAGGTCCGGGCAGAGTTCCTTGCGCAAAAAGCGGCTTGGGAACAGGGTGTGCCTACGCCAAAGCCTTCTTTTCTTTCTTATGATTATGAAAACTCGATGTGGTATATCCAGAGCGAGTATAATCCGGTATATCCAGTTTTGAAAAAGCGATTGGACGGGACGTTTTTGGCCGACATTACGATGCTGCTTGATTTTCTGCAGCGGGTAGATTGTGAGTCGCTGCGCTCCTTTCGGGAGTTTTTGCCGGAGTTCTTTTCGGCGCTTGACCGATATGCAGATGCCTATGATACAGATGTGCAAAAAGACAAGAAAGTCCTGAGGGATCAACATCCAGAAACCTTTACACACGGAGATTTTTTACTGAAAAATTTGGGACTGACAGAACGCGCTGGGCTGAGGGTATTTGATTTCCAGAACTGCTGTCGTGGTCCGCGTCGATGGGATTTATGCTATTTATTATCGGAATTTTCACCTGAAAATGTAGATAGCTGTATGGTTCAGTCTTTGACACGGGCGGATTTGGAATTGCTGTGCATTGTTTTGAAAATTCGGATTGGAAGGGCCATTCGAAAGGGGTCCGACCGTAAAGAAATGCAAGAACGGCTAGCCTCGTGGGAAAGAAGGAAAACATGAACAGAATCATTTTGTTTTCTGACAACATCAGTTCGCGTTTCGGCGGGATGGAAGCACATCAGGAGGCATTTATAGGATATTACCAGAAGGAATGTTTCTGTCTGGTTGTAAAGCACGGTGCTTTTGACGTGATGACAGGGCAAAAATGTGTTGCCTCCTATATTACGTTAACCGAAGTCTGTGCATTCTTGGAGTCTGTAACAACACCGGAAACGATCTTTTTCTTTAATAATCTGAGCTGGGTGAGGGAAATTCCGGTGCTAAGGATGCGATTTCCATATGTCCCCATTGTGATCCGAAGCGGCGGAAATGATGTCTTTAAGGCATTGGCAAAGGAACCGGACATGACACTTTCTCAAAAGGTGACGTGTGTCGTGCAGATTGTAAACCAATGCGTGGATGTTCTCATTGCAAACAGTGACTATTCACTCAAACGCAACAGAGCAATCGGAATACATGAAGAAAAGATGGTGAAAGTGCGAGGGGGCGTGGACACGCTCCAGACAGAAAGAAATATTCTGAATCGGGAGAAAAATCGCGCTGAATTTGATCAAAAATACCACACAAACGGCAAGTTCCTTCTTGTCATAGCCAGCCGCTTTGCGCCGTTTAAGGGGATTGTAGAATATCTGCATGAACTTCGCAAAGCTCCTTTCCTGGATCTGTGCCATTTACTTTTACTCGGTGATGGTAAAGAGAAGCAAAGAATCCTGTCCGCCCTGGAACAAGACTTTCCTTTAGACTTCTGGACTTACCTTGGGGCAGTATCTCATTCGAACGCGGTGCGCAGTATTTCCATCGGGGATGTTTTTGTTAATTCCAGTCTGGAATGGGAAGAGAACATCGACGGCGGTACATTTATTCATACAGAAACAATGGGCCGCAGTATGATGGAAGCGATTACACAGGGGATTCCCCTGATTGCGCACAACGCCGGCGGGACAAGAGAGCTATTCTGTGAAAATGATCATATTGGATACTGTTTGGACTCCCCCGATATGGCAAACGAATGTCTGTATAAAATTTTAAGTCAGGGCTATCAAGTAAAGGCCCGCTCAGATTATTCCTGGGAAAAAGTCTTTTCTTACTATAACCGCCTTTTTGAACTTCTGCTTGCAGAAAAGCACGGTTGACAGAGACCGCACGAGATAAGGAACAAATACAATGAATTTGAATGGGAAGTTTTACTCTGGGAAAGATGAAAAATACGGTGTCACATGGCATGGAAAAGACTATATTTTGAAACCTGCACGCAATGAGCAGAAAGAAATTAAGATATATGCGGAGTATGCAGCCTCCATCGTATACCGGCAACTCGGGTGGCCTGTGCAAAATGTTGTCATTACGAGATGGCAAGGAATCCCGTCCATTTTAGTGGAAGATTTTTTGGAGAAAAGTGACTATTTTCTGCCTTTCGGCAGCATGATCGAGGAGAACTACGATGCCGATCATGCGGATGTGTCCTATTCCTATGAAAACATTGTCAAAATCCTTTTTGCGTATCCAGGAATTGCGCAACCATGCGAAGCGCTGAAATGGTTCTGGAAACTCTACCTCGTCGATTATCTCATAAGCGCGGGTGGACGAAACGCATCCAACTGGGGGTTTATCGGGCACCGGGGACAGCTTTTCCCGGCACCGGCATTTGACAATTCCTCGAGCTTTTATTACAAATTGTATTCCGGAATGCCGTTTACTGGCGTTGGTGATCCACCTGTCCCGCGAATGTCGTTCCGTGGCGAGAAAAAGCCGCGGATTGCCATTATTTCGTCGTGCCAGTTTCCCCTGTGCAATCTGGCCGCCCAATATGTAATAGACCAGTTCTCTTTGCAGCAGATAGCAGAAGAATTACGTTCTTCTGCAGTCCCCAAACAAATAGTGGAAAACTGGTTTTTGAAAATTTTATGTGACAATTTCACGCAGCTAAAGCAGAGGTGGCACAGTGAGAACAGATAAAATTATAGCACATATCTATTTTCCATACGGGTGCCAGGCTCCAGCAAGGGTATGCCGTATAGAATATTACGAGGATGATTCGCAAAATTTTTTCTATGTTTTCACCCCTGACTATGACGTGATCGACCGGTTGCCGCCAGGCGTTTTTCATGGAATCCAAGGGCTCAATTTGCGTCTGCGGAAAAGGAAATACATCCGCAAAAATGTTTTGCCGACTTTTATTACAGAGCGCGCTCCCATCCATACAAGAGAAAATTTGCAATGTCTGATGGCCGGAATGAATATGGAAAAGTATATTCCGTTACAATGGCTGAAGCAGACAACTTCTCAATATTTTGGAGATGAAATGTTTGTTGCGGAGTGAGGTGAATCCTGTGGAAATTTTTGACAGAGTAAGGAACCAGGAAGTGTTGTTACAGCTTTCGGGCGGCAAGGACAGTATAGCGGCATTGCTGATGCTTATTGAGCATGAAGTGCCTTGTCGGGCAATTCATTTTACCCATAGATGGAGTTATGGTATTCCGACACAGGAGGCCATCGCCAAGTGCAGTCAATTCGGGGTGCAACTTACCGTTGTTGATATTACGCGGGAACTTTCGGACCTGTTATTGAATAACTTTTCCGGAAGACCATGCCGCTTCTGCAAGGGAATCATGGATCAAAAGACCGTCGAATACGCAGTGGAAAAGGGAATTACCTATATTTGCACGGGAGATTCCAAAGAGGACAAAATGCTATTCAATCGTTTGGAAAGGAACGGAAAAGGCGGCACACCATATTTCAATAGATATTTCAATCAGGCGGTGGAACTGCCCGCGCACTTTCAGATTTTCCGTCCGCTTGCAAAGATGAACAATGATGAAATTCAACAATACCTTGCGGGCAAAGGCATATCAGTACGCCGGGTCGGCGATACCGGAGACAAATATTTTGAATATTCCAGAGAAGGCTGCCCCTTGCAGTTCAAGGATTATGGAGCTGAATATACGATCCCGTTGATGGACCAATTAAAGGATCTGAATGAAAAAGCCTCCCAATTTGCCGTGTCGCATAAAATCCGCGCCTCAGTGCACCTGCCAAGCGGTTTTGTACTGACCATCCCCCGCGGATATGAGAAAAAGTGCCGTGAATATATACAGCTGAACGTTCCTCCAGAGAAGCCATTATACCGCTGCTATACATATATTATTGATGTTGTGGTTTCCCAACTCTTACTGGAGAAAACGACCATCATACAAACGATATTGGCACGAATCCTGGAACGGCTGGAATGCAGCTATACGGAGGTCGCCCCACTGCACTTGTCTTTTGAGGGCGGTGCAATAGATGCTGAAATATGGGAAAAAGAGCGCCAGCTGCATATTCATTTGTTTTCCCAAAAACGATTCTCCACCGGAAAATTGCATGAACTTATCATTGAATTGTTCCATACGGATCATTTTGATTTGCAGGAGATATGTTCCAATGAGCATGGAAACTGAGGCAGGAGTTTTCTGCCGGAATTATCACACACATACACAGTGGTGCAATCATGGAACAATTGATGCGGAGGAAACCATCTGCGAGGCAATTTCGCTTGGCATGCAGGAGCTCGGCTTCTCAGAGCATGCTCCGTTTCCCGATAATCGGTTCGGACGGATGGCATTCTCTGAATTAATAAACTATATCGGCCAAGTACGGCTTTTGCAGAAGAAATACGCTCCTTATATCAAAATTTTTGCCGGATTGGAAATAGAGTATTTTGAAGATGACCTGCCGTATTATCATCAACTATACCGCGATTATGGCGTAGACTACCTTATACTGGGACAACACTATTTCAAAGATCAGAATAGTGGATGCTATGTAAAAACAAAGCGTATTGAAGATGAAAAAACAATTGCAAAATACTTTGATTCGTTGATTTATGCGGCCCAAAGCGGCCTGTTTCCCATGATCGCACATCCTGACTACTGCTTCGGATGTGATTTGGTTTATACCCATATAACCGAACAGGCAATCTGTAAGTTTCTGAGTTCCATATCCTCTGTAAATACAGTCTTGGAGATAAACGCAAACGGGTTCAGAAAACCGACCTTCCTAAGCAAGATTGGAGAACGTCGTAAATATCCTGCCGATTTGTTTTGGAAATATGTAAAGGAGTATGGCCTATGGGGGATGATTGGAAGCGACTGCCACCATCGTGGGCAACTGTATGATTTGGCTGTGCGGCAAGCGTTCTACTTTGCGGTGGAAAAAGGAATTATGCTCAAAGATAGTATCCATATAGGAGCAAGGCACTGATTATCCGGTCCCCGCCCTCGTAACCGCACATCGAAGGCGAGCAGAAACAAAAGACCTTTTATTGCCCTGTGCGGTGGCATTCTACTCTCCCCTTTCGCTCTATTTGCCGAGAATGGAACCGCTGTGTCAGCGCTGAGTGTGAAAAGGCATTGCGGTGGCTAATCTAGGGAGAAAAGCTCCGAAAGCCGGAGATCCACAAGTTTTTGCATAACTACTTCCGGGATAGCGAGATCAAAATCAACGTCACCAACATCGACAAACTTATGACGCCGGTCTTCCGTTTTGGTAGCGTAGCCCGTAATAAAAAGGATTTTTCTGGCAGTTCTTCGGCATTGGCGTGAATACCATGGGCACGGAACAAACCGATGCTTAAGGCTTGGCATCTAAGCATTCATAAAAATTCACATCTTCTCCTACTTGGAGGATAGCATGTTTTTGGTGATGGAATTATTGGTCTGTAGTTGGAGCGGGAAATGTTTCGAAATTCAACCGATAGAATTTGGTATGGCTGTGTTTTTCAGCAAGAGCATGGTGGCACCCATCAGAACAGTGAGTCGTTTTCTCAAAGTCATAGGACTGCAGTGTGCATATTGAAAAAGATCCAGTGTAGAGATCCCATCTTTAGGAAACAAGTCTGCCTGTAAAGGCAGGTAAGTCGCTTCTTAATTATTGGCGGAGAGATAAGGAAACAAGAACACATGCTGTCAATTTTTTTGGCGGTAAGCAGCAAGTATATACAAACGACCAGGTAAATGTGTACGCGCTCAATTTCGGAGGTGAAACTTTACGGTGGTCATTGAGAGGCATCAATCAAGATCTTTATAGACAAGAACCGTATAAGCGTTTCTGCATTTTCTAAAATTGTGAAATATCATAAGTTCTTTCGGGAAAAGGGGCTGTAGTATTGATTTTACAGAGAAAACGAAAGGACCAGTTCCGCCAGAAGACATCATGAGTATCGAAAAAATCGAAAATTTTATTTAGATGCAAGAAAGGTATCCGGAGTATCAAGAGTTTTATGACGAATTGAAGTAAACGGTCCCCTTTTCTGACCACCATCTGACCACTCCTTCCTCC
This sequence comes from Gemmiger formicilis, assembly GCF_016901605.1. Lineage (GTDB taxonomy): Bacteria > Bacillota > Clostridia > Oscillospirales > Ruminococcaceae > Gemmiger > Gemmiger formicilis_B. Next base: position 15,888 of record NZ_JACJKP010000008.1, read on the forward strand.
CAGCCGGTTCCGTATATCATTTTTTACGTCCCAACATTCTTTTATAACCACCACAAACAGCGCCGGAAGTTGTGCATACCACACAATTTCCGGCGCTGGTTCATGCTGTTTGCCTGTCCGTCACAGTTCTCCGACCCGACTACTACGTTCAACTGGACTATAGACAGCTGATTCTAAGATAGCCAAGCTCTGCCAGAATCAAAAGTAAGCGTTTTAACGCGGCTTTTTGCAATAATTGCGAATGCTTATACAATCTTTTCGATAAGAGGCTTTTGTGCTTTCTAGTTCTTTTGCGGAGTTTTGTGACGTGAAAACGGAAAGCTTCAGATTCCACAAAGTGTAAAGAAGTATATGGGACGAAATAGACGATTACCAATATGAATATAGGACACAGGAGCCTTTAAAGTATTCGTTACTGAAACAGGATAATTCTATGGAGAAGGATGTCGATGCTTTCCTTCCTTTGCTGAAGGGAGGAACCTCCCATGTTGCACAAATCGCCCGGGATTGTTTTAGATATATCGCCAAAATTCACGTATCCTTTCATAGCAATCCTTTTTATTGGATGGGGCATCTGGTACACTGGTTATAATTACTAAAAAGCAGTCCTTGTTGCCATCGAAGGGGGAGTGAACCGATGCAATTTCACGCCATTACGCTGAACAGTGTGCCCGAAGCCAGCTATCTCACGGCGGAGAACGCCTGGCGCTACCGGGCCATCATGCGGACCTTCTATCTGGAATCCCAAAAGGCCCATATCCGGCTGAACAAGACGGAACTGCTGGCGCTGCTGCGGGCGGACGGTCATTTTGCGGAATATACGGCGGAACAACTGGAACAGGACCTGAACGCGCTGTGCAGTTGGCGGAATCTGGTGCCCATCCAGGACCCCCACCGTCCCACCAGCATTGCCGAATACAAGAACAAGCAGTTCAGCTATTCCATGTCCCAGACGGCCACCGAGATCGAGCGGATGACCATTTCCCTGGAAAATCTCGATCTGCGCACGACGATTCTCTCCTCCCAGCTGTTCGAGCGGATTCTGGACACGCTGGAACGGATGACGGAGCGGACCGGGGCGGATGCCCGCACGCTGAACCAGCTGTGGGATCAGCTGCAAAGGGACTTCCGCCAGCTGACCAACCGGTATCAGGACTATCTGCGGGATTTCTACTCCTCCTATGCAAGGCATATTTTACAGACCACCGAGTTTTTGCCCTACAAGGACAAGGTGATGCGGTATCTGCAGGAATTCGTGCTGGAACTGCAGCGTTATGCCGAGAAGATCCGCCGGATGCTGCTGGGCCTGCCGCCGGAGCAGGTGGAGACGATGCTGCAGCAGGTATACGCGATGCAGCTGCAGGAAGGGGAGGGCCGCTTGATTCAGCGGTCCGAGGACTATCCCCGGCAGCTGCGGGAGGAGATTTACGGTTTCTGGCAGGTGTTTTATCACTGGTTCGTGCCCGGCGAAAGCGGGCAGAGCGACAGCGAACATGTGCTGGAACTGGCCAACGACATCATCCAGCGGATCCTGATGAACGCCGAACTTATTCTGCAGGCGCACAGCGGCGGTGCCAACCGGAAGGCGGAATACAAAAAATTTCTGGAGCTGTTTGCTGGCTGTCCCACTCTGGCCGACGCCCAACGGTTGTCCGGCCTGGTGTTCGGCGCCCAGCGGGCGGTGCATCTCACCGGCATCGAGCCGGAAGACCTCTACGAGACGGGCAGCTGCTATGACGGTCAGCCCTTTTTGTACCAGCTGCGGAACCGCCGGCGGCCCGGCCGTCCCCCGCGGGAGAAAAGCTTTTTTGAGGACAAAAGCCTTGAAAAGGCTGCCCAGAAGCAGGCCTACCTGCAAAAAAAGGCGGCCCTGCAGGCCCGGTTGGAGCGGCTGATCCGCAAAGGGCGGCTGGATTTTTCGGCGCTGGAGGAAGTGGTCACGCCGGAAATCCGGATGAGCCTTCTGAACTGGGTGGTGAAAGCCAACGCCAACGTCAGCAAATCTGCCCGCACCGAATTCGGCCAGGCCTATCGCCTGACCTGCTTACCGGGACAGACCTGTGTGCTGCACTGTACCGACGGGGACCTGACCATGCCCGCCTACTGTCTGGAATTTGAGGAGGCGCCCGCCCATGGATGAATTTCGCGCACTGCTGGACCGGTTCTGGATCCGTCGGGAGGAGGACCGGGAACTCTATTATCAGGTGCGCCGCAAACTGCCCGCCCTGCGCCGGGCGCTGCGGGAACAATTCGGCTGGGAAGTGATCTGCACCGAGCAGGTGATCCGCCTGGTGAAGGAACCGGCCCGGGCGCAGGAAGCCTTCGGCATCCCGGAGTTCACCGAGGTGCAGGATTACTGTCTGTTGTGCGGGGTCCTGCTTTTGCTGGAGGACAAGGACGACGGCCAGCGCTTTCTGCTCTCGGAACTGACCCAGGCCGTGCTGGCCTACACAAAGCCTTGGCTGCCCGACCTTTCCTGGGAGCGGTACTCCTGCCGTACCTCGCTGGTACGGGTGCTGCAGTACGCCGAGCGCCTGGGCCTGCTGCGCAGTTTCGAGGGGGAGAGCGACGGCTTTGCCGCCCACCAGGACCAGGAAGTGCTCTATGAAAATACCGGGCTGTGCCGGTATTTCAGCGTACATTTTCACCGGGACATCACCGGGTATGCCTCGGTGCGGGATTTTGAAAATCCGCCCGAGGACGGCCCCGATCAGGAGCGGGGCACCTTCCGCACCTGGCGGGTCTACCGGCAGCTGGCGCTGGCCCCGGCGGTCTATTGGGAGGACCCCGCCGACTCCCTCTATGCCTATATCAAGAATCAGCGGGGCATCCTGCAGCGGAATCTGGACGAAACCATCGGCGGCAAACTGCAGATCTACCACAACGGCGCCTTCTTCCTGCCGGAGGAGGGCGAGCCCTGCGGCAACTGCTTTCCCCGGGACCAGATGCGCAGCGATATCCTATTGTTGCTCTCCGAGCGGCTCAGCGAAAAAATCCAGTGCGGGGCCTTTCCCCGGGACCCGGACGACCGGGTGCATCTGACGCGGGAGGCCTTTTCCCGGGAATTGGAAGCCCTGCGGCAGGAGTACAAGGACCAATGGGGCAAAACGGTGGCCGAAAAGGACCTTGCGGCGCTTACCCAGGAGATTCTGGAAGAACTGTGCTACTGGAATTTTGCCGCCGTACAGGGGGAAGTGGTGACCCTGCAGCCGGGCTTTGCCCTGTGGCAGGGAATCTATCCCCGGAAGCGATAAGGAGGGACAAGGATGCAGGAACGCTGGCGGATGAACAAACTGGGATTTGTAAACTTCTGGCTCTACGACTGGGAGAAGTTCCCCTTCAGCGAGGGCCGCCTTTTGCTGCGGGGTGAGAACGGCGCGGGAAAGTCCGTCACCACCCAGAGCTTCATTCCCTTTATGCTGGATGGCGATCTGCGTCCCTACCGGCTGGATTCCTTCGGCAGCAAGGACCGCAAAATGGCCTATTACCTGCTGGGGGAGGAAAAGGAGGAGAGCACCGGCTATCTCTATCTGGAATTCATCAAGCCGGAAACAAGGCTCTACCGCACCCTGGTGGTGGGGCTGCGGGCCCGGCGCAGCAGCAGCGCAGTGGAATTCTGGGGATTCTGCCTGAGTGACGGCCGGCGCATCGGCACCGGGCCGGAGGACTTCGCCCTGTTTGAAACCAAGGGCTCCCAGCACATCTCCCTTACCAGGCAGGAAGTCCACAACCGGTTCGGCGACGGCGAAAACTGGGTGGAACGGGGCAGCGACTACAAACAGATGGTCAACCGCATGCTCTTCGGCTGTGCCGAGATGGAGCAGTATGACCGGCTGCTCCGTCTTTTGATCCAGCTGCGCAAACCCAAGCTGAGCAAGGACTTTTCCCCGCGGCTGGTGCAGGAGATCCTCAACGCCTCGCTGCAGCCGCTGAGCGAGGAGGACATCGCCCCCATGGTCAATTCCATGGAAAAGATGGATACCATCCAGCACCGGCTGGAAGCGCTGGGGCAGAGCCTGCAGGAGGCCCGCCAGCTGCGCAACGAGTATACCCGCTACAACCAGTATGTGCTGGGCAAAAAAGGGCAGTACTATCTGGCGGCCCGTCAGTTTACCCAGCAGCGGCAGACCGAAGTAAAGAGCCTGGAGGACCAGGTCACCCTGACGCAACAGGCTCTGGAGGAGGCCCGGGCGGGTCACCGGGAGGCGGAACAGCAGGTGGGGGAGCTCTCCCGCCAGTTGAATGAACTGAATGCCGGTGGCGATTTGAAGCAGGCCATGCAGCGCAAGGAAGAATGCCGCCGCCAGGCGGCGCAGCAGCAGGAAACCATTGACCGGGAGCAGCAGGAAGAACGCAGAAAGCAGGCGGCGCTGGACGCCAGGGAACGGGACCGCCGCCAGGCAGCGCGCCGCTGTGACGACGAGCAGGAAGGGCTGGAAGAGGCTTTCCGGGAACTGGGAGAGCAGAATGAGGAGCTGCGTTATCCCGGCCACCCGGCTACCCTGCAGGAGGTGGATTTCCGGCAGGAACAGCCGGAGATCGCCCGCTTTGCCACCCGGCTGCGCAAGGCCGAGGAAGGACTGCGCCGCCAGGAAGAAGCCCTGGGACGGCTCGACCGGTACCAACAGGAGCGGGACACGGCGGCCCGGGCCCTGCGCCATGCCCAAAGCCAGTGGGAGGCGGCCCAGAGTACGGTGAACGCCATGCGGGATGCGCTGAGCGAAGCCTTCGCCGCGCTGGAAGAACCGGCCCAGGTCTTTTGCCTGCGGCATGAGGAAGTGATGGCGCTCTTTGCCCAGGTCACCGCCTATGAAGGGCTGGCCCAGGAACAGGAGATGCAGAGGATCCTCAACGGAGCGCTGCAGCGGCTTTCTGCCCCGCTGGCCCAGGAATATGCCCTTCTGGACCGGCAGCAAAAGGACGGCCAGCAGCAGCTCAACGAGCTGGCCGCCCGCCGCAGGGAGCTGGAAAACCAGAAAGACCTGCCACCCCGGCGCAGCGAGGCGGTGCAGGCCACTCGCGCCTATCTGCGGGAGCGCGGCATACCCCATGCCTCCTTTTATGAGCTGGTGGATTTTGCGCCGGACCTGCCGCCCCGGCGCCGCGACCTGCTGGAAGCACAGCTGGCGGATGCGGGGATCCTCGACGCGCTGGTGGTGCCGCCGGAAACACGGAAAGAGATGCCGGAACTGCTGGCCGAACATCCCGATCACTTCCTTTGCCTGGAGGACCTGTCCCCGGCGGCCGCGCCGCTGCCCCTGCGGCCCGAACAAGAATTGCCACCCTGGGCCGATATGGCCGGCATCCTGGCCTGCCTTTCGGAACAGCCCGCGGGCCATGCCTGGTTTGCCGCCGACGGCCGGTACCGCCAGGGGGTGCTGCAGGGGCGGAGCGTGGCGCAGCAGCCTGCCGGGTATATCGGCGCTTCGGCCCGGCGGGCCAACCGGGAACGGCAGATCGAGGCCCTTGCCCGGCAGATGGAAGAAAAGCAGCAGGAACTGGAAGAGATCCGGGAGCGTCTGCACCAGAACGAGACGTCCCGGCGGCAGCTTCAGCGGGCCTATGAATCCCGCCCCGCCACCGCCGATCTGGCGACGGCACTGGACCTGGCCGCCAGACAGCGGGAGGAAGTGGAACGCTCGGAGCGGACCCTGGATGACTGCACGCAGCAGGTCCAGCGGCAGCAGAAACAGCTGGCCAATCTGCGCGCCGAAATCCTGCCGCTGACCCGGGGACTTTCCTATGAACAGATGGTGGACCTCTGTGAAGAATACCGGGAACAGTACCGGACCATTTCGGAGGGGAAGGAAAATCTGGAACGGTGTCAGAGCCGGGTGCAGGAACTGGAACAGCAGATGAATGACCTGAACGAGGACCTGCTGGCCTGCACCGACCGGGTCCGCCGCCAGCAGGCCGAGCAGCGCAAGACAAAGGCCGCTCTGGAGGAGCTGGAGCGCTATCTGGCCCGGCCGGAAATCCAGGCCCTGGCCCGGAAGCTGGAAGAGCTCAACGCCGCCCTGGACCGGGCACGGAAACAATACCATGATACCGATACGCAGATGCAGCTGCGGCAGAACGATCTGGACCACCAGGGCCCCGAACTGACCCGGAAAAAGCAGGACCTGCAAAAGGCCATCGGGGAGGAGGAAGCGCTGCGCCGGATCTTTGAGGAAGAACTTTGCCGGGGCCCCGGTCAGCCGGGACGGGGGGAGGAGCCTCTGTGGCGGCAGGCGGAAGCCGCCCGGGACCACATCCGCCAGAAGGACCGCAACCTGGGGCCGGAGGATCTGCGGACTTCCCTGGAAAAAAATATGCGGATCGCCAGCACGCTGAATACTTACCGCATAGGCATCCAGCCGCTGTTTTCCAGTGAGGAAGGCCGGCTGCGCAGCCGCGTCTGTATTGAACTCTACCTGGACGGCCAGCGTCTGGATCTGCTGGACTTCATCCGGCGGCTGGAAGGCCAGCGGGAAGCGGAAGAACAGCTTCTCTCCCGGGAGGATCGCCGCCTGTTCGAGACGATTCTTAACCAGACGATCATTACCAAGCTGAGCCACCGCATCAACAGCAGCCAGGAGTGGACCCAGCGGATGAGCGGCATCATGGAACAGCTGAACACCTCCATGGGACTGCGGTTCAGCCTTGTGTGGAAGGGAAAGCCCGCCGACCAGCAGAAGGAACTGGACACTGGGGAACTGATCAAGCTGCTGCGCAAGAATCCCATGGTGATGGGGGATGCGGACCGGCAGAAGATCACCGATCATTTCCGCGCCAAGATCAACCGGGCGCGGGAACGCTCCCAGATGGAGGCCACCCCGGCCACCTACTCGGAACTGATGCGGGAGGCCCTGGATTTCCGGAACTGGTTCACCTTCCGCCTTTTCTACCAGAAGGGCGGTGTGGAAAAGCAGACCAAAAAGGAGCTGACCGATTCCGCCTTCAACAGCTTCAGCGGCGGCGAAAAGGCCATGGCCATGTATGTGCCGTTGTTTGCGGCGCTGGCCGCCCAGTACATAGCGGCGGGCAAAGAAGCCCCGCGGCTGATGGCGCTGGACGAGGCCTTTGCCGGTGTGGACGAGACCAACATCGAGAGTATGTTTGCCCTGGTGCATGACCTTGGGTTTGACTATATCATGAACTCCCAGGCCCTGTGGGGCTGCTACCCCGCGGTATCCTCGCTGAACATTGCAGAGCTGTGGCGCCCCCAGAATGCCCAAATCGTCACGGTGCTGCGCTATCATTGGGACGGTCATGTGCGAAGACTGGAGGAATCATGAAAGAATCATCCCTGCGGGACTATTTTGCCTCAACACCCGGCTGGCGGCGGCAGCTGGCCCAGCTGCGCAAAAAATGCCTGGCCGGATATGCCGACGGTATGATCCGGCTGCAGGATGCCACCCCGGAGGAATGCCGCGCCGCCGAAGGACTTCTGGGCCGCCATTTTGTGCCGCCCTTACTGCGCTACAAAATGTCGGATTTCGAAAAAGCCCTGCGGGACAGCCGCTTTGCGGTGACCGACCTGGCGGAATTCTGGCGGCAGCTGGACGGGGAGCCGCTGCGCTCCCACGCACGGCAGAAAGCCGACCGCCAGGAGGAAGTGCACCGCTTTTTCGCCAGGGAGGCAGCTATGCCCCACGGCGGGGCGGCGCGCAGCTGGCTGCAGGCCATGGAAGAAGAGAAAAACCATGGCTTCGGGGTTCTGCAGGACCGTATCGGGCAGCCCGAGGCCGCCCGGTGGCTGCACTGGGTCTGCTGCACGCTGGACCGCCGGCAGCAACACAACGAGCCGGAGGAACTGGCTCTCTGCAGTTATGCCGTCTCCACCGATCCCCACGCCCTAGACGGGAAAAATCCGGCGGGCAGTCTGCTGCTCCACGCGTTGGCCTTCTGGCAGGGGGTGCCGCTGCCCACCCGCGCCCGCCAGCGCCTGGCGCTGCTGCGCCGCTGCGGACTGATGCAGGACGATATCTCGGATTTTACCGTACAGCGCGGCCTGATCCTGACAGGGGCCGACGGCCGGGAACATCCGGCCTGGGCACCATTCCGGCTGGCAGGGAAATTCTGCCTGCTCACTTCCTCCCAGCTGGCGGAGGTACAGGGGGCGTCCAGTCCCACCGGGCGGGTGTATCTGCTGGAAAACCAGATGCTGTTCTCCTCCCTGTGCCGGCAAAGCGGTCTGCAGCACCCGCTGGTCTGCACCTCCGGCCAGCTGAAGGAAGCCTCCTGGCAGTTGCTGGACCTGCTGGCGCAAACAGATTGCCGGTTGTATTATGCCGGAGACTTTGACCCGGAGGGCCTTTCCATCGCCGACCGGCTGTGGCAGGAATACGGGGACCGGGTGCGTTTCTGGCACATGGAACCCCAGGATTACCGGCGGGCCATCTCGGAAAAGAAAATCGAGGGGGAAGGCCGCCTGCGCCAGCTGGAACAGATCGCTTGCCCGGCCCTGCGCCCCACCGCCCAGGCGGTTTTGGCGGAAAGGCGCGCCGGATACCAGGAGGCACTGGCGGAGCAATATCTGGAGGATTTGCAAAATCCGGGAGAATGAAGCCTTTTGGGAACGCTTATACGGCGATAGGTCATCCACGACTGGTATAGAGCTTTTGCAGAACCATGTATCCTACAAAAACCTATACTTTTGTACCATTACAAATGAAAGAATGTGCAACAAAGAGGAACTGGCATCGTGCAAAAGACACGAAAAGCGCGTTTTTCTTGATTGAAAACGCACGCGTGTGTTATAATGCGTTTTGGGAGGTGATCCTATGCAAAACATTGGCTTCAAAGAAGACCTGACGCATGAGTTCAAAAGCGATCGGACCTGTTTGTCTGATGGGGATATCATAGATGCTGTGGTAGCATTCGCCAATACCGAGGGTGGGGATCTTTATCTTGGCGTGGAAGACGACGGAGAAATAACTGGTTTGCACCCGCGCCATACAGATAGCACACAGTTGGCGGCCCTGATTGCCAATAAGACCGTTCCTCCGGTTTCGGTGAGAGTTGAAATTTTGAGCTTTTCTGTGCCGGTACTCAAAGTTTCTGTCCCCAGAAAAACGGCGGTCGTGGCATCTTCCGCAGGAAAGATACAGAGAAGAAGAATCAAAGCAGATGGTACTCCGGAAAACGTGCCTATGTATCCCTATGAAATTACGGCACGCCTTTCCTCTCTAAGTCTTTTGGATTTCTCTGCACAGCCTGTGGCAGACGCATGCTATGATAATTTGGATCCGGTCGAGCGCGAACGGCTGCGCAATATAATACGCACCTACCGTGGCGAACCGCAGCTGCTGGAACTTTCTGATGAAGAATTGGATAAAGCGTTACAATTTGTGGTATTGCAAAACGGAAAGGCAATCCCCACTTTGTGCGGTTTGCTGATGATTGGTAAGGCGTCGGCCATCAAAGCACACGTGCCGACGGCGGAAGCCGCCATTCAGGTTCTGTCTGGTACGGATATCAAAGTAAATGAGTCCTTTCATCTTCCGTTGCTTGCCGCGTTTGAAAAATTTCACGCCACTTTCAATGCTTGGAATACAAGCGAAGAGATGGAAATGGGAATGTTCCGTATTTCCATCCCTGCCTATGATCCGCGTGCTTTTCGTGAAGCATTGGTCAATGCCTTTTGTCATCGCGACTATTCCTTGCTGGGCCGTGTCCGCATGGCGATTGAGGATGATGGCTTGACAATTTCCAATCCGGGCGGTTTTATTGAAGGAATTAATGCGGATAACCTTCTGGATGCGGAACCCCATGGACGTAACCCGGTCTTGGCAGATGCGATGAAGAGAATTGGCCTCGCGGAACGTACAGGACGAGGCATCGACCGTATTTATGAGGGTTCGCTGCTTTATGGCCGGCAACTCCCGGATTATTCTCAATCCAATGCAACCAGCGTCCGCTTGTTAATTCCGAAAGGTCCGGTTGATAAGGCGTTTATCCAGATGGTTTCAGAGGAGCAGCAACGAATCGGGCACAGTTTGCCAATACACTCCCTCATGACACTGAACGCTTTGAAAGTGTTGCACCGTGCATCCGTTAATGAAATTGCCTCCTTTTTGCATAAAGATGAAGCCAGAATTCGGTCTGTGCTGGAATCCTTGGCAGAAAGTGGTTTGGTAGACGCAAGCGGAACTGGTCGGGGGAGGACTTACCTGTTAAGCGAAAGATATTATAGACTAACAAAAAAGCCCTATGCCTATGTAAGGAGCCATGATATCAACACGCTTCGCTATGAGGAATTAATTATGGAATTGGCGGAGCACCAAGGTCACGTTTCACGGGCGGATGTAGTTGAATTGCTTCACGTCACACCCTCTCAGGCGTTCCGACTACTGCAAAAGTTAGTGAAGGCGGAGCGCCTGGCCTTAAATGGAAAAGGTGCAGGGGCAAAGTATATTCCAAAGGACAGCGTATAAAACACGACAAAACACACGCGCGCGATTTTTAACACACGCGTGCGTTTTTGACGTGTTCCATGTGTGTTATACCTCTTGACCACCATCTGACCACTTCTTCTTCCCAGACGGTCCCGTTTGTCATTTTTTACGTTCCAACATTCTTTTATAACCACCACAAACAGCGCCGGAAGTTGTGCACACTACACAATTTCCGGCGCTGTATCATGCTATTTTTCCGTACGTCACAGTTCTCCGACCAGACTACTACGTCCAACCACGCTATTACCTAAAGCGCTTGGTGTGACCATATTCTTTCGAGCTAAATATATATCGATATTTCATTTATTTTTTTCAATCATATTACACGATTCCAAACCACTCTTGATAAACGACCTCTGTGCTTTTTGGTTCTTTCCCGTAAATTCTGACATTGCCGCCGACGCATATCCTTCTATTCTTGCTTGCCTTTTATTCATGTGCTATTCTAAAAGAAATAAGGAATCCCGAATCGTTGCCTCACATGATTTGATTGCTCATTTGCGATAGGGAGGTCGTTTGTATGGATGCAGAGTTGGAGATCCGACGCCTACAGCGCAGAGTACAAGAGCTCGAACAAGAAAATGCTGAATTGCGGGCACAGCTGGCGGCGTTTGGTTTGAGCAGTTCTGCGCAGGGCAAGGCTGGAGATACCGTTCTTTCTGCGGCACAAATGCCCTCTAACACGGCGGCTACACTGGACGCGCCCGCCCCCAATACGGTCACACCCTCTCACAACCGTCAAAGTATACCGCCTGCCCAATCCGCCCCATTGTCTGTCGCCCGCACCAGTTCTCCCGCCGAAAAGATCCGTCTCTTTCGTTCCCTGTTTCGCGGCCGCACCGATGTTTACGCCCTGCGCTGGCACAGCGAAAAGGCACAGAAGAGCGGTTACAGTCCCGTTTGCGCGAATGAATGGCGGCCCGGCCTGTGCGAAAAAGGGCGCGTTCCCTGCGCCAAATGTCCGAACCGCGTGCTGCGCCCGCTGGACGACGCAGCCATCTACCGTCACCTGGCCGGGCGGGACGCGCAGGGGCGCGACGTCGTCGGCTTGTACCCGATGCTGTCGGACGAGACCTGCTATCTGCTGGCGCTGGACTTCGACGACGCCAACTGGCAAGACTGCGCTCGCGCCATCGCGGACGTCTGCCGCGCACACAGTATCCCGTTCGCACTGGAGCGGTCTCGCTCCGGTCAAGGCGCGCATGTTTGGCTGTTTTTTGCCGAGGCCATTCCCTGCGCTAAGGCGCGCCGGCTTGGCGATGCGCTGCTGACTGCCGCTATGGACACTTGCGGTGGTATTTCCTTCACCGCCTACGACCGGATGTTTCCCAACCAGGACACACTGCCCGCGGGCGGGTTCGGCAACCTGATTGCCTTGCCGTTGCAAGGTCAGGCCCGACGGCAGGGCAACAGTATATTTCTGAACGATTCGCTCACGCCCTACCCGGACCCGTGGGCGTTTCTTTCTACTGTGCGCACGCTGCTGCCCGGCCAGGCCGACGATTTGCTGGCAGCATTGAGCCCCGGCCGTCCGCCGCTTGGGGTACTGACCGAACCGGCGGAAATGGCAGGCACCCACGCTTCACGCGCAGATACCACCCAGACAGCGACCAACTCCCGCACCCCCTGGAAGCCCCAACCTTCACCTGCCTTGTCCGCCCAGGATTTCAAACAACTACCGCTGCCCATCGTTCGCGCCAACGGGTTGTATATACTTCTGGAGCATCTGACACCGGTGGCCCGCAACCGGCTAATTCGGTTGGCGGCCTTTCGCAACCCTGACTTTTACAAAAAACAGGCCATGCACTTTTCCACCCACAACGTCCCGCGCATTATTTCGACAGCGGTGGAGACAGATGGATATTTAGTGTTGCCACGCGGCTGCGAAGAACCTCTTTGCGCACTTTTAGAAGGTGTCGGGGCTGCCTGCGCCATCCAAGACGAAACCTGCCTAGGCCGCCCGTTGCACATCGCCTTTACCAGCACGCTGCGCCCCGACCAGCAGCCCGCGGTGGACGCTCTGCTGGCGCACCGTAATGGAGTTCTCAGCGCTACGACAGCCTTCGGCAAGACGGTGGTCGCGGCCTGGCTGATCGCACAACGCGGTGTCAACACGCTGATTTTGGTCCACACGCAGGCATTGCTCAACCAGTGGCAGGCGGCGCTCTCACAGTTCTTGCAGATCGACGAACAGCTGCCGCCGCAGCCCAAGCGCCGAGGCCGGCAGCGCAAACGCTGCCTGATCGGGCAGATTGGCGGCGGCAAACACACGGCTGCGGGATTTGTGGATATAGCGATGCTGCAATCGTTGGTCCACGGCGGCGAGATCGATCCGCGGGTGCGGGAATACGGGGTGGTCATTGTGGACGAATGCCACCATGTACACCCGGATCGTTGATATCCAGAACACCTTTCTCAATCCGGAAGAGAAATTGCGTCTTTCCCGTATAATTGACTACCTGTGCGGGCCAGACGGCAACGCCATCTTTATCATAGTAAAAGGAACTGGCATATATTTTTTCGAAAGCTCCCGCCTGTGCGACGGAAGTCCCTTCAATCATCTCCTTCAACCCGGAAGATATGATATAGTGCTCTACGATTACGCCGTTTTCCTTTCCGTACTTGCGGATTCGCTCAAACCACTCTTTTACACCGGGAAAGAGTTCGACTTTCGCACCGTATTCGGCAAGTGTTTTTTTCGTAAAAAGAACCTTGCCTGCAGAGGCTTGTTTCATAACGTACATATAGGCAAGATTCTGGTCCATCTCATTGTCGGCGGCCAGCCCATTTGAACGCTTCCAAAAATCAGGAACATCATATTCGACAGACTGGATAAATCCTTGTGCCTGCATATCGGTCGGAGAGAGCGTTTTGTCAAAATCATAGCAAATCGCCAAAACTGGAAGGGCTTCTTTGTGCTTTCGCACATATTCAACATCAGACAATACAAGTCACCTCGCTTTGGGGTTTAAAAAGAAAAAACTGGCAGGGTGCGCATCTGCCAGTTAAGAAATGGTTTTATGCGTACAAAAGAGTGTCCAGGGTTTCGTCACTGATGAACCACTTTTCATTGCCGGGTTGATACTCATGACGCTGGTGATAGTGGCGGATAAACTCCGGATGGCCTTGTGTATGAACCAACAAATAGGGAAGATATCCTTGGCCTCGGACTTCATAACAAAGAAGATTCTTTTTGGTCGGTGCTGTATAGGTCACGCTCCCATCGTCATGTACGTGTTGGCCACATAGCGCGGTTCTGGCATCGAGATGGCAGCGCTGACGATATTCAAGGACCTCTGTTCGCAGAAAATCTGCGGTTCCGAAAAGGAGCTTGGTGCAGAGAAAGCGTTTTGGACACAGGAGGATACGCTGACTAGCACAGAGAAGGGGAAAGGTTGGCTGATTTACCCAAGTCATACAGTAAGGGTCCCATGCCCGGCGGATCACTTCGCCGGCATGCTCCTGAGGGAGTCCGTACTGCTGATACTGGGAAACGGTAAATTGTTCCAGTACTGGCCAGATGATGTTGGTTACCCAGTCGGAGAGACGGTCTGCATCAATCCCCTTTGTCCAGATCGGCACATCCTCAATCCCAATAACGCATCCCTGGTCGAACAGCCCCTGTTCAACCATTTGACGGAGCGCCGGGAAAATCAAAGAAAAAGAGGCTCCGTTTCCGGCGGGCTGAGCGTGAGACCACCCCAAATGCGTCTCATTAATTTCCCCGCAAGCTCGTGCAATCAAATGGCGAAGTGCCGACAAATCGCGGTTTCTCGCGGCATTGAAAAGAGCATCAAAAAAAAGTGTCGAGAAGGACGACGGCTTGTTGTGCCCATGGGTCTCCTGCAAGCGCCGCCAAGCGGACACGGGAAGGGTCAATAAAAAGCCGGTTGTCGGTGCCGATACGGATATCGGCAAATTCAAGGTTTTTGTGGCTGTGAATACCCAAAGAATGGGCGGACGAAAAATTTCTCAATAAATTTTACCTCCTCAAAGGTTGCCCAGAGAGAGGTCTTTGTGTATAATGACATCGTACCTCCTGCTTATAGTATATCTTATTACGTTACGTCACAAACAAGCTTTTTTGAACAGATTCAGGAAAAATACGGAATAGAGGGCGGCCGCTTATCAAATTCTCTTGCATTACTTTACGGCACATGAGTTTGCTGAGGATACTGCGGATGGTTCTGACGGTTGGCCGCCGTCAGAACTGGATTGCTGTTTTAGAAATAAGCAGTAAGTCGTTTCCCTTAATTCCGCAGAATACCAGGGATATACGGGGCTTCCGTAAGGTGTTGGAGGTGCGATCGGTCAGGCTAATGGTCAGCAACCGTAGCAATATATTTGGAATTCTTGCAGCTGGAAAAGGTGGATATGGAGTTCCTTATTGCACCAAAGAAAGGAAATGCTTCCCATAATTAAGAAAACTGGTGCCGAGCTAAATTACTGTGTCACCCCTTATTAAAGTTGGTCTAACTGTGTCAAAGTATGATATAACGCAAAAGCGAGGTCAGCGATATCCATTGTTGACGTCGCAACACAAAAAAGGTCGCTGTATTGCAGTACAGTGACCTTTTTTATTTTGTCACGGCTCAGTGCTTGTCAATCCATTTTTTGACGCTACGCGGTAACATCGGCCATGACAGACACAAAAAAAACTGATAAGATAGCTCATGGAATCTCCTTTCCGTGCTGAGTGCTGATTTTATACATTGGGCAGCACGAGAGCTATTTTATCAGTTTTTGTTTTTATGGGAAGATTGGTTTTATCTTTCGGCCAGATTCCATATCCGCAATCCCTGCTTTTCCGCATACCGCAGTGTAT
>NZ_JACJKP010000071.1 GCF_016901605.1 Gemmiger formicilis
CGACACCCCGCTGTGTTTCTTTCTTTACGCGCCGAAATTCACGCATGAGAAAGCAGGCACAGGCCGCCGAAGCAAACTGCACATGCACATCATCATACCAAAGCGGCTGCTGCGGTTCATAGGCCGGTGTTCTCCTTTCCCTTGGAATCTGGCAAGCCGGTAAACGGCTTCTCTGGGTATAAGTATAGTCTTGTTTACGGTTTCTGTCAACACTTTTTGCATAAAATAGCGCAAATTTCAGAATTTTATACAAAAGGGGCCAAAAATCAACAAAGGGGTTGCCAATTTCCTACAAGTATGGTATGGTAATAGTAATCCAATCAAACAGAAAGAGGTACCCGGATGAAATTTTCGACCCGAGACCGCTATGCGCTGCGCCTGATGGCTGAACTGGCCCACCATGGCGACACGCTGGTTCCCTTGAAAGAAATCAGCGATACCCAGCAGATCAGCCTGAAATA
Organism: Gemmiger formicilis; assembly: GCF_016901605.1. GTDB lineage: Bacteria > Bacillota > Clostridia > Oscillospirales > Ruminococcaceae > Gemmiger > Gemmiger formicilis_B. The sequence goes on from NZ_JACJKP010000071.1 coordinate 462, forward strand.
CCTGGAACAGATCATCACGCCGCTGACCAAAGCAGGGTTGGTGATCAGTGTGCGCGGGGCACAAGGCGGCTACCGCCTGGCCCGCCCGGACACCGAGATTACCGCAGGAGAGATCCTTCGTGCGGTAGAAGGGGAACTGACCGCTATCCCCTGCCTGGGTGCCAATGTGGAATGCCCCCGCCGCGACCAGTGCCAGACGCTGGGATTCTGGTGCGGACTGAATGACCTGATCAACCAGTATGTGGATCACATCACACTGGCCCAGTTGCGCGCCGCCAATGAAACCTGAGATCATACCAAAAAACTCCGCAGATTCCCAAGGGAATGCTGCGGAGTTTTTTGTATGGATTGGTCAGGAGGCGGATTCCGACTCCGTAGATGTAGCAGTGTCTGCAGGCGGCGTTACCACTGTGTTGCCACCATCTGTGGCAGTACTGGAGGAGGATGTATCGGTAGACTCCGGCGGCGGGGCCTCGGTGGGAACCGGAGTGGGCGCCTGCGTAGGCTCTGGCGTAGGTGCTGGCGTGGGAACCGGCGTGGGCTCCGGTGTAGGTGCCTGGGTCGGCTCCGGCGTAGGCTCCGCTGTAGGTTCCGGAGTTGCCTGTTCTACGGGCGGTTCGGTGGGGGCTGGCGTAACTACCGGAGCTTCGGTAGGAGCCGGTGTGGTCACCACTTCCTGGCTGGTAGATTCCGGCTGCGACTGAGACGTTGTGGAACTGGCCGAAGACGTGTTGGTAACGTTGGAAGCAGTGGAAGCAGAAACATCCTTATCACCAATATGTTTGGCCACATTTTTGACGGTGGGACGGTCATCCTCCGTAATATAGCTGTGGGTACGCACGTACTCAAACAGTTCTTCCATGGCTGCCTTGGCCAGGTGGATGCCGTCGCTGGATTCCACATAGCCGCTCTTGGCATACCCGGTGCTGGCATCTTTGAGTACCTCGGCGCTGTTCAGGAACTTCCAGTCGTTTTCCTTGCACATTTCCACCAGCGCTTTGTTGTACTCGTCCACCTGGGTCTGGGTCAGGTTCTGGTTGGAATGTTTTTGTCCCAGCGGCGGGATCGAGTTGACAATGATATCCACACTGGGGTAGGCTTCCACAATGGTCTTGATGCCTTCCTCATAGTTTTCGACAAAACTTTCTGCAGAATAGCTGGGGCTCAGATCGTTGGTGCCAAAGGTCAGAATCACCCGCCGGGGCTGCATCAGCGATACCGCCTTGGCCATGGTGACATAGTTGGAATATCCCTGCAGCTGCACACAGGCATACGTGGCCAGGGAGCGGGCACTCATGCCCACCGACCCGATGGCGTTGTCGTAGGTACAATAATCGAACATACGGTACATGCGTGCCGTATTGCTGTCGCCCAGGAACAGGGTTTCGTCCACGTAGTCCTGCCCGGCATCTTCACTTTCTTCCAGAATGGTGGAAGTGTACTGGGTCTGGTCAATGGCGTTCTGGTCCTTGTCGTACCCGCTTTCGGTAACCAGGGACTCGCTCTCCGACGCGGAATCGGAGTCGCTCTCACTGCTCAGCGCGCCAAAACCACCCACGAGCAAAAAGGAAATCACCACAGAAACCAGCAGCATCAGACTGCACAGCCCCATAACAATGTACATTTTGCTCCGTATATCCAGCGGTGTTTTCTCTGCTTTCTTTTTTGTTTTGCCTGCCATCGCGTATCCTTTCGCGCAAAGATTGCCTTTACGGTATATTTCTATACATACAGTGTTTATTGTACACTATTTTTCGGGCCAGCGCCAGCCTTTTCTCAATTTTTACATATTTTGGCGCACAAAAAACATCCCCCTGCCGAAGCAGAGGGATGCAAACCGAATCATTCACTTACCAGAAGATGTGCTTTGCGCAGCGCAGGTTCCAGCGCCAGATACAACGCCACCGCGCAGACCGTTGACAGCAGGGAGTTTACCAGGGTCACACCCCCGGCCACCTTTACAAAAATGGTAGCCACCTCCACCGGCTGCCCGAAAATGTACCGGTCCCGGAAATACCCCACCAGCGGGTCGGTGAACACATTCACCAGCAAGCCGCTGAAAGCACTGACGGTCACCAGCGCCACATACCGGAAACTGCGCTCCGGCTTCCCCTTCCGCGCATGGAGCAGCTTATGGGCGGTTGCGCCGCAGACCAGGCCAATGATAAACTTCAAAATGAAGGTAGTAAAGGCATAGCCCGGGTCCCCGGCGATCACATCGGCCAGCGCCAGACCAATGGCCCCCGCCAGACCGCCCGACACACCGTCGAGAAGCATGGCGGTCAAAGCCGTAAAGGTATTCCCCAGATGGAACGAGGAACCACCCGCAAAAGGAATACGGAAAAACTCATAGGCCACAAAACTCAAGGCGGCCATAACACCGATCATGCTGATTTTCTGTACCGTGAATTTCGTCCGGGTAAGCGCCGCAATCAGCAGCGCCAATGCTACCGCTCCAAACAGCAGCAACCACATCATTGCTGTATCCATAATTCTGTATACACACCCCTTTATCTCACTTTCCGCGTAGTTGCATTCCGCGGTTGACAAATTTTCTCCTGCAGGGTATGCTCCTATTATAGCTTGTTCTGGCTCCAGATAAATGCCCAGTTTTTGATTTTTTTATGGTGCCAGTTGGGAGGACTATCCATGATCGAGTTGAATCCCGAAGAAAAAACGCCTTTATATGAACAGCTGTATGCCGCACTGGCGGACGAGATCCGCAGCGGTCAGCGGGCTCCCGGCACCGCTTTGCCGGGGCGCCGCACCATGGCAGCACAGCAGGGCGTCAGCGTAAACACCGTAGACACCGCTTACCAGATGCTGGCCGCAGAAGGCCTTGCAGAAGCCCGGGCACGCAGCGGTTTTTACGTGCAAAAAACCTACGGCATGCTCCACAACCGCACGGCACGTCCGCGCAGCCAGGAGCCTGCAGTGCCAGAGCCACCTTCTCCCGCATTGCGGTACGACCTTTCCACCGGCAGCGTGGACACCGACCTGTTCCCCGCCCGCAGCTGGGGACGCATCCAGAAAGAACTGCTGTACCAACACCCGGAACTTTTGCAGCGAGGTGAAATGCAGGGTGACGAAGCCCTGCGCGTGGAAATTGCCCGGTATCTTTCTGCCTACCGTGGTGTGGAATGCACACCGCAGCAAATTGTAGTGGGTGCCGGCATTGAATATCTGCTGGGGTGCCTGGCCCATCTGTTTGCCGACGGAATCGCAGCGGTAGAAAACCCCGGCTATTCCCGGACCCGCGCCGTACTGCAGAACAACGGCATCCGCTGCACCCTTGTGGATATCGATCAGGACGGGCTGTCTGCGCAGGCATTGGAAGAAAGCGGCGCCAATCTCTGCTATTTGACGCCCAGCCACCACTTTCCTACCGGCGTAACCATGCCGGCGCCGCGGCGTGCGCAAATTCTGGCCTGGGCAGCCGCACGGCCCGGGCGCTATATTCTGGAGGATGACTACGACTCGGAATTCCGCTTTGACACCCGCCCACTGCCCAGTTTGCAGGGCATGGCCGGCCCCGACGGACCGGTTGTCTACCTGACTACCTTCTCCAAAAGTCTGGCCCCCGGCATCCGTATTGCCTGCATGGTACTGCCCCGCAGCCTGCTGACCCGTTACCGACGGGATTTTGCGGTGTATGCCAACACCGTGGGACGCTTTGAACAGCAGACCCTGGCCGCTTTTATGGCCGGCGGTTATTTTACCCGCCACCTGGCCCGGATGCGCCTTGTATACAAGCGCCGGATGGAATCTTTTGCCGCTGCGTTGCGGCGGGAACTCCCCGGCGTCACCCTGGGCAGTGTACACAGCGGACTTCATTTTCTTTTGACCTTACCCGGTGCGGGAGGAGAATCCGCCATGGTGGAGGCTGCGGCGCAAGAAGGGGTACGCCTGCGTGGATTGCACGAATACTACCTGGCGCGGCCGGAACTTTGCCGCCCGGATACCGTCGTTGCCGGATACTCCGCCCTGAAAGAAGAGGATATTCCCGCCGTAGCCGCTGCCCTGGCACAGGCCTGGGTACATTCCTGAAATAAATAAGCACACAAAAAGAGGGACGACCTTTACGGTCGTCCCTCTTGCTTTTCAGACTGGATGGTTTTTACTTGGCAGTTCCGCCGGAAATTTCCTGAATCGCGGCCACCGTAGCGGCCAGGTTCTGCATATCGCTGGGCACAATCAGCTTGGTAGCCTTGCCGTCGGCCACTTTCTCCATGGCTTCCATGCTGCGCAGAGCCAGGAAGTTGTGGTTGGGATTGGCTTCGTTGATCATGCGGATCGCATCTGCCTGGGCTTTCTGCACGGTGAGCAGTGCCTCGGCTTCACCTTCGGCTTCACGGATACGCTGCTGTTTCACAGCTTCGGCACGCAGAATGGCCGATTCCTTTTCACCTTCGGCACGGGTGATGGCGGCCTGCTTTTCGCCTTCGGCCAGCAGGATGGAGGCACGCTTCTCGCGGTCAGCCTTCATCTGCTTTTCCATCGCCTGGCGAATTTCCAGCGGCGGTTCGATGTTTTTCAATTCCACACGGTTGACCTTGATGCCCCAGCGGTCGGTGGATTCGTCCAGGCTGGCGGTAATGCGGGTGTTGATGGCATCCCGGCTGGTCAGGGTTTCGTCCAGCGTCATGGAACCGATGATGTCACGCAGCGTCGTGGCGGACAGGTTCTCAATGGCCTGAATGGGGCGGTTGACACCGTAGGCGTACAACTTGGCATCAAAAACCTGGAAGAACACCACCGTGTCGATCATCATGGTTACGTTATCGCGGGTGATCACCGGCTGGGGCGGGAAATCGGCAGCTTCCTCCTTGAGGGAAACCTTGCGGGCAACCCGTTCCACAAAGGGCGTGCGGATATGCAGACCGGCACCCCAGGTATCTTTGTAGACACCCAACCATTCGGTTACATAGGCGTTGGACTGCGGCACGATCACAATGCAGCGGACCAAAATGATCAGGATCACGACCAGAAGAATCGCAAAAATCAGAAGCGGCATAACAGGGACCTCCTTTTTTCTTTTGCAGCAATCAAGCGGTAGCTGTTTCCACAGTCACCGGACATACAATTAAAACAGCGCCATCCACATCCGTAACGCGGCAGGGTGTTCCCTGGGGCATGGGTGCCTCGGCACGGGCCTGCCAATCCAGACCATCTACCCGCACACGCCCCAGATAACCGGGGTTGATATCGGCCAGAACGACGCCCTGTTTGCCAATGGTCAGCGGAGAGCCGTTGGTAACCGGAGCCTTGCGTTCTTTACGGCGTTTTGCCAAGGTAGGTACCATAACAAGCAGCGCCACCGCCGAAACAACGGCAAAAACAGCAGCTTCCACAGACAGGGATTGAGTGAAAAAGCTGGCAATCAGTGCGGCGGCAGCACCTACGGCAAACCAGATGGAAACCAGCGCCGTGGTGGAAGCTTCCAAAATAACAAAGACAATCACTGCAACGAGCCAAAACAACGTATCAGGTGACATAGAACAAAACCTCCTCCCGTGCAAGCGGATATCTTTGTGAACACTTTAACATTTTAAAGAGGCACTGTCAAGATTTCCAGTTGTAAAATTATGGACATTCGCGTCGATTTTTGTACAAAACCCACAACCGGATGTGGACCGCTTGTTGCTTTCGGCAAATCCCGTACTTTCGGGCAAAACAACCGTTGTTTCCGCCTGCCGCAAAGAAAAAAGCTGCCTGTACGAAGCAGGCAGCTTTTGATTGACAAAAAACTCAGTAGATGGAAAAATACCCCACATGTTCCGGCGCGTTATCCTCCACCAGAACGGTAAATCCACCGGGGTTGACCTCCGTGGATTTACCAAAAGCCGTTTCGGCCAGCAGATGCGGGCCGCGGTTGAGGATGATCTCGGCCGTCTGGGTCTTGCCCACCCGCCGGTAATGGAGCACATCTCCCTCAGCGCGCAGAATTTCCATGGTGCCGCCGTCAAAAGCGTCGCAGGTTTTGCGCAGCCGGGACAGGTTACGCATGGGGCCCCGCAACCGTTCTTCGGTAGAGTTCCAGTCGAAGAACGCACGGTTAAAGGGGTCACGGTATCCCTGCATACCGATTTCATCACCATAATACACACAGGGTACGCCGGGCAGCGTAAAAATCATGGCGTAACCCAGCAGCAATTTGTGCAGCCCTTCTTCCACCTTATACGGCGCTATCCGGCGTCCGCTTTGCCAATAACGATCACGACCGTTGGCCGGTTCCCCCGCAATGGCGGTGAGTGCCCGCTCCGTATCATGGGTGGATAGGAAATTCATCAGGCAGTTCAGCGCCGGGGGCGGGTAATTCTCACAGATGCTCAGGATCTGCTCACTCACCGCCGCCACATCGGCGCCACGGATAAAGTCCAGTACGGCGTTGCGGAAAGGATAGTTCATAACTGCATCCAGCCCTTTACCCCGCAGGTAGGTGCGGCGCTGGCCAAACGCTTCCTTGGTGGTGGCATCCTCCCACACTTCGCCGATCAGCAGTTTGTCCTCACCATGAGATTTCACGGCCTGACGAATCTTTTCAATAAATTCATCCGGCAGTTCGTCGGCCACATCCAGCCGGAAGCCGGAGGCTCCCAACCCCAGCCAGGTATCGATGACGCCGCCCTTGCCGCAGACGAATTCTTCATAGGAAGGCGAATCTTCCTGCACTTCGGGCAGCGTTTCAAAGCCCCACCAGCAGCGATAACCGCTGGGATAGCCGGAATCGAAATCATACCAGCTGCGGTAGGGAGAATGGCGGTCACGGTAAGCGCCGCCGGGGCCATAGCGGCCCTCGCGGTTGAAGTACACCGAATCGGAACCTGTATGGCTGAACACACCATCCAGAATGATGCGGATCCCCTCCTGCTTGGCAGCGGCGCACAGGGCGGCGAAATCCTCGTTGGTGCCCAGCAGCGGGTCCGTTTTCAGGTAGTTGGCCGTATTGTAACGATGGTTGGCGTGCGCCTCAAAGATGGGGTTGAGGTAAATGCAGGTGACACCCAGATCCCGCAGGTAGGGCAGTTTTTGCTGGATACCCGCAAAATCGCCGCCGTAGTAATCCATATTCAGGTAGCCGTCATCCTGCTCAGTGGGCCAGAAATAAGGCTCCCCTGTCTTGTCTGCCCGATAAATGCGATCCGCAAAGGGCATAGGCTTGTTGGGCACACCCTCGCAGAAACGGTCGGGGAAAATCTGGTACATGGTACCGTTGCGGAACCACGCGGGCGTCTGGAAATCCGGTTCGTAGACGGTCAGCTGCCAGCTGGCACCGCCCGTCCAGCTGAGTACGCCTTCCCCGCTGGTGCCGCGGTAAATTTTGCGGAAATCGGTGTACAGGTCAAAGTAGTAAAAGTACAGTCCCGGCGTGGTGGGTGCAATGGTAAAGGTAAAATGGTTCACCTGGGGTGTCTGGCCATCAAAATTCATGCGGTAGTGGACGGGGTCCTCCCGGTCTTTGGTCAGAACCAGGTGAGGGTCCACATAGCCCAGGTGTTCCGGAACGGTCAAATGAAAAGTCACTTCCTGCCCGGCGCGCACCGCTCCAAAAGGCGTTTTGCAGGCAGAATCAAAGCTGTTGTAAAATGTGTGCGGCATACAAAGCCCCCTGTTCAGAATAAAAACTGCCGCGGTCAGACGGCCGCGGCAGCAAAATTACACAGGGAAATTATTTGACCGGCGTGGCGCCCCAGATGTCGCGCGCGTAGTCCATGATGGAACGGTCGGCGCTGAAGATGCCTGCATTGGCAATGTTCATCAGGCTCATCTGGTTCCACTTCTTCTTGTCCTGGTACAGCTGCTGGACAGTCTGCTGGGCACGGCGATAATCCTTGAAGTCCGCCATGACCATATACGGGTCAGAGTTGCGCAGGTTGTTGGTCACTTCGCTGAAGTTCTCGCCATTCCAGCCCTTCTCCAGCATATCCAGAACCGCCATAGCGGTGTTGTCGCCGGAAATGAAGGCGGACGGATGGTAACCCATACCCTTGAGCGCGTTGACTTCGGGCGTGAGCATACCGAAGATGATCTCGTTGTCATGACCGGCCGCATCGGCGATCTCCACGTTGGCGCCGTCCAGGGTGCCCAGGGTGATGGCGCCGTTGAGCATGAACTTCATGTTGCCGGTGCCGGAAGCCTCGGTGCCGGCCAGAGAGATCTGCTCGGACACTTCGGAAGCGGGCATCAGACGTTCAGACAGGGTGACGCAGTAATCCTCCAGGTAGACGATGCGCAGCTTGCCGCGAACCGCGGGATCTTCGTCGATCATCTTGCCCAGCTTGCAGATCATGCGGATCATCTGCTTGGCCATATAGTAGCCAGGAGCCGCCTTGGCGCCGAAGATGTAGGTCTTGGGCGTGAACTCGGCGTTGGGGTTGTTCTTCAGATAGAGGTACTCTGCCGCAATGTTCAGGGCGTTCAGGTGCTGACGCTTGTACTCATGCATGCGCTTGACCTGGCAGTCAAAGATGGAGTTGGGATCGATGACCTGGCCCGTGGACTTCTGCAGGTAGTTGGCAAAGAGGATCTTATTCTCGTGCTTGACCTTGCCCAGCTTCTCCAGCACAGCAGAATCATTGGCGAACTTCTCCAGCTTTTTCAGCTCGGAGGCATCGGTCTTGAAACCGTCGCCGATGGTTTCTTCCAGCAGGTTGGTCAGGCCCGGATTGGACGCCAGCAGCCAGCGGCGGTAAGCAATGCCGTTGGTGACGTTCTTGAACGCCTTGGGCTTGAACAGATAGTAGTCGTGGAAAACGCTGTCCTTGATGATCTCGCTGTGCAGCTTGGACACGCCGTTGATGGCATGGCAGACATAGGCACAGATGTTGGCGGTGCGGACCTGGTTATCGCCCAGGATGGCCATATAATTGATCTTGCCGTAGTCACCGGGGAAGGCCTTCTCCAGTTCAATGCGGCAGCGGCGGTCCATCTCGCAGACGATCTGCCAGATACGGGGCAGCGTGCTGCGGAAGATATCGGCGTTCCACTTTTCCAGAGCTTCGCTCATGACGGTGTGGTTGGTGTACGCAAAGACTCTGCGGCAGATGTCGAAAGCGGCATCCCATTCGTAGCTGCACTCATCCAGCAGGATGCGCATCATTTCGGGGATGGCCACAGTGGGATGGGTATCGTTCAGCTGGATGGCCACCTTGTCGGGCAGGTTATCCAGGGTGCCGTACTGGTTCAGGTGGTTCTGCAGGATGTCGGCAATGGAAGCAGCCGAGAAGAAGTACTGCTGACGCAGACGCAGGATCTTGCCCTCGGTATGGTTATCGTTGGGGTAGAGGATCTTGGAGATCAGCTCGGCAGAAGCAGACTGGCTGATGGCGGTGTTGTAGTTGCCGGCGTTGAAGCTGCTCATATCGAAGCTGGGCGCCTTGGCCTGCCACAGACGCAGCTTGGAAACACCCTGGCTGCCGTAACCGGCCACGTACATATCGTTGGGCACGGCGATGACGGAGTTGTAGTTCTCGTACTTGACGTGATGGAAGCCGCCCTCCCAGGTCTCGATGGCCTGGCCGTCAAAACGGATTTCCTGCGCCTGGTCGGGGTGGGACTTGATCCACACCTGGCCGCCGGGCAGCCAGTTGTCGGCAGTTTCCTGCTGCCAGCCGTCCACGATCTTCTGCTTGAAGATGCCATACTCATACAGGATGGAGTAACCGGTGCCGGGGATGCAGTCGGTGGCCATACCGTCCAGGTAGCAGGCTGCCAGACGGCCCAGACCGCCGTTGCCCAGACCTGCGTCGGGCTCCCGGTCGTAAATGGTATCGATCTTGATGTCAGCATCGGCCAGCACGCTCTCGGCGACTTCGTTCAGGCCCAGGTTGAACAGGCTGGTGCGCAGGCTGCGGCCCATCAGGAATTCCATGCAGAGGTAATACACCTGCTTCTTGCCCTCGCCCAGCACTTTGGACTGGAAGCGCTTCTGACGGTCGGACATGATCTGGCGGGTGATGGAAGCCAGGCAGCGGTAGATCTGATCGGCGGAAGCAGTGTCCAGAGTGACATTGCATTCGCTCATCAGAGTATCTTTGAGCATCTTCTCAAACTCACGCTTGGTGTATTTCAAAATCGTTCTCTCCTTACCTTATTTGTTTTGGGATCACTGATTTTTTATAAAGTTTAACGGCACCTGAAATTGCCATATTATTGATTATAGCCAAATTTAAGGGATTGCGCAAGGGAATTTTGCCTGTTTATCAGGTTTTTTACACTTTTCCACAAAAAGGTCTTTTGCTCACCTTTGTTTTGTATTATAATATCGGTAAGATTTTTCTCCCCAGCCCTGCCGTGCGGGGTTAAATTTGAACATAAAGCAGGAAGGAGCACAATTTTTTATGGGAATGGCTACCTCAAAAGTGCGTCTGAACATCTGCGGGTCCAGCTATGTGGTCAACACCAGCGAGAGTGAAGACTATATGCAGAACCTGGCCGACCGGCTGAACCTGGACATGAACGAGCTGATGGCTTCCTCCAACTCTGTTTCCATCACCACCGCAGCCGTAATGACCGCCCTGAACTACCGCGACGAGCTGGAAAAAGCCAGCGGCAGTGCCGATAATATGCGCCGCCAGATCAAGGATTATCTGGAGGACGCCGCCAGTGCCAAGATGGCCGCCGAGGAAGTACGCCGGGAAAACGCGGCCCTGAAGCGCCGCATCGATGAGTTGGAGCGCCGTCTGCGCCGCTCCCAGAACAGTCAGGAGATGCCGTGAGCCGCCCGCTGGAGATTCTGGCCCCCGCGGGCAACCGCGAAATGCTTGGCGCCGCTGTGTTCAGCGGCGCTGATGCTGTTTATCTGGGGCTTACCGGATTCAATGCCCGGCGCACCGCGGGCAATTTCACTCCCGAAGAACTGCAGGAGGCTGTGGCCTTCTGCCATGCCCGTGGGGTACGGGTGCATGTTACACTGAACACATTGGTCTATGCCCGGGAGTTGGACGGGCTGGCCGACGCCGTACGCGCCGTAGCCCAGGCAGGCGCCGATGCTGTCATTGCGGACGACCTGGCCACGGCGCAGCTGGTCAAACAGATTGCCCCCACGCTGCACCTGCACGGTTCCACCCAGATGAGTGTACACACCGCCGCCGGTGCCAAAGAGCTGGCGGCCCTGGGGTACGACCGGGTGATTTTGGCCCGGGAACTTTCCCTGGAAGAGATCCGGTCCGTATGCGCCGAAAGCCCCATTGAGTGCGAAGTGTTCGTACACGGGGCCTTGTGCATGAGTGTCAGCGGTCAGTGCATGATGAGTGCTTTCCTGGGCGGACGCAGCGGCAATCGCGGCGCCTGCGCGGGACCTTGCCGCCTGCCTTTCGACGCTTCTGCCGGGCTGGCGCCCGGCAAACCCGGCCAGGCCTGCCATTTGAGTCTGAAAGACATGGATCACATCCCCCATCTGCGGGAACTGATGGAGGCCGGTGTGGCCAGCGTAAAGATCGAAGGCCGCCTGCGCACCCCGGAATACGCCGCCGCCAGCGTGGCGGCCTGCCGCGCCGTACGGGAAGGCCGCCCTTATGACGAAGCACTGGTGCGGGATATATTCTCCCGTTCCGGCTTCACCGACGGGTATCTGACCGGGCGCAACGACGGTTCTATGTTCGGTGTGCGCACCGAGGCGGACGCCGCCGCCACCCGGGCTGCCACCCCCAAGGCACGGGAACTCTTCCGCCGGGAACTGCAGCGCATCCCCGTACAGTTTGCCGTCACCTGCGAAGAGGAAGGTGTCAAACTGGCCGTGACCGACCACGAAGGCCACAAAGCCGTGGTATACAGTGAGGAAATCCCCCAGCCCGCCCAGAAGGACCAGAAACCGGCCATTGAGCGGGCCCTGGGTAAGACCGGCGGCACCCCCTTTCTTTGTGAAAAAGTCGAGCTTTCCGGTACGCCCGGGTTCCTGCCGGGCAGCGTATGGAACGAGCTGCGCCGGGAAGCGTTGGAAACGCTGCTGGAAAAGCGTTCTTCTGTAACACCCCATGCCGTACAGCCCTATCTGCCGCCGCGTTTTGCCGCCCACAGTGTGGGGACCGTGCCCGCATTGGCCGCGCGTTTTTCCACCGTGGAACAATGCCCGGCCGCCTTTGCGGAAAAGCTGCAGTGGCTGGTCTTTCCCATTGCCGAGGCCGAAAAAATTCCCGCCGACTGGCGCGAAAAAACGCTGCTGGAACTGCCGCGGGTCATGTTCGGCAAACTGGAAGCCCAAACCGCCGAACGGCTGAACGCTTTGCGGAATGATGGTTTTGCCGGCGCCGTTGCCAACAACGCCGCCCATCTGCTGCTTGCCAAAGACTGGCCGCTGTACGGCGGCCTGGGCCTGAACATCACCAACCCGATATCTGCGGCCCGCTACGCCGAACTGGGCCTGGAGGGCATGCTGCTCCACCCCGAAACCGCCGTCAACGCCATGCAGGCAGTGGCCCCCATGCGGGACGGCAAGCCCCTGCCCTCCGCAGCCCTCTGCTACGGGCATATTCCCCTGATGCTGACCCGTGCCTGCCCGCTGCGCAACGTGCACAGCTGCGCGCAATGTTCCGGCGGCGGTACCTTACGGGACCGCAAAGGCCGGGATTTCACCGTGACCTGCTCGGTCCCCGGCGGTGCGGGCATTCGTACGGTGTTCAATCCGGTACCCCTGTACATGGGCGACCGGCTGGCCGAACTGCCTGTTGATGTGGCGGTCGCGGCTTTTACCACGGAATCCCCTGCCCGTGCAGCCCAGATTTTGGCAGCGCTGGCGGCGGGG
>NZ_JACJKP010000697.1 GCF_016901605.1 Gemmiger formicilis
TCCACCGCAAAAGAACCTTGGCGGATATAAAGGCCGGTGTTATGGTTATCCGTAATAATCAGAGAACTGGTGCTATCCAAAGAAGATGCAAAATTGTTATACAGACGGACGGCAGCATAACCGTAAGTGGCATTGGAAGCGTTTTCGGAAACAGTTACAACCGAATGATCTGCAATAATCAACTCATTGTTGACTGCAATGCCCATTCCTTTATTCCGGAAGGCGTTTACGGTGGA
>NZ_JACJKP010000698.1 GCF_016901605.1 Gemmiger formicilis
CCACAGTTTCTGGCTCAGGTCCACATAATAGCGGTGGGGATTTTCAAAACGCTTGACCTCGTCCCACAGGGTGTTTACCTGGGCTTTGCAGAATTTCTTGATGTCATCCAGGCTGGGGCTTTGGTATACCCGCTTGCCCTGGTCATAAATCTGGGTAGAAAGGCAGCGTGCCGTGCAATTTACATAGGTACATTCTTTCCAGGTTTCGATGGGGTCAAACAGCGTGATTCCGTGC
>NZ_JACJKP010000699.1 GCF_016901605.1 Gemmiger formicilis
GCGCCAAACTAAAAAAACACTGTGGCGCACCTGCGCCATTTTGAGAAACGAAGCTTTGAGCGGAAAATTGAGGCCATCCACCCTGTACAGAGTGTAATACCTCTTAAGTTTACAGGACGTAGCAGGCCGCCTGTCATGATCGGCAATCCCTTTTGCACAATCAAGGTGTTTTGGAATTTTCACACAAAAAATAGATTGGCGCAGGTGCGCCATGCGTTTTTTGATAAATTGGCGC
>NZ_JACJKP010000700.1 GCF_016901605.1 Gemmiger formicilis
GGGCAATTTTTTGCTGATCCATCCTTGCACCGTCTCCTTTCGCGTTCCATCCTACCACAGCGGCCCCCGCAATGCCACGACACAAAGTGAGAGCCGCCCTTTTGTGCCTGCTGCAACCAAAAATCCCCGTGCCGCAAAAGGCACGGGGATCACTCGTTCCAACACAAAAATCGCAAAGGGGTAAGGGGAAAGCCGCTTACTTGCCGGCTTTCTTGGTGGTCTTGGCAGCAGGC
>NZ_JACJKP010000701.1 GCF_016901605.1 Gemmiger formicilis
CCCCCTGGCCGAGGACGATATCTACCAGAAATACAACCGGATGACGGCGGGCCGCACGGCGCTCTTCATCAGCCACCGGCTGGCCTCCACCCGGTTCTGTGACCGCATCGTGTTTATGGCAGGGGGCCGCATTGCCGAGCAGGGCACCCACGAAAGCCTGCTGGCGGCGGGCGGCGGCTATGCCCAACTGTTTGAAGTGCAGAGCAAATACTACCGGGAAGGAGGGGAGCACT
>NZ_JACJKP010000702.1 GCF_016901605.1 Gemmiger formicilis
AGCGCCCCCGTCAGGTAGACGCCCGCAGGCAGGTAGACGGCATCGCCGGGGCCGCAGGCATCGATGGCACGCTGCAGGGCCGCGGTATTTTTGGTCTTGCCGTCCCCCTTGGCCCAGTAGGGCGCTTCAGTCACGTTGATACGCTGTTTTTCGGCACCAGTGCGCAGCATACAGGCACCCACGGGCTGGTTGTCAAAGACCACATCCACACGGTACTCCGTCTGGGGTTCCAG
>NZ_JACJKP010000703.1 GCF_016901605.1 Gemmiger formicilis
TGGTAAAGCCTGCCTGGGCGGTGGCGTTCCACTGCATGGGGGTGCGGGCATTATCGCGGGCTTTGGCCTGCAGGGAAGCCAGGATGTCCGCCTCCGCATAACCGGCGGCACGGCGTTCGGCGCAGACATTGCGGCTCTCGATGTCGGTAAAATCATCAGGGGAAGCGAAAGGCACATTGGTCATGCCCAGTTCCTCGCCCTGGTAAATGTAGGGGGTCCCCTTCATGCCGTGC
>NZ_JACJKP010000704.1 GCF_016901605.1 Gemmiger formicilis
AGCTTCTGCACCGTTTCCTCGTCGGCCACCGGGCGCTCTTTGCGCACGCCTTTAGGTTTGTACACCCGCCAGGCCGGGTTATGGGTCAGATAGCCTTCCTCCACGGCACCGGACAAGATGCTGCACAGTGTGTTGTGCAGTCCCTCCACCGACCGTTCCGAGAGCGTTTGGCCATCCGTCAGTTTAGGCTCTGAGCGCATGGCTTCGTAGAAGGCACGGATGGTTTCCTTGCG
>NZ_JACJKP010000705.1 GCF_016901605.1 Gemmiger formicilis
AGCCAGCCCAGAAACGAGTAGGCAAAAAACAGATAGATAAACTGATAGAATCCCATAAAAATATCCTCTTATTCACAAGTCAGACGATTGCCGGGGGTATCCTCGCTCACATAGCGGGTGGCTCGGCTCATCTGGTTATCCAACGGCTGCCCGGCGGCAAAGCGCTGCAGGTTGTGGGCAAAAATATCCACAATGTTTTCCAGGGTCCGCGGCAGGCTGAAACGCCCCGAAA
>NZ_JACJKP010000072.1 GCF_016901605.1 Gemmiger formicilis
ACATAAGTCAGACCAACCTGGATCCGCTTCTCGCGAGGCAGATCAACACCAGCAATACGTGCCATAAAGCACCTCCATAAATAACATCCCATGTCCTAGTCGGGGCCTGCGCCGGGAATCTACGCACTTGGCCCCCAAGCGTTTTGGGTACGGTTTCCGCGGAATGCTCCGCGGACCTTTAGCCCTGACGCTGCTTATGCTTCGGATTGGCGCAGATGACCATCACGCGACCTTTGCGCTTGATGACCTTGCACTTCTCGCAAATGGGTTTCACGGAAGGTTTTACCTTCATGATGTTAACCTCCTTTTCAAAACACAAGGCGTTTCAATTACTTGGAACGCCAGGTGATCCGGGCCTTGGTCAGGTCGTAGGGTGACATTTCCATCGTGACTTTGTCGCCGGGCAAAATACGGATGAAGTTCGTCCGCAGTTTACCGGAAATGTGAGCCAACACGGTATGGCCGTTGGGCTTGCCCTCTTTGTTGAGCAGCTCGACCTTAAACACGGTGTTGGGCATGGCCTCCCGTACGATACCTTCTACTTCAATGACATCTTCTTTAGACAAGCTGATTGCCTCCTTGAAGGGTTCCGTCAGTTTGCACAGTCCGCATCATATGCGGCGATGGCATCACTGAGTGATTGATCGCTTTTCAGAAGCTCGTTCGCAAGAACAGTGGTCGTGGGAGCCACATGCTTGGCCTTTTTCCGCTTCGGGTCCCCTACCTTGCGCAGGGTTCCGTCTGCCAGCCAGAGCATGGGCCCGTCCACGGCCAAAACAGCCAGCGTGCGGGTTTTATCCCGCCCGGCTTTGGAGCGTACCAGCTGACCTCTTACAAAGTCCATCCGGGTTCCTCCCAGCCTTGGGTCAGGACTTCCGCACCGGCCGCTGTGATGGCAAGGGTATGCTCAAAATGAGCTGCCAAACCGCCGTCACAGGTTTTGACCGTCCAGCCGTCCTTTAACGTCTTTACCGCGTACTTGTACTGGCACACCATCGGTTCAACCGCGATGCACATACCCGGTACCAGGCGCGGACCACGGCCCGCATTGCCGAAGTTGGGTACTTCAGGGTCTTCGTGCAGTTCTTTGCCGACGCCGTGGCCCACAAAGGTCCGCACGACCGAGAAGCCGTTCTCTTCCACATATTCCTGCACAGCGTGGCTGATATCCCCTACCCGGTTGCCGCCCCGCGCCATCTCAATGCCGCGGTGGAGGCTTTCCTTGGTAACATCCAGCAGACGCTGGGCTTCCAGGTCCAGTTTGCCGCATCCGTAGGTGCAGGCATTGTCACCATTGAAGCCATCGATCTTGCAGCCCGTATCGATCGAAACGATGTCGCCGGGCCGGATCTGCTGCTGGCGGCTGGGGATTCCATGAATGACTGTGTCATTCACGCTGATGCACGCCGTAGCCGGGAATCCGTACAGGTGCAGGAAGTTGGGTCTTGCACCGTGACGCACGATAAAGTCGTAGATGATTTTGTCGATTTCTGCCGTGGTAATCCCCGGCTCAATCGCTTCGCCGCCGGCCTTCAATGCAGCCGCGCTGATGGCGCAGGCTTTCCGCATTTTTTCCAGTTCAGCGGCATTCTTGATTTGGATCATGGATGAATTAAGCCTCCAAAAGCTTGAGAAGGAACGCGGTGGTGGCCTCGATGGAGCCCTGGTCGGGCACCTCGACGAGCTTACCGCGCTGGCGATAGAACTCCACCAGCGGCTCGGTCTGCTCGTGATAGGCTTTCAGCCGGTCCAGTACGGTGGCGGGCTCGTCATCCTTGCGAATAACCAGCTCACCGCCGCAACGGTCACACACGCCCTCTTTGGCGCTGGGTTTGTTGATGATATGATAGCTTGCACCGCACTTGGCGCAGACGCGGCGGCCGGACATGCGCTGGATGATGGCCTCGTCGGCCACGACCAGGTTGATGACCTTGTCGATCTCCACGCCCATCTGCTCCAGAGCTTCGCCCTGTGCAATGGTCCGCGGCATGCCGTCCAGGATGAATCCGTTTGCGCAGTCAGGCTGCGCCAGGCGCTCTTTCACGATACCGACGATGACGTCGTCAGGTACCAGAGCACCTGCGTCCATAAAGCTCTTAGCCTTTTGGCCCATAGGCGTGCCCTCTTTGACAGCAGCACGCAGAATGTTACCGGTCGAAATGGTGGGGATACCCAGCTTATCGCAGAGGATCTCTGCCTGCGTACCCTTACCGGCGCCAGGGGCGCCCAAAAGGATCATTTTCATCGCACATACCCTTTCTTATTCCAGGAACCCTTTGTGGTAACGGGCGGTCATATACCCTTCCAGCGCACGGCCGGTTTCCAGAGCCACGCCAACGACGATCAACAGGCTGGTACCACCCAACTGGATGGAGGTGCCGCTGATATTGCCGAGGATGATGGGCAGGCCCGCAACGATGGCCAGGAAGATGGCACCGATCAGGGTGATCTTGGACAGCGTCTTGGTGATGAAATCACTGGTGGGCTTGCCGGGACGGATACCGGGAATCGTACCGTTGTTTTTACGGAGCTGGTTGGCGATATCTACGGGATTGTACTGAATCGCTACATAGAAGTAGTTGAATGCAACGATCAGCAGCACATAAACGATGAGGTACAGGGGGCTGTTGTAATTGAACGCGCTGAAGAACGCATACAGATAAGGATGCGCAGCAGCGTCCAAATTGATGAACCGGAAGATCAGACCGGGCAGGCTGCACAGCGTCGAGGCAAAGATGATCGGCATAACACCGGTCATGTTGACCTTGATGGGAATGTAGCTGGCCTGGCCGCCGTACATCTTGCGGCCCACAACGCGCTTGGCGTACTGCACCGGGATGCGGCGCTCCGCGTTGGTCAGAACCACCACGAAGATCACCGCCAACAGGGCGAGCACCAGCAGAGCGGGCAGGAAGAAGTAGAACTGAGGTTCACCATTCTGCGCACGGCCGACGATGTTGGTGACAGCGCTGTACACGCTGGACCAGCGAGCGACGATACCGGCGAAGATCAGCAGCGAAAGACCATTGCCGATGCCTTTGGAGTCGATCTGGTTGCCCAGCCAGGTGCAGAGCTGCGAACCTGCGGTAAAGGCCAGAACGATAACCACGGCACTGAAGATGCCGGCAAAGCCATCGGTGTAGGAAAGCGCACCCATGTTGCGGATGATGAAGTAGTAGCCGATGGACAGCATCAGACCGATGCCCGCGCCAACATAGTTGGTGATGCGGCGCATCTTGCGCTGGCCTTCCTCCCCTTCTTTGGCGAGGTTTTCCAGATACGGAATGGCTACCGTCAGCAGCTGCATAATGATGGAGGCGTTGATGGCGGGCTGCACGCCAAGAGCGAAGATTGTACATTCACTCAGAGCGCCGCCGGACATCATGTTCAGATACTCCAGCATATCGCCGGTGCCACCGGCGAACATGGAGGACAGCGCGCTGGCCGTGATATACGGCACAGGAATCGCGCAGCCCAGACGGAACAAAACGAGGATCAGGAAGGTGAACAGGAGCCGTTTACGGAGATCATCGATCTTCCAGGCATTCCGGAAGGTTTCAAACACCTTACATCACCTCAGCCTTCCCGCCTGCTTTCTCGATTTTTTCTTTGGCAGAGGCAGTGTAGGCAGCGACCTTGACGTTGACAGCCTTGGTCAGCTCACCATTGCCCAGCACCTTGACGCCATCCAGCGTCTTGGAGATGATGCCGGCCTTCAGCAGGGCCTCGGCATCGACGGTCGCACCAGCCTCGAACTTCTCGAGGTCAGATACCTTGATGGTAACATACTTGGTGGCGAAAATGTTGTTGAAACCGCGCTTCGGCAGACGACGCTGCAGAGGCATCTGGCCGCCTTCGAAACCGGCCTTCTTGACGCCGGAACGGGCTTTCTGGCCCTTGTGGCCGAAGCCGGCGGTCTTGCCGTTGCCGGAACCGGCACCGCGGCCCTTGCGGGTCACGGCCTTGCGGGCGCCAGCGGACGCTTTCAGTTCATGAAGTTTCATGCTTGCACCTCCTTGCATTACGCCTTGGTCACGACGACCAGGTGGGAGATCTTGGCGATCTTGCCCTGGGTAGCCGCGTTGTCAGGCTGCTCGGTAACCTCACCGGGACGGTTCAGGCCCAGAGAGTGCGCAACGGCGATCTGCTCTTTGCCGCGGCCGATCAGGCTCTTGGCGAGACGAATGGTAACTTTTTCCATTGTAGTACCCTCCTTAACCCAAGATCTCGGCAACGGTCTTGCCGCGCTTGGCTGCGACGCTCTCGGCGTCGGTCAGGCCGCACAGACCTGCGAAGGTGGCAGCAGTGACGTTGATGGGGTTGTTGGAGCGCAGGCTCTTGGCACGAATGTCCTTGATGCCGGCGCACTCGAGCACCGCACGGACGGGACCGCCGGCCAGAACGCCGGTACCGGGAGCGGCGGGACGCATCAGAACGCGGCCTGCGCCGAACTCGCCCACGATCTCGTGAGGAATGGTGCTGCCCTTCAGGGCGATCTTGCGCATGTTCTTCTTGGCAGCGCCTTCACCCTTGCGGATGGCCTCGGGAACTTCGCCGGACTTGCCGACGCCGTAGCCGATGTTGCCCTTGCCGTCGCCGACGACGATCAGCGCGGCGAACTTCATGACGCGGCCACCCTTAACGGTCTTGGAAACGCGGTTGATGGAGACGACCTTGGTGATCATGCCGTCATCTTGTTCTCTTCTCTGCATGGCCATTGTATCTTCTCCCTCCTCTTACAGTTTCAGGCCGGCTTCGCGGGCGCCCTCAGCAAGCGCCTGAACGCGGCCCTGGTAGACGAAACCGCCGCGGTCGTAGACCACTTCGGTAATGCCCTTTTCGAGGCACTTCTTGGCGATGGCCTCGCCAACCTTCTTAGCGGCCTCAATGTTGCCGCCGTAAGCGTTGAAATCTTTGTCCATGCTGGACGCGCTGGCCAGGGTGACACCCTTGGTATCATCGATAACCTGGGCGTAGATGTGCTTGGCAGAGCGGAAAACATCCAGACGGGGACGCTCGGCGGTGCCGCTGATCTTGCCGCGAACGCGGCGGTGACGGCGAAGACGAGCTTCGTTCTTATCAGCCTTATTGACCATAATGTTTCTCCTCTCCTATTATTTACCCTTGCCGGCTTTGCCTTCCTTGCGGATGACATACTCGCCAACATAGCGGATACCCTTGCCCTTGTACGGCTCGGGCGGGCGTTTGCCGCGGACTTCGGCGGCATACTGACCGACTTCCTGCTTGTCGATACCGACGATGCTGAAATGCAGAGCATCCTTCAGTTCGATCTTGATGGTATCGGTCTCCTCGAACTCAACGGGGTGAGAGAAGCCCAGGGTCAGGACCAGCTTGTTGCCCTGCTTGGCGGCACGGTAGCCGACGCCCTGGATTTCCAGATCCTTGCGGAAGCCTTCGGTAACACCGACCACCATGTTGTGGATGATGGTGCGGGTCAGGCCGTGGAGGCTGCGGGCCTCCTTCTCGTCATTGGGGCGGGTAACCAAAATCTCATTGCCCTCCATCTTAACGTTCATGAGGGGATGATATTTGGAATGCAGGGTACCCTTGGGGCCCTTCACGGTGATGGCGTGCTCGGCCTCGTCGACCTTGACTTCCACACCCGCGGGAATGACGATGGGTTTTCTTCCAATTCTCGACATTGTCTATTGCCCCTTTCTTACCACACAAAGGCGAGGACTTCACCGCCGACATGAGCAGCACGGGCAGCCTTGTCGGTCATGACGCCTTTCGAGGTGGAGATGATCGCGGTGCCCAGGCCCTTCATGACCTTAGGCATATCTTCGCAGTTGGTGTAAATACGCAGGCCCGGCTTGGAAACGCGCTTCAGGCCAGCGATAACCGGCGTACCATTTTCCTGGTACTTGAGGGTCAGGGTGATGGTCCCCTGCTTGTTGTCCTCGGTCACTTTCATACCCTTGATGTAACCCTCATCAACCAGGATCTGGCAGATCGCCTTCTTCAGGTTGGAAGCAGGGATATCCACGGAAGGGTGTTTGGCAGTGCTAGCGTTGCGGATGCGGGTAAGCAGGTCCGCGATGGGATCGGTGATTTGCATGCCACTAACCTCCTTAGGTTGTGTTTCTCAAAGTGTTGATTTTCGTTCAGACAGAAGCAATCAAGGGCTTACCAGGAAGCCTTCTTGACGCCGGGGATCTCGCCCTTGTAGGCCAGCTCACGGAAGCAGATACGGCAAACACCGTACTTGCGCAGGTAAGCATGGGGACGGCCGCAGATCTTGCAGCGGTTGTAAGCGCGGGTCGAGAACTTGGCGGGACGCTGCTGCTTGAGCTTCATAGAAGTTTTTGCCATTATGGTTCCCTCCCTTAGTTAGCGAACGGAGCGCCCAGAGCCTTCAGCAGCTCCTTGGCTTCCTCGTCGGTCTTGGCGGTGGTGACGAAGCAGATATCCATGCCGCGGATCGCGTCGACCTTGTCGAAGTCGATCTCGGGGAAGATGATCTGTTCCTTCAGGCCGAAGGCGTAGTTGCCGCGGCCGTCGAAGGAGTTGCCGTTGATGCCGCGGAAGTCACGCACGCGGGGCAGCGCGACGTTGAACAGGCGATCCACGAACTCGTACATACGCTCACCACGCAGGGTGACCTTGGCGCCGATGGGCATGCCCTGGCGCAGCTTGAAGTTTGCAACGCTCTTCTTGGCCTTGCAGACAACAGCCTTCTGGCCGGTGATCAGGCCCAGGTCAGCAACGATAGCGTCGATAACCTTGGCGTTCTCTTTGGCTTCGCCGGCGGCAACATTGATGATGACCTTATCCAGCTTGGGGATCTGCATAACGCTCTTGTAGCCGAACTTCTTGTTCAGGGCCGGAGCGATCTCGTTGACATACTGTTCTTTCAAACGTGCCATTGTGTACTCCTCCCTTACAGTTCAGCGCCGCACTTGCGGCAAACGCGGACGTTCTTGCCGTCCTTGACGGAATGGGCAACGCGGGTGGGCTTGCCGCACTTGGGGCAGACAGGCTGCACCTTGCAGGCGTAGATGGCGCCCTCGGCCTTCACAATGCCGCCCTGCTCACCCTGACGGCGAGGCTTGACGTGCTTGGTGACCATGTTCAGGCCCTCGACGATGACCTTGCCCTCTTTCGGGGAAGTCTGCAGGACCTTACCGGTCTTGCCCTTGTCCTTGCCGGAGATGATCATGACGTTGTCGCCGGTTTTAACATGAAGATTGTTCATTCTTATTAAAACCTCCTTACAGCGATTCGGGAGCCAGGCTCAGGATCTTGGTGAAGCCGGCGTCGCGCAGCTCACGCGCCACAGGTCCAAAGATACGAGTGCCCTTGGGGCTCTTGTCGGCCATAACGATGACGGCGGCGTTCTCATCGAAACGGATGTAGGAACCGTCGTCACGGCGCAGGCCGTGCTTGCTACGGACGATGACGGCCTTGACCACGTCGCCCTTCTTCACGGTACCACCGGGAGCAGCCTTCTTGACGCTGCAAACCACGATGTCACCGATGTTTGCGTATCTCTTGCGGGTACCGCCCAGTACACGGAAGCACATTAACTCCTTGGCACCGGTATTGTCGGCCACTTTGAGATAAGTTTGCATCTGAACCATCTTTCAGGTCCTCCTTTCAAAGTACCAGGCTGATTATTTCGCTTTCTCGATGATCTTGACGAGACGCCAGTTGACTTCCTTGGAAATCTTGCGGGTCTCCATGATCTCAACGCGGTCGCCGATGCCGGCTTCGTTGTTTTCGTCATGGGCCTTGAACTTCTTGGTGCGCTTCAAGATCTTCTTGTACAGAGGGTGCTGGACGCTGTCCTTGACGGCGACGACGATGGTCTTGTCCATCTTGTCGGAGACAACGGTGCCCACACGGGTCTTTCTCAGATTACGTTCCATGTTTTACCCTCCCTCTTACGCGTTTTTGGCATTCTTCTCGGCCAGGACGGTCATCACACGGGCGATGTCCTTCTTCACGGTCTCGATCCGAATGGGGTTGTCCAACTGGTTGATGGCGTGCTGAAAGCGCAGGTTGAAGAGTTCGGCCTTCAGGTCCTTGAGCTGCTTGTTCAGCTCGACATCGGTCATTTCGCGCAGTTCAGTGGCTTTCATTCAGCGTCACCCTCCTTTACAGTGTCAAGCTCTTCGCGCTTGACGAATTTGCAGCGGACCGGCAGCTTGTGGCTGGCCAGGCGCAGAGCCTCACGAGCAGTTTCCTCGGTGACATCAGCCAGCTCGAAGAGCACGCGGCCCGGCTTAACAACAGCTACCCAGTACTCCGGGCTGCCCTTACCGGAACCCATTCGGGTGCCGGCCGGCTTCTCGGTAACGGGCTTGTCGGGGAAGATCTTGATCCAGACCTTACCGCCACGCTTGATATAACGGGTCATGGCAACACGGGCCGCCTCGATCTGGTTGGAGGTGATCCAGGCCGGCTCCAGTGCGATCAGGCCGTAATCGCCCTGATTCACCTTGTTGCCGCGCATGGCCTTGCCGGTCATGCGGCCGCGCTGGACGCGGCGATACTTAACACGTTTCGGCAGTAACATTACTGTTTGCCTCCTTCCTTCTTGGCGGGGGTTTTGGCGCCCTTCAGGATCTCGCCTTTGTAGATCCAAACCTTGACGCCAACCTTACCATAGGTGGTGTTGGCCTCGGCGAAGCCGTAGTCGATGTCGGCGCGCAGCGTCTGCAGGGGGATGGTGCCCTCATGGTAGCTCTCGGTGCGGGCGATATCGGCACCGGCCAGACGGCCGGAGCAGGTCACCTTGATACCCTTGGCCGGCGTAGCGCTGCGGTCACGGGGCTGCATGGCGTTGCGGATAGCCTGCTTCATAGCACGGCGGAACGCGATGCGGCGCTCCAGCTGAGAAGCGA
Organism: Gemmiger formicilis; assembly: GCF_016901605.1. Lineage (GTDB taxonomy): Bacteria > Bacillota > Clostridia > Oscillospirales > Ruminococcaceae > Gemmiger > Gemmiger formicilis_B. The sequence goes on from NZ_JACJKP010000072.1 coordinate 8,868, forward strand.
CATCCTCAGCAACCAGCTGAGCATTGGTGGTGGTGCCCTTGACTTCGATGATGTTCAGGTTCACAGCCTTGCCGGTGAGCTTGGCAAGCTGCTTTTCCAGCTTGGCGCTCTCAGCGCCGCCCTTGCCGATCACGATGCCCGGCTTTGCGCAGAAGACGTTGACCTTCACGCGGGGAGCACCAGTCTGGCTGTCGACGGTACGCTCGATCTCGATCTTGGGAACGCCGGCAGCGTACAGCTGCTTCTTCAGGGTCTTACGGATCTTGTGGTCCTCGACCAGGGTGTCGCCGAATGCCTGCTTAGAGGTAAACCAGCGGCTGTCCCAATCTTTAATTACACCCACGCGCATGCCATGGGGATTGACTTTCTGGCCCATTTGTTTACCTCCTTACTCTTTCTCTTTCAGCACAACAGTCATGTGGCTGGTGCGCTTGAGGATGCGGTACGCACGGCCCTGGGCGCGCGGCATGATGCGCTTGAGGGTGGGGCCGGGGCAGACATAGCATTCTGCGACGTACAGGTTGTTGCGGTCCATGTTGAAGTTGTTTTCCGCGTTTGCGGCAGCAGAGTTCACCAGCTTGAGAAGGGGCTCGCAGGCGGCCTTCGGGGTGTACTGCAGGATAGCCAGCGCTTCGTCCAGGGGTTTGTTACGGATGAGGTCCATCACGATCGAAACCTTGCGGGGACTAATGCGGGCGTAACGGAGAATTGCCCGTGCTTCCATTCGATGTTCCTCCTCTCTTACTTACCAGCGGTCTTGCCGCCAGCGTGGCCGGTGAACTTACGGGTGGGAGCAAACTCACCCAGCTTGTGACCGACCATATCCTCGGTGACGTAAACGGGCACATGCTTGCGGCCGTCATGAACGGCGAAAGTGTGACCGACGAACTCGGGGAAGATGGTGGAGGAACGGCTCCAGGTCTTCACGACGCTCTTCTTGCCGCTCTCGTTCATGGCCTCGACCTTTTTCATCAGGGAAGGCAGAACGTAAGGGCCCTTCTTGGTGCTTCTAGACATTGTTCAATTACCTCCCTTAGCCATTGGCGCGCTTGACGATGAACTTGTCGCTGCGTGCCTTGTGTTTGCGGGTCTTCAGGCCCAGAGCGGGCTTGCCCCACGGAGTACGCGGGCTGGAGTGACCAACCGGAGCGCGGCCTTCGCCACCGCCGTGCGGGTGATCGCAGGGGTTCATGACGGAACCACGGCTGCCGGGACGAACGCCCATGTGACGCTTGCGGCCAGCCTTGCCCAGGTTGACGTTCTCGTGATCCAGGTTGGACACGACGCCGACGGTGGCGATGCAGTTCAGACGAACGTTGCGCATCTCACCGGAGGGCAGACGAACCAGAGCGTAGCCGTTTTCCTTGGCCATCAGCTGAGCCATAACACCAGCGGAACGGACCAGCTGGCCGCCCTTGCCGGGGTAGAGCTCGATGTTGTGGATCATGGTACCCACGGGGATGTTCTCGAAAGGCAGAGCGTTGCCGGGCTTGATGTCGGCGTTGGGGCCAGCCATGATGGTGTCGCCCACCTTCAGGCCATCGGGAGCCAGGATGTAGCTCTTCACGCCGTCCTCGTACTCCACCAGAGCGATGAAGGCGGAACGGTTCGGATCGTATTCCAGCGTCTTGACGGTGGCGGGGACATCAAACTTGTTGCGCTTGAAGTCGATGACACGGTACTTGACGCGGTTGCCGCCGCCATGATGACGAACGGTGATCTTGCCGGTGTTGTTGCGGCCGGCATGCTTTTTCTTGGACTCGAGCAGGCTGCGCTCCGGCTCAACCTTGGACAGCACGCTGTAGTCGGTAACAGTCATGCCACGGCGGCCGGGGGTAGTCGGCTTGTACTTTTTAATAGCCATGATGTTCTCCTTATTGTTATCTTATGAATTTTTATCGGGGTCATATCCCCATAAGCGAACCCCTCGGCGGGGTTCTTGATCGGCAGCGGATACTGCCGGGGTCATCAGACCATGCTGTTGAAGAACTCGATCTCCTTGGAGTCGGGAGTCAGGGTTACGATCGCCTTTTTGCTCTTGGCGGTGTAACCGGCATGCATGCCCTGGCGGCGATAACGGCCGCGCACCGAAATGGTGTTGACCTTGGCGACCTTGACGCCGAACAGCTCTTCCACCGCCTTGGCGATGTCGATCTTGGTGGCGTCGGTGGCAACCTTGAAGGTGTACTTCTTATCGGCAATGCCGGCCATGGAGTTCTCGGTGATGACGGGGGCGAGAACGATGTCCTGTGCGAATTTCATCACGCATATACCTCCTCAAGTTTCTTGGCGGCGTCCAGGCTGAGGATCAGCTTGTCGGCGTTGACCACGTCGTAGGTGTTGACGCCGGTAGCGGCGGTCTTGACACCGGGGATGTTGGCGGCGCTCTTGACGAACTTGGCGTCCAGAGAATCGTTGACGATCAGGTTCTTCTTGCCGGCGCCAACAGCGGCCAGGAAGGCCACAACAGCCTTGGTCTTGTACTCATCGGCGGCGATCTTGTCGACGATGATCAGGTTGCCGTTGGCAGCCTTGTCAGACAGGGCGCTGAGCAGAGCCAGACGCTTAACCTTCTTGTTGATGGTGTAGTAGTAGCTGCGGGGCTTGGGGCCGAGAGCAACGCCACCGTGGGTCCACTGCGGAGCGCGGATAGAACCCTGGCGAGCATGGCCGGTGCCCTTCTGGCGCCACGGCTTGCGGCCGCCGCCGCGGACTTCCTTGCGGATCTTGGTGTTCTGGGTGCCCTGACGCTGGTTGGCCAGGAAGTTGACGACTGCCTCGTGGACAGCCTTCTCGTTCGGGGTGATCCCGAACACGGCGTCGGAAAGCTCAACGGTGGAAACCTTCTTGCCGTTCATATCGACGACATCAAACTGTGCCATTGTGTTTTCCTCCTTTACGCTTTCACGCTGTCGTGGATGGTCACGACCGAGCCCTTGGGGCCGGGGATCGCACCCTTGATGGCGATGAGATTATTCTCAGCGTCGACCTTGACGACGCTCAGGTTCTGCACGGTGACACGCACAGCGCCCATGTGGCCGGGCAGCTTCTTGCCCTTGAACACGCGGGACGGGGTGGAAGTGGAACCGTTAGAACCGGCATGACGGGCAACGGGACCGGTGCCGTGGCTCTCACGCAGGCGGTGCTGGCCGAAGCGCTTGATAACGCCCTGGTAGCCCTTGCCCTTGCTGGTGCCGACCACGTCGACCTTATCACCCTCGGCGAAGACGTCAGCCTTCAGGATGTCGCCCACGTTCAGAGCGGCGATGTCGTCGAAGCGGAACTCACGCAGGGTGCGCTTGGGAGCGACGTCAGCCTTGTCGAAGTGACCCTTGGCGGCCTTGTTGACCTTCTTGGCGCTCACTTCGCCGTAGCCCATCTGGACGGCCTGGTAACCGTCGGACTCGACGGTCTTCTTCTGCACGACGGTGCAGGGGCCGGCCTCAATGATGGTGACCGGAACGACCTTGCCGTTGGCGTCGAACAACTGGGTCATGCCCAGCTTCTTGCCGATGATACCTTTTTGCATTGTTTTGTCCTCCTGTAAAGGTTATTGGTTGGTGGTTTCCCATCAACATGACCTCTCCGCTGTTTGTTCACAGCGAGATCGGTGTTTTCGATTCTCACATCGGGTGCCGGCGGTTCGCAGATCACGGCTGCGCGTACCGGCTATTATAATGTAAGAGGTTCGATCACAGCTTGATCTCGATGTCAACGCCCGCGGGGAGCTGCAGGCTCATGAGAGCCTCGACCGTCTTGTTGGACGGCTTCAGAATATCGATCAGACGCTTGTGGGTGCGGGTCTCGAACTGCTCACGGCTGTCCTTGTACTTGTGGACAGCACGCAGGATCGTGACGACCTCCTTGTCGGTGGGCAGGGGGATCGGGCCGGACACGCGGGCGCCGGTGCGCTTCGCGGTCTCCACGATCTTCTGTGCCGCAGCATCGATCAGGGATGCATCATAGCTCTTCAAACGAATTCTGATTTTCTCTTTGACTGCCATTGCTTTCGCCTCCTAATAAAATTTGTGCCTTAGGCGAGCCGATAAATCACACACGTTTCCGGGCGTTCAACTTTCTCGCATGACAAAATCCGGTGAACCGTTTTGCACAGTTCTCCCGGAAAGAATCATCACAAAGTAAGCCGAACATTGGTCCGTGCCGCAGAATGCAGCGCCGTACATATCCCTTTGTTTCCGTAATTCTTTCGCCCGGTTCTAAGATC
>NZ_JACJKP010000706.1 GCF_016901605.1 Gemmiger formicilis
TTTCCGGCAGTTGTGTAAAATCACTTTTCAGGCTGTTGGGCTTTTTGTAGCTATCATCCTGGCCGAATGGTACAAAATAATAATGCTTTCGCTGCAGCAATGCCGCCAGTGCCGCCGCACTGCCGGAAAGTCCGTCATTGGTGGAAGGTGCCACCACAACAGGGCAACCACCGCGCAGCAGGCTTTTTGCCGCCAACGTCACCGGCGTGGAACTGATACCAGCGGCCAGAAG
>NZ_JACJKP010000707.1 GCF_016901605.1 Gemmiger formicilis
CTGTAGGTTCGGCTCCGCTTGCGCTTCGCCGCCTGCTGCATCGCGCCTTGCGCGATTCCGGATCATAGATCCGGAGGCATCAGGATCCCTCAAAATTGAACAATACTGAAACTTATTTCCCTGTCCATTCACTCAAAGACCAGCTTTGACTGAATGTCTGACTCCCTAGAAAGGAGGTGATCCAGCCGCACCTTCCGATACGGCTACCTTGTTACGACTTCACCCCAATC
>NZ_JACJKP010000708.1 GCF_016901605.1 Gemmiger formicilis
TTGTATGGGGGGCAGAAACGGTTCTCCGCTTTTACCGAGGCACTGGCCGAATACCGCCGTCTGGCACGGACGCTGCCGGTGGATCGTCTGATGGAAGAACTGTTGGCGCGTACCGGTTATCTGGCAGCAGTGGGTGCCATGCCGGAAGGAGCCCGCTGCCGGGAAGATCTGCAATCTTTTGTGGCCTGGGCCGGCAGTGCCGGGCGCGCAGGACTTTCTGCGCTGGTACG
>NZ_JACJKP010000709.1 GCF_016901605.1 Gemmiger formicilis
GCAGCGCGGCAGATTCCGACCGCGTCAAAAAAGCCATCGTTTACCAATAATGCCAAACAAAAGAGCCGGTTTCCCGTAGGGGAAACCGGCTCTTTTTGGTTGTATGCTTACTTGCGGCCGCGCTGCAGTTCAATCCAGGCGAGGTCGCCCCGTTCCAGGCCGTGGATGAGTACCTCGGCCGTGGCAATATTGGTGGCTACCGGGATGGTGTGCATATCACACAGGCGCAA
>NZ_JACJKP010000710.1 GCF_016901605.1 Gemmiger formicilis
TTGCGGTACGGGCACCTTAGATATACACGCAGCTTTTCTCGCCTCTCATCCAGCCAGACTTCGGTACTATATTTCCCTCGATCACTACCGGAACCAACACCCGGCTCTGACCTTTTAAAAGTGTCCCTGCGCTTAAATCTTTCGGTGGGGACGGAATCTCTACCGTCTGTGCATCGGCTACGCCTTTCGGCCTCACCTTAGCTCCCGCCTAACTTGGAGCGGACGAACC
>NZ_JACJKP010000711.1 GCF_016901605.1 Gemmiger formicilis
TACCGCCGCTGATTTCGAAGGCATCCACACCGTGGGCGATCAGGTTGGGCACCAGATAGCGGATATCCTCCACCGTATTGCCCTGGGGGTCCCGCTCGCTGCCGCTGATGCGCAGAATCACCGGGAAATCCCGGCCGCAGCTTGCCTTGATGGCGTCCAGCACCTCATACAGCAAACGGGCGCGGTTTTCCAGCGATCCGCCGTAACGGTCGGTACGCTTGTTGCGCAT
>NZ_JACJKP010000712.1 GCF_016901605.1 Gemmiger formicilis
CGTGGACGGGCCGGCCTCGGTGATTTCGCGGCCCTTATCGTCCCGCATGGTACGCACGCGGCCCACAGCCGTGCCGGCGATGAGGCAGTCACCCTTATGCAGGGTACCGTTCTGCACCAGCAGTGTGGCGATGGGGCCCTGGCCCTTGTCCAGACGGGCTTCCACAACCGCGCCCTTGCCGCGGCGGTTGGGGTTGGCCTTCAGTTCCATGACCTCGGCTTCCAGAACG
>NZ_JACJKP010000713.1 GCF_016901605.1 Gemmiger formicilis
TTGCGGTGAACCAAGGACATCGCCCCGTTTCCGGGACTCGACCATCGAGAAAGAAGTTATACTCGCGTCGCTTGCGCGCCGCTCGTATACCCTCGAGGGTCTTGCATAAGGTTTCTTGGGTTACCCAGCGCACTGGATAACCAGTGGTGGGCTGAAATGGACTCGAACCATCGACCTCTCGGTTATCAGCCGAGTGCTCTAACCAGCTGAGCTATCAGCCCAAATGGTG
>NZ_JACJKP010000714.1 GCF_016901605.1 Gemmiger formicilis
AAGGTTCGTCCGCTCCAAGTTAGGCGGGAGCTAAGGTGAGGCCGAAAGGCGTAGCCGATGCACAGACGGTAGAGATTCCGTCCCCACCGAAAGATTTAAGCGCAGGGACACTTTCAGAAGGTCAGAGCCGGGTGTTGGTTCCGGTAGTGATCGAGGGAAATATAGTACCGAAGTCTGGCTGGATGAGAGGCGAGAAAAGCTGCGTGTATATCTAAGGTGCCCGTACCGC
>NZ_JACJKP010000073.1 GCF_016901605.1 Gemmiger formicilis
TTTGCTATACTATGTGTATAAAAAACTTGTTTTGCTCCAAAAGAGGTGCTTACTTATGAAAAAGAGTCATCTGGTCGCGGCGGGGGCGGCAGCCACCGCCGCTGCGGCGGCCTCGGTGCTGGGGGCCGCCTACGGCATTTATCGGCTGTGGTTTTACCACGCGGCCCAGCCCGAGGACATCAAAGCCGAAGAACTTTCCAAAACGCTGCCCTACGGGGAACAGATGAAGAAAGACGCCGACGCTCTGGCGGCGGCGTCCTATGAAGCGGTGCAGATCACGGCGGACGACGGTACCCTTTTGGCCGGGCGGTATTACCACCACGCGGACGGCGCACCGGTGGCCATCATCTTCCACGGGTACAAGGGCTTTGCACGGCGGGACGGCATGGGCGGCTACACCCTGTGCAAGCGCCTGGGCTACAATGTATTGCTGCCTGACCAGCGCAGCCACGGCGCCAGCGGGGGACACACCATTACCATGGGCGTAAAGGAGCGGTACGACTGCCGCGCCTGGGCCTACTGGGCGTACAAACACTTCGGGCCCGAAACGCCTCTTTTCCTGATGGGGGTATCCATGGGTGCTTCCACCGTCTTGATGGCCAGCGGCCTGGACCTGCCCGACACCGTGCGAGGCATCATTGCGGACTGCGGTTACACCAGCCCCCACGACATCTGCCGCAAGGTGCTGGCCCAGACCAATTCTCATCTGCCCATCGGCCCCATCTACACAGTGGGCCGCCTGGGCACCCTGGTTTTCGGCCGGTTTGACCCCGAGGACGCCGACTGCCGCCAGGCCGTGGCCAAGACCAACATTCCCATCCTGTTCATTCACGGCGAAGCCGATGACTTTGTGCCCTGCGACATGAGCCGGGAAAACTACGAAGCCTGCGCCGGCCGCAAAAAGCTGGTGACCATTCCCGGCGCCGGCCATGCGGTGGCCTACTACGTGGACATTCCCGCCTACGAAAAGGCCGTGACCGACTTTTTGGCCGACTGCCTGCAGGATTCCCCGGAAGTCGCCCAAACCAACCAGCAGTGATACACCACAACAAAAGCCAGACACCGGATTTTCGGTGTCTGGCTTTTGTTTATTTTTGCAGGTACGCTTCCAGGGCGTCCAGTTGTTCCCGCATTTCGCGGCGGCCGCGGTTGTAAAGGTTCAGCAGTTTGTCGGTATCCTTCTCAAACCGGCTGATGTCCACCGGGTCCGCGGGGCGCAGTACAAAGATCTTGCCCGCTTCTTCCAGGGCGTCGATCTCTTCCATCAGGGCGTTGTAGCGCACCTCCTGGGTGAGCAGCGTCGCCATGAACAGGGCGTTGCGGCCATAGAAGTCATCGTACAGGTTGATCATCCGCTGGCTGGGCGGGGTCTTGCGGAACCCTTTTTGCCGGGTGGTGATGATGACCGTTTTTTCAAAACCTTCGGTCTGGGCCCAGTGCAGGGGAATGGGGCAGGAACAGCCGCCGTCCAGGTAGCTGAACTTGCCCAGCCGCACCGGCACCGATACCAGCGGCAGGCTGGCCGAAGCCCGGACGGACTCAAAGAAATCGAAGTCGGTTTTTCCTTTTTCAAAATAGGCCGGTTTACCGGTCTGCACGCAGGTGGCTACCGCCACCATCCGCTGGCTGCCATGATAAAAGGTATCGAAGTCAAAGGGAATGGACTGGGACAGGTCCTTGAGCATGAAGTTCAGCCCGAACAGGCTGCCCCCATAAAAAGCCGCCATCGGGCCGAAATACCGCGGGTCCTTGCGATAGCGCAGATTGATGCTGGCCGAACGCCCCGGCTGGTGTGCCACATAGTTGACGGCGTTGAGCGCACCCGCGCTGACCCCCGCCACCGCAGGGAAGTAGATTTCCCGTTCCATCAGGGTATCCAGTGCGCCCGCCGTATACAAACCGCGCAGCGAACCGCCCTCCAACAGCAGGGCCGTGCTTTGCGGCATCACAAAATTATCCATACCAAAGCCTCCTTGGTTTCCTTTTCATTGTAGCGCGCCGGCGGGCAAAGAACAAGCGGGATGCGGCGAATTTACAGTTTTTTTAAATTGTGGTACAATACAACAAAAAGCCGTCTGTACGACAAAGGAGCCTGTTGCATGCTGAATCTGAACCCCGAAACGCCCCGCATCATCGTGCCGCTTTTTGCCCGCAATCTGGCAGAGTTGGAAGCCCAGGCCAAAGCGGCCCAGGCCGCCCCCGAAGCCGACCTGGCGGAACTGCGGCTGGACCCGCTGCGGGAAGGCGACTGGCTGTCCGCCCTGGCCATGGTGCGGGCACAGCTGCAAAAACCGCTGATCGTGACCATCCGCACCGCGCGGGAGGGGGGAGAGGCCGCCCTGGACCCGGGCACTTACCGGGATGCGGGGCTGGCCCTTTTGCAGCAGGGCGGCGTGGACGCCCTGGACATTGAGTGGCGCACCGACGCGGCCACAGTACGCACCCTGCGGGACGCAGCCAAGCGGGCCGGGGCAGCGGCGCTGTTCAGCGAGCATCACTTTGACGGCACCCCGGACCGCCACGCCATGACCGAAGCGTTGCACGGCATGCTGGACGCCGGGGCGGACATAGCCAAACTGGCAGTGATGCCCCACAACCGGGCGGATGCCGCCAACCTGCTGCTGGCCACGGCGGAAGTCCACGACCAGCGCCCCGAGGCATGGCTCATCACCATGAGCATGGGGCGGGACGGCGCGGCCACCCGGTATTGCGGCGGGGCTTTCGGCAGCGCGGCCACCTTCGGAACCCTGTCGGCGGCCAGCGCGCCTGGCCAGCCCCCGGCCGCCAACCTGCGGGCCAAGCTGCTCACGGCAGGGGATTTGTAAGCCCTACTTTCTTTGCACCTACTTTCTTTGCAAAGAAAGTAGGCAAAGAAACTCCAAACCAAAAACCCGAAAATTCTCGGTCACGGGGGTTCGGGCACTCCCGAATCAAAAGTGGAGATTTCCTCAACTCATCCTTCTTACCTTTATATATATACGATTACACAAGGAGCATTTTATGGACCGTTTGGAACAGACCATCTGTGCGCTGGCCACCCCTCCGGGAGAGGGCGGCATTGCGGTGATCCGGGTATCGGGTCCCGACGCCTATCCCATTGTGGAAAAAATCTTTGTGCCGGTGCGGCAGGGCCGTCGGGTAGCCGACGCCAAAGGGTATACGGCTATGCTGGGCCACTACCTGCTGCGGGGCGAGGAGATGGACGAAACGGTGGCGCTGTTCTACCGGGCGCCCCACTCCTATACCGGGGAAGATGTGATCGAGCTTTCGGTCCACGGCGGCACCGCCATGGCCGACGGTCTGCTGGAAGCCCTGCTGCTGGCAGGCGCCGCCCCCGCAGGGCCCGGGGAATTTACCCGCCGCGCCCTGGAACACGGCAAACTTTCGCTGACCCAGGCCGAGGCCGTGATGGAAGTGATTGCGGCCAACGGACGGCAGGGGGCGGCGCTGGCAAAATCCGCCCTGGACGGGCGGCTAGCCAAACGCATTGCGGGGATTCAGGCCGCCCTGCAAAGCCTGAACGCCCACCTGACCGCCTGGGTGGATTACCCCGAGGAGGATGTGCCCGAACTTTCCGACGCCGCCCTGACCGGCACCCTGCTGGCCCAGAAATCCCAGCTGGATGACCTGATTGCCGGATACGGCGCCGGGGCGGTTTTGCGCCACGGGGTGGACTGCGTACTGCTGGGCCGCCCCAACGTGGGCAAGAGCACTCTTTTGAATCTTCTGGCCGGGTTTGACCGGGCTATTGTAACGCCGGTGGCAGGCACCACCCGGGACATCGTGGAGCAGGCGGTGCAGCTGGGGGAGATCCGGCTGAACCTGTTTGACACCGCGGGCGTGCGGGATGTGGGCGCCGACGGCGACGCCATCGAGGCCGAGGGCATCCGCCGCAGCTGGAAGAAACTGGACGAAGCAGGGCTGGTGCTGGCGGTATTTGACGCCGCCCAGCCGCTGGAGGAATCCGACCTGGAGATTGCCCGCCGCTGCCAGGGCCGCCCGGCGCTGGCCATCCTGAACAAACAGGATCTGGCGGAATCCACCCAGGCAGCCCAGAATCTGCTGGCGCCCTATTTTAAAAAGGTACTGACCCTGTGCGCCAGGGACGCCGCCAGCCTGCAGCCTCTGACCGCGGCGGTGGCGGAACTGCTGGGCACCGCCAAACTGGACCCCCGGGCGGGGCAGCTGTGCAGCGCCCGGCAGTTGGCCGCAGCCACCCGGGCCCGGGACGCTCTGACCGAAGCATTGAACGCCCAGCGGGACGGCTTTGGTCTGGACGCGGTGGCGGTCTGCCTGACCGACGCCCTGCAGGCCCTGTGTGACCTGACCGGCGAGGACGCCGCCGATGCCACCATCGACGAAGTATTTGAAACCTTCTGTGTGGGCAAGTAAAGAAAGGAACCGACCATGCACAAAGTTCTGCTGATCCTGGGCATCGTATTCACCGTTGTGGGTCTGTTCATCGGCACCCTGGCGGCCACCCTGGTCCTGATGCTGCGGGAACCGCTGCTGGGACTGGTGGCCGTGCCCGGCATCATCTTTTTTGTCCTGGGCCTGGCATTTCTGGCTGCGGTCTCTCGCCGTCGCCGGGACCGTGCCTGGCTGGCGGAAAACGGCCGCCGCATGGAAGCGGACATCATCGGCGTACAGTACGACACCCGGGTGCGGGTGAACGGCCGCTGCCCGCTGGTCATCCAGTGCCAGGCGGTGAACCCCCTGGACGGCAAGGTCTATGTGTTTGAGAGTGACGGCATCTGGTTTGACCCGGAGCCCTTTTTGGGCCAGCGCACCACCCTGCCGGTACTGGTGGACCCCGACGACTACCACCGGTATCAGGTAGTGACCGAGGGGATTTTACCGGAGCGGGGATGACCCGCCCCGAATGCAAATAGAGGGAAATTTGATTTATGGATATTTTGGGAAACTATGACGTGATCGTGGTGGGCGCGGGCCACGCGGGCATCGAAGCCGCCCATGCGGCGGCGGTGCTGGGCGCCAAAACCGCCGTGTTCACCCTGACACTGGACTTTATCGGCAACATGCCCTGCAACCCGTCCATCGGCGGCACGGCCAAGGGGCATCTGGTGCGGGAGGTGGACGCCCTGGGCGGCCTGATGGGCCTGGGGGCGGACGCCACCTTTTTGCAGAGCCGGATGCTCAACCGGGGCAAAGGTCCCGCCGTGCACAGCCTGCGGGTGCAGACCGACCGCAAGCGGTACCACATGTGGATGAAACACGCCCTGGAAAAGACCGAGAATCTGGACATTCACCAGGCCGAGGTGGTGGGCGTGGATGTGCAGGACGGCAAGATCGTGGGCATCCTCACGGCGCTGGGCGGCTACTACGGCTGCAAGGCCTGTGTCGTTGCCACCGGCACCACCCTGGGCGGGCGCATCTTTGTGGGCGAGGCCCACTACGACGGCGGCCCCGACGGTACCCACGCAGCCACCGAACTGACCAAATCTCTGGTGGGGCACGGGTTCACCCTGCGCCGGTTCAAGACCGGCACCCCCGCCCGGGTACACCGGCGCAGCATCGACTTCTCCAAGCTGGAATGTCAGCCCGGCGACCCCGACGAACTGCTGCAGCCTTTCAGCTTTTTGAGCCGGGAACCCATGCACAACAAGGTGGACTGCTACATCGCCTACACCAACCCCGACACCCACAAGGTCATTCTGGAAAACCTGCACCGCTCTCCCCTTTACGGCGGAGATATTCAGGGCGTGGGGCCCCGGTACTGCCCTTCCATTGAGGACAAGGTGGTGCGCTTCAAGGAGAAGGAACGCCACCCCGTCTTTGTGGAGCCCTGCGGCGAGGACACCGAGGAAATGTACCTGCAGGGGCTTTCCTCCAGCCTGCCGGAAGCGGTGCAGAATGCCATGTACCGCACCATCCGCGGCTTTGAACATCTGGAGATCATGCGCCCCGCCTACGCCATCGAATACGACTGCGTGGACCCCACCACCCTGAAACCTACTCTGGAAAGCAAAGTGGTGGCGGGCATTTACGGCGCGGGCCAGTTCAACGGCACTTCCGGGTATGAGGAAGCCGCCGCCCAGGGATTGCTGGCAGGGCTCAACGCCGCCCGCCACGCTTTGGGCAAATCCGAACTGGTGCTGGCCCGGCATACCAGCTATCTGGGCACCCTGGTGGATGACCTGGTCACCAAGGGCGTCATGGACCCCTACCGCATGATGACCAGCCGCAGCGAGTACCGTCTTTCTCTGCGGCAGGACAACGCCGACGAGCGGCTGACCCCCATCGGCCGGGAATACGGTCTGGTGGACGATGCCCGCTGGGCGGTATTCTGCCACGACCGGGACCTGAAACAGGCGGAACTGAAACGGCTGGGCAACGCCCACATCAAACTGGCCGACCTGCGGGCGGTGGTGCCCGAGGGCACCGAACTGGGCGAAAGCGGCGGTACCGCCCTGGAACTGATGCGCCGCCCGGCCATCACCTACGAACGCATTGCGGCGGTCATCGGCCGGGGCGAGGGCGTCACCCCCGCCATGGCCCAGCGCATCGAAACCGAGATCCGTTACGCCGGGTACATTGCCCGGGAGGAGCGGATCATCCGGGACATTCAGCGCCACGAGAACGTAACCATCCCCGAGGATTTCGACTATTCCCCCATTGAAACCATGACCCTGGAAGCGCGGGAAAAGCTGTGCAAGATCCGTCCCCGGACGCTGGCCCAGGCCGGGCGCATCCCGGGGGTCTCCCCCAGCGACCTTTCCCAGCTGAGCATCGTTTTGCTGAAACAGCGCACCGAACAGAAAGAGGATACTCCATGATCGATCAAGAACGCCTGGCACAAAAATGTTCCACGTGGAACATTGCTCTCTCCCCCGCCCAGCTGGACCTGCTGGACCGCTACGCAGAAATTCTGGTGGATTACAACCAGAAAGTGAACCTGACGGCCATCACCACCCCCGAGGGCATCGAGGACCGCCACTTTGCCGACAGCCTGCTTTTTGCCGCCCAGCCCGAAGTGACGGGCAAGGTGGTGGACGTGGGCACCGGCGCGGGGTTCCCCGGTGTGGTGGCCAAGATCTACAAGCCCGACCTGGAACTGACCCTGATGGAACCCACCGGCAAGCGGGTGGATTTTCTCAAGTACCTTTGCGCCGAACTGGGACTGACCGGCGTGGAGTTTGCCAAGGAACGGGCCGAGGAAGCCGCCCGCAAGGTCTGGCGGGAACAGTTTGACGTGGCCTGCGCCCGGGCGGTAGCCGCCCTGCCGGTGCTGTGCGAATACTGCCTGCCGCTGGTCAAACCGGGCGGACGGTTCATTGCCCTGAAAGGCCCCGAAGCGGACGCCGAAGCCAAGGCCGCGGCCAACGCCCTGAAAAAGCTGGGCGGCCAGTATGCCGGGACCCGCACCTTTACCCTGCCCGACGGCAGCGCCCGGGGGCTGGTGGTATGCAAAAAAATATCGCAGACTCCGACGGTTTACCCCCGGAACGGCGGAAAAATCGCAAAAAAACCGCTGTAACACCGCGAAAAAGTCAACATCAGGGCGAACGATTTTTGTTCCTCTTTTTCCTGCCGTATGCTATGCTTTCTACAAAAGCATAGCATTTTTTATTTGCAGATACCCGCAGAGGGAGGAAATCATTGTGTCCAAAAAAGAAACCCAAAAAACCGGCCGGGTGCTGATGCTGCCCATCGAAAGCATAGAACCGTCCCCCTACCAGGCTCGCACCGCCTTTGACGAACCGGAGATTGCCGCCCTGGCGGTGAGCATTTTGCAGAACGGGCTGCTGCAGCCGGTCAGCGTGCGGCGGGTGGGGCTGCGCAAATATCAGCTGGTGGCCGGGGAGCGGCGGCTGCGTGCCTGCCGCCTGGCCAAACTGGAAAAGATCCCCGCCATCCTGGCCGACTATGACGACAGTGAATCGGCGGCGCTGGGATTGCTGGAGAATTTGCAGCGCAGCCAGCTGGACCCCTTTGATACCGCCCGGGGCATCAAAGAGGTGATCCGGCTGTGGGGCTGCACCCAGGCCGAAGCGGCCCGCCGCCTGGGATTGAGCCAGCCCGCCCTGGCCAACAAGCTGCGTCTGCTGACCCTGACCCCCGAACAGCAGGACCTTTGCACCGCCAATCATTTGAGCGAACGGCACGCCCGGGCGGTGCTGCGTCTGCCGGAGAACCGCCGCACCGCCGCGCTGGACAAAATTGCCCGGGACAAACTGAGCGTGCGCCAGGCCGACAAACTGGTGGACAGCATGCTGGCCGCCCCCAAAGGGCCCAGCCCCTGCCGCAAGACCATACCCATGGTGCGGGACGTGCGCTTTTTTGTAAACACCCTGCAGCACGCCGTGGACCTGATGACCCAGAAAGGCATTGCCGCCACCACCAGCTGTGACAAGCGGGACGGATGCCTGGAGTACATTGTGCGCATCCCGGTAGGCAGCGATGGCCGGGTGATGCCCGGCACACCGGTTTCCCCCGCCGGTGTGCCGGTGGCATCGGCGGCAGTCTCCCCCGCTGCCGCCGTCCCGGCCGCCCCGGGTCCGGCGCAAAGCACCCCTGCCCCGGCGCCCGGCACCGAGGTTCCGGCTGTGCCCGCCGCTGCCCGGGTATCGAACACAGACACCGCCGACGACGGGGAAAGTTTTGCGGTGCAGCTGCTGTAACAAAGGGACGGTTCTTTCTTTGCAAAGAAAGAACCAAAGAAACTCCAAACAAAGAACCAAAGAAAAGGCCATCCAGGAGTAACTTCATCCTGCCCGCAGGATGCCACAGGCGGGGTCAAGCCCTCTCCCGACAGCTGACTACCCATCACGCAAGGACCCGCCCATTTCATTATTTTCCCATCAAACCTCCCCCCCAAATGTTCCACGTGGAACATTCCGGGGGGATTTTTTGTGCCCGCCCCCTTTTTTAACCACCCAACCTGTGCTATAATAGGTCGTGGACCCCCTTTGGGGACCGATTTTTGCAAAAAACAGGAGGAAACGCCGTGGCAAAAGTCATCGCGGTAGCAAACCAGAAAGGCGGCGTGGGCAAAACCACCACCGCCGTCAACCTGAGCGCCTGCGTGGCGGCCCTGGGCAAACGGGTCCTGGTCGTGGACCTGGACCCCCAGGGAAACTCCACTTCGGGGTACGGCGTGGCCAAAAACAAGCTGGATGCCGACGTCTACACCTGCCTGATCGACGATGACGATGTGCGGGATGCCATTGTCAAAACCGAGTACAACGCCGATCTGCTGCCGTCCAACACCCAGCTGGCCGGTGCCGCCGTGGAACTGGTCAGTGTGCCCCGCCGCGAAATGCGGCTGCGCACCGTGCTGGCCCCCGTGGTGCCGCTCTACGATTATATCTTCATCGACTGCCCGCCGTCGCTGGACCTGCTGACCGTCAACGGTCTGTGTGCCTGCGATACGGTGCTCATTCCCCTGCAGTGCGAGTTCTTCGCCCTGGAGGGCCTGACCGAGCTGATGAACACCCTCAAAACCGTGCGCAAAAAGTACAACCGGTATCTGGATATTGAAGGGGTACTCTTTACCATGTATTCCGGCCGGCTGAACCTGACCATGCAGGTGGTGGCCCAGGTCAAAAAGTACTACGGCGACAAGGTATTCAAAGCTGTCATTCCCCGGTCGGTGCGGCTCAGCGAAGCGCCCAGCTTCGGCATGCCCATCAACTTCTATGAGCCCAGCGGCAAAGGCTGCGAAGCCTACATGGAACTGGCCCGGGAATTTTTGAGCAACAACGAACGATAATGCGCGCTTACGCGCTTCAAAGAGGGCAACAGCCGCGCACGGCAATGCCTGACGCGTCTATTTAACGAGTTGCGGTACCCGCATCGGTCCGCGCCCCTTGGTGGGGCTTGCCCTCTGCGACCGCTGCCCCTGCTCCGCCCTGCTGCTTCTGCCGCAGGCAGCGCAGGGCTTTGCAGCCCTTTGGATTCCCCTGGTGGTGTCGCTGCCGTCGGCACATGTCCGCCGCCAGCGACGATTTTATCATTCATCAAGCCGGAAGGAGGCATCTATGGCCAAACGCAAACTGGGCGGCCTGGGCAAAGGACTGGACAGTCTGTTTGCCGACCTGCCCGAAACGGACGCCGATGACGCCGGCGTAACCACCCTGCCCCTGCGGGAGATCGAGCCCGACCCGGACCAGCCCCGCAAAAAATTCGACGACGAAGCCCTGGCCGGTCTGGCGGCCAGCATTACCGAAAACGGGCTTTTGCAGCCCATTGCGGTGCGGCCCAAAAAGCTGGGCACCGGGTACCTGATCATTGCGGGCGAGCGCCGTTGGCGTGCCGCCCGGCTGGCGGGCCTTACCGATGTGCCGGTACTCATCAAGGATGTGACCGACGAACAGGCCGCCGCCCTGGCCCTGATCGAAAACCTCCAGCGGGAGGACCTGGACCCCATCGAAGTGGCCGAGGGCTGCCGCCAGCTGATCGAAAAATACGGCCTTACCCAGGAAACCGCCGCCAAGCGCCTGGGCAAAAGCCGCAGCGCCGTGACCAACTCACTGCGTCTGCTGGCCCTGCCCCAGGAGGTACGCGCCAAAGTCAGCGACGGGTCCCTCAGTTTCGGCCACGCCAAGGTGCTGCTGGGCCTGCCCAGTGAGGAACTGATCCAGGCCGCCGCCGACGAAGTGATCGACAAAGGGCTCAACGTCCGCCAGACCGAGGCCCTTTGCAAAAAGATGGCCAAGCCCCCCAAACCGCCCAAACCCAAACCGGACCCCTTCAACCGCCCCAAACGGGCCGTGGAAGTGGAAGCTGCCCTGAAGGAAGTCACCGGCAGCGAGGTCCATGTGGACTACAAGGACGGCAAGGGCAGCCTGAAGATCGACTTTTACAGCGACGAAATGCTGCAAAAGTTTGTCAGCCTGCTGGGCCAGTACGATCCCGAATCCTGATTCCCATTGATTGAAAATAGAGGAGTGCAACGTTATGTTAGACATCCGCTTTGTCCGTGAAAACCCCGAAGCCGTCAAGGAGAACATCCGCAAAAAGTTCCAGGACGCCAAGCTGCCCCTGGTGGATGAGGTCATCGCACTGGACGCCGAATACCGCGCCGCCATCGGTGAGGCCAGCGACCTGCGCGCCAACCGCAACAAGCTTTCCAAGCAGATCGGCATGCTGATGGGCCAGGCCAAAAAAGACCCCGGCAAGGCCGCCGAAGCCGAGGAAGTGAAGAAGCAGGTCACCGCCCAGGCCAACCGTCTGAAGGAACTGGAAGCCAAAGAGACCGAGCTGCAGGCCAAGATCCAGGAGATCATGTACACCATTCCCCAGATGATCGACCCCAGCGTGCCCATCGGTCCCGACGACAGCCACAACGTGGAAGTGCAGCGCTTCGGCGAAGCCAAGGTGCCCGACTACCCCATCCCCTACCATGTGGATATCATGGAAAGCTTTGAGGGTATCGACCTGGATGCCGCCGGCCGTGTTTCCGGCAACGGCTTCTACTACCTGCTGGGCGACATCGCCCGCCTGCACGAGGCTGTGCTGGCCTACGCCCGGGATTTCATGATCGACAAGGGCTTCACCTATGTGATCCCGCCCTTCATGATGCACGGCAACGTGGTCAAGGGCGTTATGTCCTTCCCCGAGATGGACGCCATGATGTACAAGATCGAGGGCGAGGACCTCTACCTCATCGGCACCTCCGAGCACACCATGATCGGCCGTTTCATTGACCAGACCCTGGACGGCAGCAAGCTGCCCCTGACCCTGACCAGCTACTCCCCCTGCTTCCGCAAGGAGAAGGGTGCCCACGGCATCGAGGAGCGCGGCATCTACCGCATCCACCAGTTCGAAAAGCAGGAGATGATCGTGGTCTGCAAGCCCGAGGACAGCATGAACTGGTACGAAAAGCTGTGGCGCAACTCGGTGGAGCTGTTCCAGTCCATGGAAATCCCCGTGCGTCAGCTGGAATGCTGCTCCGGCGATTTGGCCGACCTGAAGGTGAAGAGCTGCGACATTGAGGCCTGGAGCCCCCGTCAGCAGAAGTACTTCGAGGTTTGCAGCTGCTCCAACCTGGGCGACGCCCAGGCCCGCCGCCTGCACATCCGCTTCAAGGACGAAAACGGCAAGACCCAGCTGGCCCATACCCTCAACAACACCTGCGTGGCCCCGCCGCGTATGCTGATCGCCTTCCTGGAGAACCATCTCCAGGCCGACGGCACCGTTACCATCCCCGAAGTGCTGCGTCCCTACATGGGCGGCAAGGAACTGCTGGTTCCCAAAAAGTAAGTACATCGGTGGGATGCCTGCTTTCTTTGCAAAGAAAGCAGACAAAGAAACGCCAAACAAAAAGGCATGGTCTTTGGACCATGCCTTTTTTGCTATTCTTCAGCTCTGGGGGTAAAAATCTTCCCAGTATACCTGGTAGAGCTTCCAGTCCCCGGCCCCGGAAGGTATGCCCAGCAGGTAATACCGCTGATACCGCCCCTCCGGCAGCTGGGGGCCGGCGGCTTCTTTTTCGGGGGTGTAAGTCCAGGAAAGGTCCACCGCCACCATCGTCCACTGCTGCAGGTCGTAATCCGCCAAAACCTGTTGTAATTCCCTGCGGCTATAGTCCGAGGCCCCCTGTACTTCCTCCCGGGTCATCACATGCAGTTCATGGATGGTCTGGCTTTCCATACCTGATTCCCCGTCCCGGTACTGTTTGGCGGTCAGTTCGGCGGTATGGGCAAGGGTAGTGTCCCCGTCCATCAGCGGTTCCAGCCGGTCCCAATCTCCCTCTGCCTCATAGAGATAGCTTTGGTAAACCAGCAGTTCCGGTTCGGTGTCCAGGCTGTCCTCCAGGGTCAGAGTGCAGCCGTTGGGGGTGACGGTTGTTTCGACGGTTTCCTCCGGTACATAAAATGTTTCGATATAACGTTGAAATGTAGTTTCTTCCGGCACCGGGCTGGGGGTAGGGGTAGGCGCCGATGAGGTAGAGGTCCTCGCCCTCGATCTTGTACATCATGGCGTCCATCTCGGGGAAGGACATAACGC
>NZ_JACJKP010000715.1 GCF_016901605.1 Gemmiger formicilis
GCGGTACGGGCACCTTAGATATACACGCAGCTTTTCTCGCCTCTCATCCAGCCAGACTTCGGTACTATATTTCCCTCGATCACTACCGGAACCAACACCCGGCTCTGACCTTCTAAAAGTGTCCCTGCGCTTAAATCTTTCGGTGGGGACGGAATCTCTACCGTCTGTGCATCGGCTACGCCTTTCGGCCTCACCTTAGCTCCCGCCTAACTTGGAGCGGACGAACC
>NZ_JACJKP010000716.1 GCF_016901605.1 Gemmiger formicilis
GTTGAGCAGGTCGCAGGCGCAGAGCACCAGAATTTCCCGGCGGACAAACCGGTCCTGGAACTCCCGGCGCTCGGCAGGCTTCATCCCGCCCGAGACCGCAGCCGCAGACACGCCAACATCGACCTGACCAGGGTGCGGTTCAACAGCGTGCAGTACAACATCCGGGATCTGGAAAGCAAGATCTATGTCCCCGAGCGCAACCGGCTCATCGTGGACACCTGGCTGC
>NZ_JACJKP010000717.1 GCF_016901605.1 Gemmiger formicilis
ATACCCGCAGCAGAGTATCTATCTGATACAGCATCTGTTCAACAACTGGTTCTTGGCACTGGACTTGCCGCGGCTCTGTGCGGCAGCTGTTTTGGTAGCAATAACCTTATTGGCGGGTATTGCGCTTCTGCTCAGGAAGTTATAACAAAAGACATGAAAAAATGGTTTTTACTGCCCTTTGCGCTTCTGGTGTGGGGACCACTATGGCTTTTACTGACTGGTGCGC
>NZ_JACJKP010000718.1 GCF_016901605.1 Gemmiger formicilis
TCCCCTTCCACAAAATGCTGCTGGATGGCTCGTTGCCCTTGACCATGGGTGGCGGTATCGGCCAGAGCCGCCTTTGCATGCTGCTGCTTGGCAAGGTACATGTAGGCGAGGTCCTGGGTGGTAATAAAGGTCACTTCGCGGGTCAGATGGATTTTTTTCAGAGCAGGGAATTTCCAGCGCAGTTCGTCAGATGTGGCGCAAACTGCATCCACAATATCGCGCACG
>NZ_JACJKP010000719.1 GCF_016901605.1 Gemmiger formicilis
ACTTTCTTCGCGCTGGCTGTCGGAGGAATAGCGGGCATATATTACGGCTTTCATATTTACACAACCTTTCGTTATTTCGTGGGTGGCTTGCCCACCTTGCCGGGGGCGTTACCCCTTGCGAAGGATATTCAAAAATTCCCGCCCGTCAAGGTTAAAATGAACTGGCTTCGCCAGACCTTGACAAGCGAGAATTTTTGAATTGGAGGAAATCAAGGGTAACGCCCC
>NZ_JACJKP010000720.1 GCF_016901605.1 Gemmiger formicilis
GTAAAAACCGAGGATCGTTTCCCCAATATGGAGGCATTCATCGGGGCACTGAACGGGCGCGTTTCCGTACAGGATCAGGTGGCGGCCAGTATCAGCCAGCGCACCCAGGCTACCACCGGATTGGCTTTCATATAGGAAAGGAACCGGGAGAACGCAGAGGGCTTTCCTGCCGCAGCACCCCCGCCGTTATAGGCGGGCTGCTGATAGGCAATCTGCCCGTAGCCT
>NZ_JACJKP010000721.1 GCF_016901605.1 Gemmiger formicilis
GGCGGTATTTTTTTGTTGTGTGCCAAAATCGCCCCACGATTTTTGTGAAATCCGCCTCTTGCCGTCCTCCTGCAAACCGTGTCATACTGGGTATAAAATTCCAAGATCAGGCCGGGAAGTTCGCTGTCACGGTACAGGGTGCACAGGACCTGGTCGTCCCAGGCCGCGCCGGTGCGCTGCTGCCGGCAACCGTAGGATTCACTGCCGTCCGCCTGTACGTGGCAG
>NZ_JACJKP010000722.1 GCF_016901605.1 Gemmiger formicilis
GCACGGAATCACGCTGTTTGACCCCATCGAAACCTGGAAAGAATGTACCTATGTAAATTGCACGGCACGCTGCCTTTCTACCCAGATTTATGACCAGGGCAAGCGGGTATACCACAGTTTCTGGCTCAGGTCCACATAATAGCGGTGGGGATTTTCAAAACGCTTGACCTCGTCCCACAGGGTGTTTACCTGGGCTTTGCAGAATTTCTTGATGTCATCCAGGCT
>NZ_JACJKP010000723.1 GCF_016901605.1 Gemmiger formicilis
TGATTTTCATGCGGGCCATTTGTTTTATACAGGAAGCCCAAAACAGCGACCTGACCTTACAGCAGCAGGTCCTTTTGTGCCGCCGGGCTTTGCGCAAACTGCGCTGGCCCTGTGCGGAGGAATTGTCGTTTACTTTTGGCTGTATGGCTTCGTCTTAAGATTTTATGCCGTAGCCGGGCAGGGTCATCCAGTGGCGGCCTCCCGGTTCGATCCAGAATCCGCTT
>NZ_JACJKP010000074.1 GCF_016901605.1 Gemmiger formicilis
TTATCTGGCAGCAGTGGGTGCCATGCCGGAAGGAGCCCGCTGCCGGGAAGATCTGCAATCTTTTGTGGCCTGGGCCGGCAGTGCCGGGCGCGCAGGACTTTCTGCGCTGGTACGGGCCATGGATTCCGCAGCGGCCAACGGAGGTCTTACGCAGAGCGGCGGGGGACAGACCCGTCCCGGATGTGTCAGCATCATGACGGTGCACCGTTCCAAGGGTCTGGAATTCCCGGTGGTGTTTGTGGCCAATACCTCTCACCAGTTCAACCAGAGCGATGCCATTCGCCCCGTGCTGACCCACAGCCGATTGGGTGTAGGTGTTATGCTGCGGGCAGGGCAGACCGCCAAGCGATATAAAACGCTGCCCTATGCGGCGTTGGCGCAGGCCATCCGGACCGAAACGCTCAGCGAAGAAATGCGGGTGCTGTATGTGGCGCTGACCCGCGCCCAGGATGCTCTGATCGTGACGATCCCGCTGAAAAAGACGGATACGGCACTGAAAACACCGGCCCTCTGCGCAGCAGCCGAAGCTACGGGCCCGGAAGCCATGCAGGGGATGAACAACTGGGCGGGATGGCTGCTCACAGCGGTACTGCTGCATCCCAACAGCGACGAGTTGTGGGCCCATACGGCGCTGCTGCCGCATCATCTGCCGGACCAGACACCCCTGACAGTACAGCTGCTTCCGGTGCCCGAAGCAGCCGGCGAAACCGAAGCGCCGGCGATACAGCAACAGGACGAAGCACTGCGCCAGGCGGTGGAAGCCTCGTTCCGATGGAAGAATCCTCGCACGGCGCTGCAAAAAATCCCGGCCAAAGTCAGTGTCAGTGCGGTGGCCCATGCGGCGCGGCCGGTGGCGCTGGAGCGCCCGGCCTTTCTGCAAAAAGGCGGCATGACGGGAGCGGAACGGGGCACGGCCATCCATGCTTTTATGCAGAGCGTTCCCTTTGACGGTCCCGCACCCGATCTGCAGGCAGAAGTACAGCGCCAGAAAGACCGCAAACTGCTGGACCCTGCATTGGCGGACAAACTGGATCTGGAACGGGTACAGCCTTTCTTCGAGAGCAGCGTCTGGCGGCGCATCCGTGCCGCCCGGCGGGTCTTGCGCGAAGAACCGTTTATCACAGCCTTGCCGGCTTCCCGCGTCACCCCGGAAGCGGCGGGATGCGAAGCGGAAGTATTGGTGCAGGGCATTGCGGACCTTGTGCTGGTTTTTGATGACCATGCCGAGATCTGTGACTACAAAACCGATGCCAGCCGGGACCCGGACTTTTATAAAAAGGAATATGCGGCACAGCTGCAGTTGTACCGCCATGCCTTTGCTTTGCGGCTGGGTGTCCCGGTGACCAGGCTGACCATTTACAGCTTTACCCTGCAGCAGGAGATCGATATCCCGCTGCAACCGGCATAAAGTACGTTCCGCTGTAGAGAAAAACAGCAAAAAATCGCGCTTTGTGCTTGACTTAAACCCGCGGTTGTGCTATTATGATAGCACCTCTTTTGCGGGTTTATTTTTTATGCCCTTTTTCGGGGGCAGCCCGTAAGCGCGAGGGAGGCTTATTAACCGATAATGGAGGTGCCGAACAATGACTGTCAAGATCACCCTGGCTTGCACCGAGTGCAAGCAGCGCAACTACAACAAGGAGAAGAACAAGAAGAATTCTCCGGATCGTCTTGAGATGAAGAAGTATTGCCGTTTCTGCAAGAAGCATACCCTTCACCGCGAAACCAAGTGAGGATAGGAGCTTAGAGATGGCGGATAAGAAATCTTCGAACACCGCAGCCCAGGCTCAAAGCGACAAAAAGAAAAAGACCTCGTTTTTTGGCAAGGTCAAGAACTTTTTCAAAGGCATCGCAAAGTATTTCAAAGATACGAAGAGCGAGATGAAAAAGGTCGTCTGGCCCAGCAAGAAGGATGTCAAGACCAATACCATCACGGTTATCGCGGTGGTGCTGATCGCGGCACTCGTTCTGATTGTGCTGGATCTTATCTTCGGCGGCGCGATCCATCTAGTGGTCGGCGCCTGAGCGCTTGAGCGGAGGTAATGACCAATGGCTGAACAGGCAAACTGGTATGTGGTGCATACCTATTCCGGCTACGAAAACAAGGTCGCACAGGACCTGATGACGATGGTCGAAAACCGCCGTCTGCAGGATCTGATCTGCGACGTGAAGGTCCCGACCGAGACGGTGATCGAGGAAGTGCTGGATAAGACCGGCAACAAAACCGGTGAAAAGGAAGTCCAGCACAAGCTTTACCCCGGTTACGTCTTTGTTAAGATGGTCATGAACGACAGCACTTGGTACATCGTGCGCAACACGCGCGGCTGCACCGGTTTTGTCGGCCCGGAGTCCAAGCCCGAGCCGCTCACCGAGGCAGAGGTTGCCAAGATGGGGGTCGAGACCACAGCCGAACTGCAGGTCGACTATAAAGTCGGCGATACCGTCGAAATCACCGCCGGCCCGATGGAAGGTTCCGTCGGTACGGTCGAGGAAATCGACATCCCCGCGCGCAAGGTGCGCGTCAAAATCACCATGTTTGGCCGCGAGCTGCCTGCAGAACTGGAGCTCCATCAGGTCAAACTGTTCTGAGAAACTTCTCAGGACGTTTCAGCAATTTCCGGTAAGAACCGCGAACGGGCTTTGACCCGGGGTACGGTTTTTATAGGGTATGCGGTGGTCGCATACCCGTGGGAGGCCTGCACCGCGGGCCGCAACTCACCACAAAATTTGGAGGTGCAAGTATCATGGCACAGAAAATCACTGGCTACATCAAGCTGCAAATCCCCGCCGGCAAAGCGACTCCGGCTCCCCCCGTTGGTCCTGCTCTGGGCCAGAAGGGCGTTAACATCATGTCCTTCACCAAGGAGTTCAACGAGCGTACCAAGAACCAGATGGGCATGATCATCCCCGTCGTTATCACCGTTTACGCTGACCGCTCCTTCAGCTTCATTACCAAGACCCCCCCGGCTCCCGTTCTGATCAAGAAGGCTGCCGGCATCGACACCGCTTCCGGTGCTCCGAACAAGAACAAGGTCGGCTCCATCACCCTGGCTCAGGCCGAGGAGATCGCCAAGACCAAGATGCCCGACCTGAACGCCGCCTCTCTGGAGGCTGCCGTCAGCATGATCAAGGGCACCGCCCGCAGCATGGGCGTTACCGTTGAGGGTTGAACAGGAGGGGAATAAGCAATGAAACACGGCAAGAAATATACCGATGCTGCCAAACTGATCGAGAGCAGCAAGACTTATGATCCGGCCGAGGCCCTGGAGCTGTGCTGCAAGACCGCGACCGCTAAGTTCGACGAGACCGTCGAGCTGCACGTCCGTCTGGGCGTTGACAGCCGCCACGCTGACCAGCAGGTCCGCGGCGCCGTTGTTCTGCCCAACGGTACCGGTAAGAACGTCCGCGTTATCGCCATCGCCAAGGGCGACGCCGCCAAGGCTGCCGAGGCTGCCGGTGCGCAGGAGGTCGGTGATGACGATCTGATCGCCAAGATCCAGGGCGGTTACCTGGACTTCGACGTTCTGGTTACCACTCCCGACATGATGGGCCGCGTTGGCCGCCTGGGTAAAATCCTTGGCCCCCGTGGCTTGATGCCCAACCCCAAGGCTGGCACCGTTACCCCCGACGTTGGCAAGGCTGTTACCGATGCCAAG
Source organism: Gemmiger formicilis (assembly GCF_016901605.1). GTDB lineage: Bacteria > Bacillota > Clostridia > Oscillospirales > Ruminococcaceae > Gemmiger > Gemmiger formicilis_B. The sequence continues at coordinate 3,657 of NZ_JACJKP010000074.1, forward strand.
GCCGGTAAGATCGAGTACCGCCTGGACAAGCAGAACATCATCCATGTGCCCATCGGCAAGGCCTCTTTCGGCGCCGAGAAGCTCATGACCAACCTGGACACCGTTCTGGAGGCCATTGCCAAGGCGAAGCCCGCCGCTGCCAAGGGCCAGTACTTCAAGAGCGCTACCGTGGCTACCACCATGGGCCCCGGCGTCCGCGTTGCTACCAACAAGTACGGTGTCTGATTCCAGCAATAAGCTGATTCAGAAAAAAGCTTGACAAACGCACGTTCGCGTGCTATACTAATTGAGCTGTTTTTAAGACAGCAGGTGCCGCAAGGCATAATGGGGAAACCCACCTGCCGAGAAACGTGCGTTTGATTGCTGTGCTATCAAGCCCTTTTCCCGGCGACGGGAAAGGGGCTTTTTCATTTACACGAAAAGCCCGCTTACCGTTACCAAACTGTAAGTGGAACGAGGTGAAATTCAAATGCCCAGTGCAAAGATTCTGGAATCCAAGAAGGCTCTTGTCAAGGCCCTGAACGAGGAGATCGCTTCTTCTCTGGCTGGTGTTGTCGTTGCTTACAACGGCATCAGCGTGGCCGATGACACCAAGCTGCGTAAGGAACTGCGCGAAGCCGGTGTGCACTACATGGTCGTCAAGAACACCATGCTGCGTCTGGCTGTCAAGGGTACCCAGTACGAGGCTCTGACCGACTGCTTCAAGGGTGACACCGCGATTGCTCTGTCTCCGGAGGACCCGGCTGCTGCTGCTCGCATCCTGTGCAAGTTTGCCGATGCCGACAAGTCCAAGCGCTTTATTGTCAAGGGTGGCTTCTGCGACGGTCAGGTTATGGACGCTGCTGGCGTCAAGAGCCTGTCTACCATGCCCAACCGCGAGGGTCTGCTCTCCATGCTGGCCGGCTCCCTCAACGGGATCATCGGCGGTCTGGCTGTGGCCCTGCAGGCTGTTGCCGACAAGCAGGAAGAACCCGCTGCCTGATTTTAGATCAAGCTGCTTGAGCGTCCCGGCACAGCGCTCACAAACTCTATGTGCCGCTTGAATTATTTCAAAATTAAATGGAGGTAACTACCATGGCTTCTGAGAAGATCACTGCCATTGTCGAGTCTGTTAAGACTATGACTGTTCTGGAGCTCAAAGAGCTCGTTGACACCATCTGCGAGGAGTTCGGCGTTTCCGCTGTTGCCGCTGCTGCTCCCGCTGCCGCCGGCGCTGCTGCCGCTCCCGCTGAGGAAGAGAAGACCGAGTTCGACGTCATCCTGAAGGACGTTGGCGCCAACAAGATGCAGGTCATCAAGACCGTCAAGGAGCTGACCGGCGCTTCCCTGATGGAGGCCAAGAAGCTCGTCGAGACTCCCGATGCCAAGCTGAAGGAGCAGGCTTCCAAGGCCGACGCCGAAGAGATCCAGAAGAAGCTGGAAGAAGTCGGCGCCAAGGTCGAGCTGAAGTAATTCAGTTTCCAAGCTGTATTGAACACCGCATGGTTTCACCGCCATGCGGTGTTTTTTTGTTGCCCAACAAAAAAACGCGATGCCTTGCGGCATCGCGCTGCTGGGGAAAAACGGGAGGATGGTTGTCAAAAAGAAGTGGAGGCAGTCTGGCGCTGTACGCCACCGCGCGGGCGTTTGTCCTGCGGAAGTCCTGCGTACTTGCCGTACATTTCTTTCAGCAGGACCGTACGTCGTACCATGCCGATAAAAACATTGCGGTCATCTACCACCGGAACAAAGTTCTGATCAATGGCGGCCCGCAGCAGGGTAGGCATGTCGGTGGTGACCGTAACGGCTTTGTAGTCCCGCCGACGGGGAAAACTGGCAATGGGAACATCTTCGCTGGCTTCCAGGTCAAGCCCGTGCAGTGTTTTCATGCCCCAAAGTATGTCACCTTCGGTAATGGTTCCCACATATTCACCGTTGCGCTTGAGCACGGGAATGGTAGCAAACCGCTGATTGGCCCATTTTTCCAGGGTCTGACGCAAAGAAAAATCTTCATAAATGTACAATACGTCCTGTTTGGGCGTCAAAAAGAACAAAAGATTCATGGGGTGGTGCACTCCTTTTGGTAGTGGTGTTGCTTCTATAACCAGTATATACGTTCGGCCTGTAAACTTTGTGAATGGAATGTTAAAAAACGAAGGGTCAGATTTTTCTTGAAAAAAGACTGTTCAAACAGGGAAAAGTGGTGTATAATAAACCTAATTAAGCCCAACAAAGGAGGATCGCAGATGATCACCAAGGTGAATCCTTACGGACATATCTCTTTGACCAACGACTATTTCTCCGGTTTGGTGGAACAGGCTGCCAAGCAATGTTACGGTATTGCCGCTATGGGCCAGGCCCCTGCGGAAAGCGTTGTACGCAACGCACTGCGCACCGGCAGTCTGCCGCCCAAGGGCGTGGCCGTCACGCAAGAGGGCGGTCGGCTGGTCATCGCGTTGCATATTAAAGTGGGGTATGGGCTCAATATCTCTACCATCACGCAAAGCATCACCCACCGCGTCAAAGACGAGGTTGAGCATGCTACCGGCCTGAAGGTGGCACGCATTGATGTGTATGTAGATGATATTTTGGCAGACTAAGACATGAGGTGTAACATACGATGATTACTGGCCAGATCCTGCGTGACGCCATTCTTTCCGGCGCCAACAATATTGCCAACCAGCGCACCCGCGTGGATGAGCTGAATGTTTTCCCTGTTCCGGATGGCGACACCGGTACCAATATGAGCATGACGGTGGGCGCTGCTACCCGTGAGCTGGAAGCCCTGCCCGACAGCTGCACCGTTGCAGAAGCCAGCAAGACCGCTGCTTCTGCCATGCTGCGCGGTGCCCGCGGCAACTCCGGTGTTATCACCAGCCTGTTGTTCCGCGGCTTTTCCAAAGCTTTGAAAGACAAGACCGAGGCCAGCGCCGCCGACCTGGCAGCCGCGCTGCAGATGGGCGTGGAAGCTGCTTACAAGGCGGTCATGAAGCCTACCGAAGGTACCATTCTTACCGTTACCCGTCTGGCGGCGGAAAAAGCCCAGCAGTGCACCGAAATGGAAATCCCTGCTATGTGGGATGCCACGCTGGAAGCTGCCCAGGCTGCGCTGGATGACACCCCCAATCTGCTGCCGGTGCTGAAAAAGGCTGGCGTAGTGGATGCGGGCGGCCAGGGCATTCTGGTGGTCTTTGAGGGCATGAAGCAGGTGTTCGACGGCGGTGAGATCATTGCCGGTGCAGAAGTTGCCGCCAAGCCGAAAGTTTCCAGCGAGGCTGCCGGCAAGGGTGTCTTTACGGATGACCTGATGAAGGTAGAGGACATCAAGAACGGTTACTGCACCCAGTTCCTGCTGCATAAGAATGCCGATGCCAGCGTTACCCGTCTGCGCGCCTTCCTGGAATCCAACGGCGATTCCGTGGTGGTCATCGAAGATGAGGATGTGGCCAACTGCCATGTGCACACCTCCGATCCCGGCATGATGCTGTCCGAGGCCATCAAGTATGGTTACCTGACCGATTTCAAGATTGAGAACATGCATGAGCAGTTCCTGGCCCGCCAGAAGCAGGGGAAGGGGCTGGAAAAGCAGGCCCAGGCAGAAGAAAAGCAGGGCACCGAGTTTACCTATGCCGCGGTTGATCCCGAGCGTGAGTATGGCTTTGTGGCGGTTGCTGCCGGCGAAGGCCTGAAGAGTGTCTTTACGGATCTGGGTGTGGATGCCGTTGTCAGCGGCGGTCAGACCATGAATCCCTCCACGGAGGATATTTTGGCGGCGATTCAGAGCGTACCGGCCAAAACGGTTCTGGTGCTGCCCAACAACAAGAACATCATCATGGCGTCTGAACAGGCGCAGAAGCTGGCAGACCGCAAGGTCATTGTGCTGCCCACCCGTACCGTGCCCCAGGGCATGACGGCTATGCTGAACTTTGATCCTGAGGCAAAGCCGGATGACAATGCCGTGAACATGATGCAGGCTGCTGACCATGTGAGCACCGGTCTGGTGACCTATGCTGCCCGCGACAGTGAGTTTGACGGCAAGCCCATCAAGAAGGGCGAGATCATGGCCCTGGAGAATGGTAAGATCGTGGCGACCGGTACGGACATCGTCAAGGTGACCTACCGCCTGGCCCGTGCCATGCGCAAGAAGGATACCCAGTTCATCACGGTGATTTCCGGCTGCGATGTCAGTGACGAGGAAGCCGAGCATACTACTGAACTGGTACGCGCCAAGTGCGGCGGCAATATCGAAGTCAGCCATATCAGCGGTGGCCAGCCGGTTTACTACTACATGATTTCCGTAGAGTAAGCGGCAACCGAAAGTTACAAAAAGGCGAATTTGGGAACGTTCCGAGTTCGCCTTTTTTATATATGGCCGGAACAGAAAATCATAAGAATCAGAAAGGAGGTCCCGCATGGCAACCATTGACAGTTCTGTTCAATACCTGAAAGGGGTTGGACCGGCTTTTGCAAAAAAATTTGAAAAGCTGGGTATTTTGACCATCCGGGATCTGTTGCTTTGCTATCCGCGCAAATATATTGATTATTCCCAGCCCTACACAGTAGCTTCGGCCCCCTATGATGTGGACTGCTGTGTGAAAGCAACTGTATTGCAGAAAGAACCGGCCAGAAGAATCAAAGGCGGACGTGTGCTCAACCGTGTGTTGGCGGCGGATGATTCCGGGGTGCTGACGCTCTCCTGGTTCAATGCGTCCTACGCGGCAGACAAGTTGATTGTGGGCCAGACCTATTATTTTGAAGGCCGCGTGGGCGGGAACCTTACCCACCGGGAATTGCTGCATCCGCTGGTGCGCACCGAAGCCCAGGTGGCAGTCAGCCCATTTGTACCGGTGTACCATGGCACCGAAGGGCTTCCGGCTTCCCGCCAGGCCAATTGTGCCCATACCGCTTTGGCTTATGTGCAGGAGTTGCAGGACCCGTTGCCGCCGGAACTTTTGGTGCGCTATAAAATGCCTTCCAAGGCAGAAGCAGTCCGGGCCGTCCATGAACCGAAAGATCAGGCAGATCTGGCGGCGGCCCGACGGCGTTTGATTTTTGAAGAATTGTATCTTTTGCAAATCGGTATTTTCCTTTTGCGCAGTCACGGCAGGCGGCAAACCAGCGCGCCGATGCGGCCGCTGCATTTGGACCCATTCTGGGGCAGCTTGCCCTATGCCCCTACAGGTGCTCAGCGCCACGCCACAGAGGAAATCACCCATGATTTGTGTGGTGAGGTGCCTATGAACCGGCTGCTGCAGGGGGATGTTGGCAGCGGTAAGACGCTGGTGGCGGCAGCGGCCATTTGGTTCGCTGCCCAAAACGGATGGCAGAGCGCCATGTTGGCACCTACCGAAATTCTGGCGCGCCAGCATGCGGCTACGCTGGCAGACCGGCTGGAACCCTTTGGCATCAATGTGACGTTGCTGGTGGGCGGTATGAAAGCCAGCGAAAAGCGCATTGCGCTGGCAGCCATTGCCGATGGCCGGGCCGGTTTGGTGGTGGGAACCCACGCGGTACTGACAGATACCGTGGTATTCAAAAACCTGGGACTCGCCATCGTGGACGAACAGCATCGCTTTGGTGTGCGCCAGCGCGGACTGCTGGCCGGTAAGGCACAAAGCCCGCATCTGCTGGTTATGAGCGCGACCCCCATACCTCGCACGCTGGGACTTTTGATGTATGGGGACTTGGATATTTCGGTGCTGGACGAACTGCCGCCCGGACGCAAGCCCATCAAGACCTGGTTTATCAACGGCAAAAAACGCCGGGATATGTACGGCTTTCTGGACAAACAGATCGAAGCCGGACATCAGGTATATATTGTATGCCCCGCCATTGAGGAAAACGAAATGGACACCGGGATGCAGGCTGTGAATACCTATTATGCGGAAGTGGCCTGTGCCTTGCTGCCCAACCGCCGCATCGGACTTTTGCATGGCAAAATGAAGCCGAAAGAAAAAGACGATGTGATGCAGCAATTCAAAGCAGGGGAACTGGATGTTTTGGTCTCCACCACGGTAATCGAGGTGGGCGTGGATGTGCCCAATGCAACGGTCATGGTCATCGAAAACGCCGAACGTTTCGGTCTGTCGGCCTTGCACCAGCTGCGCGGCCGGGTAGGGCGTGGCGCGGCGGATTCCTGCTGCATCCTGATTTCGGATAACGAGAATGACTCCGTGCGGGAACGGCTGCGTTTTCTCTGCCATACCGCTGACGGTTTCGCCGTGGCCAAATACGACCTGGAAACACGCGGCCCCGGTGATTTCTTCGGCCAGGCCCAGCACGGCTTGCCCACCTTGCGTGTGGCGGATCTGGTGCAGGACACCCGTACCCTGCGCGTGGCCCAGCAGGAGGCCAAAGCGCTGCTGGCAGCAGACCCCAACCTGATCGATCCTGCCCATCGGGCGCTTTCCGATGAGGTAGAGAGGCTCTTTGCCACCGCTGGTGCGATGAATTAAATCTGCAAATCCCTTTTATTTCCGGGGAAAATTTGCTATACTAAACAATAACCATAGAAACCTGTTAACCAGAGGAATTGCATGCCTATGAAAAAAATCTGCGCGCTGCTGTGCACCGTTCTCCTCACCTTTGTTCTGGTTCTGCCGGTTGCGGCAGAGGGGGAGACCAGTGCATTGTCCGCGGACGCACCGGAACTGACTGCACCGGCTGCCTATGTTGTAAATCTGGATACCAACATTGTTGTATACGACAAAAACAGCGATACGCAGCTGCAGGCGGCCAGCCTGACCAAGATGATGACCTGCCTGCTGATGCTGGAGCAATACCAGGATCAGCTGGATACCATCTCGGTGACGGCGCCCAGTTATATTTATGACTTGATCTGGGAACAGACGACCAACGCATCCACGGCGGATATTCGTCGGGGTGATACCCAGACACTGCGCAACCTGTTGTACGCCATGCTGTTGCCAAGTGCCAACGAGGCGGCGTATATCGTGGCCGATTATATGGGCGGCGGCAGTATCGACAACTTCGTGGCCATGATGAACGACGAGGCGGCCGCCATCGGCTGTACAGGCACCACTTTCACCGATCCCTGCGGACTGGGAGAGGGGAACGTCACCACCGCCAAGGATGCCTACCTGATTTTGCGTGCGTTGACGGCTTACGATGTGGTGGCCACCGTCATGGCAACGCCCAGTTATGATATGGGCACCAACGACAACTACCCTACGCCGGGAACCTACATCATCCAGAACACCAACAAGATGGTCTGCAACACCAGTTACTACCGGGCCTATACCAAGGGCGGCAAAACCGGCAGCCTGGGCGAGTGGCAGAACTTTGCGGGTTGGCACAGCCAGGATGGAGAAAATTATATCAGCGTTGTGCTGAATGTGCCCAATGCCACCGACGAAGAGGGCGGACGCCCGGCGTTGCTGGAAACCGGTACCCTGATGGACTGGGTCTATGCCACCTACACCATCGCACCGGCATTGGATACCACCCAGCCTATTACGGAAAGCCGAATCGTCTATTCTACGGAAACAGACACCATTATGCTGTATCCTGCCGATGACATGATGACATTGCTGCCCCGCGAAGGCGGCGCGGCTCTGACGGAGCAGGTCTTTAACCTGCCGGACCACCTTACCGCTCCCATCAAACAGGGCGATGTGGTAGGCACCGTAACGCTTACCATTGAGGGAGAAAGCATTGGCACCGTGGATTTGATCGCCGGCAGCGATGTTTCCCGCAATCAGATGTTGTATACCATTTCCCGTGTGGGAGAATTTTTCTCCAGCACCTATTTCAAAGTTGTCATCATGCTGACGATGGCTGTGGTGGCAGTGTATGCATTCATATGGGTGCTTTCCATTCTGGGCGTATGGAGCCGGGAAAGCGAAGGCAAATAAGTTCTTGGAGGAATCCATCTGGAGGGTATTTACCATGCTGGACGTAAAACGCAACTTGACGACGATGACGGACTTTTATGAGCTGACCATGTCCGCCGGCTATCTTGATGAAGGATACCAGGACAAGATCGCTGTGTTCGATATGTTCTTCCGCCGTGTGCCGGATGGCGGCGGCTACGCCATCATGGCAGGCCTGCAGCAGTTCATTGATGCTGTTGACCATCTGGAATTTACCGAGGAGGATATTGATTATCTTCGGTCCACCCATACTTTTGATGAAAAGTTCCTGCAGTACCTGGCCGATTTCAAGCTTCACTGCAATATCTGGGCCATTGAAGAAGGCATGCCTATCTTCCCGCAGGAACCCATTGTAACGGTGGAAGGCCCGGCCATTGAATGCCAGCTGCTGGAAACACTGCTGCTGGTTACCTTCAACCATCAGTGTTTGATTGCTACCAAAGCCAACCGCATTGTACGGGCGGCTGCGGGCCGGCCGGTCATGGAATTCGGCGCCCGCCGTGCGCAGGGGTACGATGCAGCTTATTTCGGTGCGCGTGCTTCCTATATCGGCGGCTGCGGTTCCACCTCCTGTGTTATGGCAGCCCGCGACTTTGGAATTCCGGCTTCCGGAACCATGGCACACAGCTGGGTCCAGATGTTCCCCAGCGAATATGACGCCTTCAAAAAGTACGCGGAAATGTACCCCGACGCCTGTGTGCTGCTGGTAGATACCTACAACGTACTGCGCCACGGTGTGCCCGATGCCATCAAAGTCTTTGATGAGGTGCTCAAGCCCATGGGTAAGCGCCCCAAGGGAATCCGCATTGACTCCGGCGATATTGCCTACCTTTCCAAGAAAGCGCGCAAGATGCTGGATGAGGCAGGCTACCCCGATTGCACCATCTGCGCTTCCAACAGTCTGGATGAGTATATTGTGCGGGACCTGATTCTGCAGGGTGCACGGGTGGACAGCTTCGGAATCGGCGAAAATATGATCACCGCCAAGTCGGACCCTGTGTTCGGGGGCGTTTATAAGCTGGCTGCAGTCAAGGAAGAGGACGGCAGCTATACCCCGAAGATGAAGCTGTCGGAATCGGCCGAAAAAATGACCATTCCCTGCCTGAAAAAAGTCTGGCGAATTTATGATGAGGACGGCAAGGCCATGGCCGACCTGATCACCATGGCAGACGAAACGGTGGAAACACAGCACGGAATCACGCTGTTTGACCCCATCGAAACCTGGAAAGAATGTACCTATGTAAATTGCACGGCACGCTGCCTTTCTACCCAGATTTATGACCAGGGCAAGCGGGTATACCA
>NZ_JACJKP010000724.1 GCF_016901605.1 Gemmiger formicilis
CGCCATCAATATTGGTTTGCCCATCCTGGAATGCCCTGCTGCCAGCGAGGCTATCTCGGAAGGGGATGTGGTGGCAATTGATTTTGATACCGGTGTTATTACCGATGAAACCACATGGCCCATACGGCCTACAAAGTTGCGGTTGGTGGTAGAAATGCAGCGCTCCCCTGCCGCCAGGATGCCCATGTAGCCGCCCAGGCAGGGGCCGCAGGTGGGCGTGGAAA
>NZ_JACJKP010000725.1 GCF_016901605.1 Gemmiger formicilis
GTACCGAATGTGAGGTAGACGCCATCTGCGACGGAACGGATTTCCTGGTGCCCGGCATCATGGAACAGATCGAGCGTACCGGTGTGCATTCCGGCGACTCCATCTGCGTCTACCCGCCGTACAACTTCAGCCAGAAGGTCATTGACACACTGGTGGATTATACCGGCCGCTTTGCCCGCGAACTGAAGGTTGTGGGCCTGGTCAACGTCCAGTATGCCGTGCAG
>NZ_JACJKP010000726.1 GCF_016901605.1 Gemmiger formicilis
AGCCTTCGGCTTACGGTCGAGCAGGTGCTCGATCTCGAGGATCTTGGCGGCTTCACGCACGCGCTTGTCGATCTCGTCCTTGGGCATCTTGCGCAGTTCCAGGCCGAACGCCATATTTGGAGGGTTTTGTCATGGCTTCTATCAGCTGCCGTCACGTTAAAAAGGTTTACCCCGGTAACGTTGTTGCCGTTCCCGATTTCAGCCTGGAAATCGCCGATAAGGAA
>NZ_JACJKP010000727.1 GCF_016901605.1 Gemmiger formicilis
CATACAGCGCGGCTTCGGCCATAGGGTGGAATTCACAGTTGGGCAGCCGGTGGATCATGTTCTGGGTGCACAGCATCACATCCAGTTGTTCCGCCTCAAACATCTTTTTCAGATCGAAATTGCCCAGAAAAAGATGCACGATGCCGTCCAGACCCAGGTGCGGCTGTTTCACATCGGCTGCACCAGCAGCACCGAACTGCGCTACCTGAAAGAGCCCCTGCGGA
>NZ_JACJKP010000728.1 GCF_016901605.1 Gemmiger formicilis
AGCGGATCGCACTGGCCCGGGCGATCTTGAAGGACGCTCCTATCGTGGTACTGGATGAGGCCACCGCTTTTTTGGACCCGGAGAATGAGGAGAAAATGAACGCCGCCATTGCCGGCCATGGTATAGATTCCTTTTTCCAGCCGTTTCAGAAATTCTCCGCATTGAGCCCGTTCCGCCGCCGCCAGCACCTCCTCGTCGGTGGCACCGGGTCTTCCCAGCCGGAT
>NZ_JACJKP010000729.1 GCF_016901605.1 Gemmiger formicilis
CAAACTGGTTCCCGGCGCCCGGGTAGGCATTGCCCACGGCAAGATGACCGAAGAACAGATTTCCTCGGTATGGCAGCAGCTGTTGGACAACGAAATTGACGTTCTGGTCTGCACTTTGTCGCGGGTAAAGGTAAAGTAGGCGTAGGCCTTGCGGGAGGAACGGCCTACCCGCCCGCGAAGCTGGTAAAGCTGGGAAAGCCCCATGCGGTCGGCGTTTTCGATGA
>NZ_JACJKP010000730.1 GCF_016901605.1 Gemmiger formicilis
CATCCAGGATAAATCCTTCTTCGATAGCCTGTCGCATCGAATAGATGTGGAAGGGATGGAAAGAACCATCCGGTTGAGGTTCGCCGAAAATTTCCAGGGTTTTGCCTTTGGGCGGTGCAGGTAATCCAAAGAGCACCGATGGCATCTATGTAACTTCATACTTCTGGGAGAAAGTCCTCCAGAAGGATAGCTTGTTGGATATTCTGCAAAAGTTCATTAACTAC
>NZ_JACJKP010000731.1 GCF_016901605.1 Gemmiger formicilis
CCATCGGTGACGTGCTGAAAGGCGGCGACAAGGTTACGATTGCAGGGTTTGGCCGGTTTGAAATGCGGGAACGCCAGACCAAGAACTTTACCAATCCCAAGACCAAGGTGACCAACAAGCCGGAAAACTTTGTCCTGTTCAAGGCAGACGGCGATCAGGACCGCCCCAATCTTACATAAGCGACCGAATGAAAAAAGCCCCGATGGTTTTAGCCATCGGGACTT
>NZ_JACJKP010000732.1 GCF_016901605.1 Gemmiger formicilis
CCATCATGGACAAGAAACAACTGTTCGGTATTGTGGCTACCACCCGGCGATTTTGGCAATCGCGGTCCAACAAAATAACCTGACTGTCTTCGGTTTCGGGAAATTGATTGTTGGAAAACGCACCAGCTCAGGGAGTGCAATTTCTGGGCGTCGTGGATAATTTGTTCGTTTTCTCTCAGTCCGATGTAACCTATCCGGAGCCCACCGGTGACCTGACCGCTGAT
>NZ_JACJKP010000733.1 GCF_016901605.1 Gemmiger formicilis
CAAAGCTTTTTTTGAAGGCGGTAGAGAAATAGCTCAGGCTGGAATACCCTACTTCTTCCGCAATCTCATACACCTTTTTATCGGTATGCTCCAGCAGTTCCACCGCCTGGCGCAGGACGATCATTATTCACCGGCTATCCGGGACGCTATTGCCTATCTGAAAGCGCACTACCGGGAAAAAATCTCGTTGAGCATGGTTGCGCAGGCGGTCAACTTCAATGCGG
>NZ_JACJKP010000075.1 GCF_016901605.1 Gemmiger formicilis
GGTTTTGCCGCATTTTTCTTGCGCCGCAGCGGCCTTATGTGTATAATAAGGGATGGAAAACACGCCAAAAGGAGCGAAACAATATGAAATTAGGTATCGTGGGGCTGCCCAACGTGGGCAAATCCACTTTGTTCAACGCCATCACCTCGACCCGCAACGCACAGGCCGCCAACTATCCCTTCTGCACCATCGAGCCCAACGCGGGCATCGTGGCGGTGCCGGATGCCCGCCTGGACAAGCTGGCCGAAGTGTGGCAGACCGATAAAAAGACCCCCGCCATTGTGGAGTTTGTGGACATTGCCGGTCTGGTAAAGGGTGCGGCCCACGGTGCCGGCCTGGGCAACAAGTTCCTGGGGCACATCCGGGAATGCGACGCCCTGGTGCATGTGGTGCGCTGCTTTGATGACGACAACATCGTTCACGTGGTGGAGGATGTAAACAAGCCGGAAGGCGTTGACCCCATCCGGGACATTGACGCCATCGACCTGGAACTGATCCTGGCCGACCTGGAAGTGGTGAACAACCGTCTGGGCCGCCAGCAGAAAGCCGCCAAGACCGGCAACAAGGCCGCCGCTGCCGAGGCTGCCTGGCTGGCGGAACTGGCCGCCCACCTGGAAGCGGAGAAACCCGCCCGCACCTTTGCCTTTGACGAGGAGGATGACAGCCAGAAGGTCGCCCGCAAGGAACTGGGGCTGCTTTCGGCCAAGCCGGTGATCTACGCCTGCAACGTGGGCGAGGATGACCTGCTGGGCGGGCTGGACGGCAACCAGTACTACCCGCTGGTGGTGGAACGTGCCCAGTCCGAAGGCGCCCAGGCTCTGCCCATCTGCGCCAAGACCGAGGAGGACATCGCCGACTCTACCCCCGAGGAGAAGCTGGCCTTCCTGCAGGAGATGGGCATTGAGTCCACCGGCCTGGACAAGCTGATCAAAGCCAGCTATGAGTTACTGGGTCTTATCAGCTTTTTGACCGACGGCAAAAAGGAATGCCGCGCCTGGACCATCAAGAAAGGCACCAAGGCTCCCCAGGCTGCCGGCAAGATCCACTCCGACTTTGAGCGCGGCTTTATCCGTGCCCAGGTCATCGGTTACCAGGACCTGGAGGACGCCGACTTCAACTATGCCGCGGTCAAGGCCAAGGGCCTGCAGCGCACCGAGGGCAAGGAATATGTGGTGCAGGACGGCGACGTGATCGAGTTCCTGTTCAACGTCTGATAAGGAGGCCCGCAGATGATTTTTGGCATCATGGGCGCCATGCCCGATGAAGTAGACCAGCTCTGCGCCCGCCTGCAGGACGTACGCTGCGAACATTACGCCGGTGTGGAATACCATTGCGGCACACTGCATGGCAAGCAGGTGGTAGTCTGCTGTGCCGGTATGGGCAAGGCCAATGCGGCCAGCACCGTGCAGGTGCTGTGCACCAAATACGGCATTGACCGGTTGATTTTCAGCGGCATTGCCGGCAACATGACCAGCAAGATCGGCATTGGCGACGTATGCGTGGGCGAAACGGTAGTGTACCACGACGCCCAGCTGGACATGCTGGCCCAGAGCGCACCGTTTTTGGAGGAATACCACGGCGATCCCGTTCTGGTGCAGGCAGCGCTGGACGCCTGCGAAGCCTGCGGCGTGAAAGCCATTGCCGGCAAGATTGCCACCGGCGACACCTTTGTGGGCGATGCCTCCACCAAGAAAGCCATTGAGGCAAAGTGCCATCCCGACTGTGTGGAGATGGAAGGTGCTGCGGTGAGCCAGGTAGCAGGGCGCAACGATGTGCCTTGCGTGGTGCTGCGCGCCATGAGTGACAACGCCGACGAGAGTGGTTACGAAGTGCTGGTTGTGAAACAGTTCAGCATTGCCGAATATGTAAAAACCGCCACCGAGATCGTAGCCTATATGATCGATCACCTTTAATACGGCATATATCAAAACACCGGGGAACCTTTAACAGGTTCCCCGGTGTTTTTACAGTTCCGGGATTGAATCGATTTCTTCCACATCCACAAGGCGGTATCCGCGGGCCTGCAAAGCCGCCGCCAGCATGCCCTGTCCGTCGATAAGCCGACGGCTGAAGGTTCCGTCATAAATCTGCCTGACGCCGCAGGTAGGGCTGCGGGACTGCAGCACCACCAAGTCGATCTGCTGCCCTTCGATCTGTGCCAGGGCCCGTTCCACCCCGGTGTGAAAGGCAGCATCCACGTTCTCGCCATACTGGTTAAAAGCCACCCCGTCCCGCAGTTCTACACAAGGGCGCGGTGTTCCCAGGCCGGAGAGCATCTCCGGGCAGACCGGTATCACTTCGTGCTTTTGCAGCCGGCGGAGCAGTTCCTCGTTGCGGTTGTTCTTCCCGTTATATTTGCAATTTTCCCCCAGCAAACAGGCGCTGACAAGAACTCTCATGGGCAGAGGCTTCCTTTCGGTAGTTGATTCTGCCCTGATTATACCAGCCCGGTGCCCACCGCGCAAGGGCGCGGACGCCCCTTAAATAAATTCCCGCCATGTCATCTCGGCTTTGGCCTGCATTTCGCCCAGTTCCCGACAAAGCTGCTGGGCGCCGGGGCTGGCACTGGGATAATCCTTCTCGGCCCGTTTGCAATCCATCACCCCCTGGCCGCTGCCTTCCGCCAGCATGGTGGCCAGGTTGCGGGTGGACTTGTCCAGCATGGTGCGGGTGCGTATTCCCATGCTGACGCTCATCCGGGCGGCGGCGCTCTGCCCCTGGGCTTGGGCACCAATAGCATCCAGCGCCGTATGGGCCGCCTGATTGATGCGGCGGTATTCCCGCTTCTGGCGCATCATCTCATCTTTCAGGCGCTGATCATGGGTCAGGCCCATCATCTCGTCCAGGGTGTTTTTCCCCATCTCGGTATTCTGGACGATCTCCTGCAGCATCTTCTCGTTATCATTTTGCATAACAAAATCCCCCTTGTGTACAGTACTTGCTTCAGCCTTAGTATGTACACAAGGGGGTTGTTTTTATGCAGAGATCACAGGCGTTGCTGGGCCAGCGAGAGCATCATTTCCCAGGAGGAGGTCTCTCCCCATTCGGCACTGGCGGTGCTTACCGTAAAGGTTCCGCGGCGGGCCAGCGTGATGCTGAATACCCGGCGGGAAGATTCCAGCGCCTGGTTGATGCTTTGTGCCAGGTGAGAGGCAGGCGTGCCCACCGTAATGGCCACGAACAGGCCATCTTCCAGGCGGGCCAGCACCGCGTGGTCATGGTCGGTTCCCACTGCCAGCTGCAGGATGCCTGCCGCCGTATTCAGGCAGCATTCCGCCGCCTGCAGGGATTCCTGATTGCGCAGGTTCCAGTATTCATTCACCCGCAGCATCACAGCCCCCACCGGCTGGCCTTTCATAGCCTGCTTTTCGGCGTAGCTGCGGTATTCTTCCTGAATGTAGCGGGCATTGTACACACCGGTCACATAGTCCCGGCGCATATCTTCCCGGTACTGGGTCAGGGCACGGTCGTAAGAGTTTCGGGCACCGGCCGAAGCACCGGCATCATGGGGCAGACGCCAATGCAGAACCAGCACACAAGGACGGCCCATGACCTGAATGCTTTGAAAAATCCGCATTTCGTCCCGCTCGTCCAACTGCAGCAACTGCATGCCGCGGCCGGTCTCGTCCAACATGGGAATGGGGCTACCTTCCCCGGCCGGCTCCAGTGTGGAAGCGTCCAGCAGGACGCTGCGGTACGGGTCCACGATGCAGACCGTATCGAACAGCTGTTCCAGCGCTGCAATCTGCACGGCAAGCTCTTCTTTGGTATACTCCAGCTTCATCTTAAACCCTCACTTGCGCTCAGTGTAATTTTACCCGTAGTCAGGCATTGTATATACATGTATATTACCACAAATGCGCCGTTTTTCCTAGGTTTCGCTTGCACAAAGAATTTTTTATGCAGGCACAGAATACTGGTGATGTTTACAAATCACTGCTTTTTCCACGCTGCAAGGCCGGTTCCGCACGGAAATACCGGGCACACAGGCTGCGGATCTCCTTGGCCAGTGCCGGGTTCAGGTCTTTATCCTGGGCACGCCACTGCCAGTTGCCCTGGGCACGGCCGGGGGTATTCAGGCGTGCTTCGGCGGGGGCTTCCAGCCAGTCCGCCATGGGGATAATGGCCAGCGCCGCCGGGCTTGCCAGTACACCGCGCAAAAGGCCGCGCAGTTTGCCCTCCTGTTCGGTGAGAGCAAAATATTCCTCGGCCTGCTTGCGGCCCTTGGCGTCCAGTTCCTGGCTGAACCAGCCGGCCAGCGTATTGTTGTCGTGGGTGCCGGGGTAGGCCACACAGTTGCGCGGATAATTATGGGGCAGATCGACACTGTCCTGCCCGGTAAAGGCGAATTGCAGCACTTTCATGCCGGGGAAGCCGCTTTCTGCCAGCAACTTGCGCACCGAGGGGAACATTTCGCCCAGGTCTTCCGCCACAATGGGAAGGTCCCCCATGGCCAGATGCAGCGCCCGGAACAGTTCCATCCCGGGGCCCTGTTCCCAACGGCCGTTGCGGGCCGTGGTCTCCCCTGCCGGAATGGCCCAATAGGTATCGAATCCGCGGAAGTGGTCGATCCGCAAAATATCATAGATGGACAAAGCATGCCGCACCCGGCGTACCCACCAGGCAAAGTCCGTTTTGCGGTGGTAATCCCAGTCATAAATCGGGTTGCCCCACAGCTGGCCGTCCTCCGCAAAATAATCCGGCGGGCAGCCTGCCACACGGCGGGGTTTGCCCTCTTCGTCCGTTTCAAACAGTTCGGTACCCGCCCAGGCATCGGCGGAATCGGGCGCCACATAGATGGGGATATCCCCCATGATGGAAACACCCTTGGAGGCTGCATATTCATGCAGAGCACGCCACTGGCGGTCAAACTCATACTGCAGGAAGGCCCAGAACTCAATTTCTTTGGCGTGTTCCGCCCGGAACTGTGCCAGCGTTTCCGGGTCACGGCGGCGCAGGGCACGGGGCCACTGCTGCCAGTCGGCCATGCCGTTTTCTTCCTTGATGGCCATGTACAGGCAATAGTCGGGCAGCCAGTCCGCCGCCAGGAACTGGAAGCGGTACCAGTCGTCCGGGTAGGGGGTTTCGTACCCGGGCACCGGGCGGCCTTTGAGGAAATTCTCGTAGGCTTTGCGCAGTACCGGGAACCGCCGTTCGTAAAGGGTGCCGTAATCCACATGGGTTTCGTCGCCGCCCCAATCCACAAAGGCATAATCCTTGCGTTTGAGCAGCCCATCCCGGGCCAGCAGGTCCAGGTCAATGAAATAGGGGTTGCCCGCAAAAGCCGAACAGCTCTGGTAGGGGCTGTCGGCATAGCCGGTGGGACCTACAGGCAGAATCTGCCAGATGCTCTGCCCGGCGCGGGCGAGAAAATCCACAAAACGGCGCGCCGGCGCGCCCAGGCTGCCGATTCCATGCCCGCCGGGCAGGCTGGAGATGGGCATCAAGATGCCACTGCAACGTTTCAGTTCCATGATTCTTCCTCTTTTCCAACCGGGGCGTTTTTACGCGTCCCTTTACTCTTCCGCTTCGGTAACGCCCAGCGCCTGCAGAGCCTGCTCGGTAAAGGTCTTGCGCTCTGCCGTGGTATGGCTGGTGCTGTCCCGCAGCGCTTCTTCATTTTCTTCCAGGGCGTCGGCCTGGGCCTGGGTGACCGTGATGCCCGGCAAAATACCGGTGCCCGCCTGCTCGATCTGCATGGCCCCCAGTGTGGTGGTGTCCGAAGCCGTATTCCACGGCGTAATGACACCCAGGGTCTCGGTCAGGGCGTTTTCCCCATCCCCGCTGCTGTACAGCCACAGGGCCGCGCTCTTGGCTGCTTTCTGGGCTGTTTCCTCGGTGCCGGCCCGCACCGTCACGTAGCCCACCTCGGCCAGGACCGGGTAATCCAGCAGGCCGGTAAGGTTGTATTCTTCGGTGGAGAGGTCACTCTCTTCCAGTTCGCATTTAAAGGGGATCAGCACCAGGTTCTGGCATGCCTCCGACCCGTAGGCCGAAAGCAGGTCCGTCAGCTTGGCGCGCCGGAACAGTGCCGTTTCGTCGTTCTCCGCCAGGTTGTCCCATTCCAAAGTCACGGCACTGTAAACGCCGTTCAGCGGGCCAGTCAGCGTATCTTCCGTCAGTTCACTGCCGGCGGCCAGCATGGCTGCCGTGTAGCCGGACACCCGGTCCATGGGTTCGGAAAAGACGCCGGTGGCATTGAGAGTATCCAGTTTCGTTTCGGGCAGGGTAAACTTGCTGCCGTTCAAAGTGACGGTCGCCGCACTGGGCTCTTCCAGCCAGGCTTGCAGGGTTTCCACAAAATCGCTCCACTCATCCCAGCTGGCATTCTGCAACGCCGTTACGCCGCCATCCCCCAGCAGACTGTTCAGCAGGGTGCCGTTGGCCCAATACCCGTACAGGCTGCGGCCCAGCGGCAAGGCGTCGGTGCTTTCGGTGATGCCTGCACGGGCCGCAGCGGCAGCCAGCAGCGTGTCACTCATAACATCCACGCCTTCCACAAAACCGTCGGGCTTGTGGTCCAGCAGTACCAGGTCGGCGGCAGCCGGGTCTTCCGTCACCTGCAGCGTCACCTGCTGGCTGGATGCGTAATTCTGCACGGCCGGCAGCAAGGCCTGGGTGGCATAGACATTCAGGGTCTGGGGCTGCGGTGCGGCGGCAGTTTCCACGGTAGCGGTGTTCTCAGCCGGGAGCAGCGTTTCCAGCGGACTGTCGGCGCAGCCGGCCAACAGCAGCGCCGGCAAGGCCAGCGCCGCAAAACAAATCTTTTTTTGCATAGGGCAGTTTTCCTTACATGGTTGTATAAAATGTACTGACTTTTATTATAAAGGATTTCGGTGTTTTTTTCCACACCTGTTTTATGGTATAATAGGAAAAATCCCAAAAAAAGGAGGTCACCTGTTGCCTGTGACCGAAAAGCTGTTCGAAACCGATTCCTATTTGCAGCGCTTCACTGCCCGGGTGTTGTCCTGTACGCCCGTACCCCAGGGGTACGGTGTGGTGCTGGACCGCACCGCCTTTTTTCCGGAAGGCGGCGGCCAGCCCTGTGATACCGGCCGCCTGGGGGAAGCCCGGGTACTGGCCGTACATACCGATGGCCTGACCATTACCCACACCACCGACAAACCGCTGCCTGAAGGCACCGAAGTGGAAGGCACGCTGGATTGGGCGCCCCGGCTGGACGCCATGCAGCAGCACACGGGGGAGCACATCCTGAGCGGCACGCTCCACCGCCTGTACGGTGCCGAGAATGTCGGCTTCCATATCGGTACACCCTACGTGCGGATGGATACCAGCATCCCGCTGACCGAAGCCCAGCTGGCGGAAGCGGAAGCCCAGGCCAATGAGGCGGTGCGGGCGGACACCCCGGTACATTGTTATATTCCGGATGCCGAAACCCTGGCCGTCACCCAGTACCGCAGCAAAAAGGAACTGGACGGTCCCGTACGGCTGGTGGAAGCGGGCGGCGACCGCTGCGCCTGCTGCGGCCCCCATCTGAGCCGCACCGGCGAAGTGGGGATCATCAAGATCATTTCCGCCCAGCACTACAAAAATGGCATGCGTCTGGCCGTAGCCTGCGGGCAGCGGGCTTATGAAGCCATCGCCAACGGTTGGGCCGACGCCGAATCCGCCGGGCGGCTTCTTTCCGCCCCGGTGGGTAAACTGACCGATGCCGTGACCCGTTTGCAAACGGGCGAAGCCCAGCTGAAACAGCGGCTGGCAGCCCTGCAGAATGTTCTGGCTGCAGCTTACGCCGCGGCGGCAACGCCCGGCCAGCCCTGCACCGTCTGGGCAGAGGGTGCCGACGGCGACGGACTGCGACGCATCGCACTGGCAGTGGCCGCCGAAACCCACGCCGCCTGCTGTGCCCTGGCACCGGGCGGACAGGGACTTGCCTACGCACTGGCAGCCGCCCCGGGGGAGGATATCCGCCCCGTTTGCAAGGCACTGAACGAAACCTTTGCCGGCCGCGGCGGCGGCAAACCGGCTTTTTGCCAGGGCAGCCTGAGGGATGCCGACGAGGCACGGGTACGTGCCTTTATGACCGAGATTTTGTAAGATCAGGAGTATGTTGTTATGCGAATGCGATTCAAACCCTATGCACGGCCCGAACTGCTGGCCTGCGATTTTCATGTACACGAGCCGCTGACCCACGGGGGCCACTGGCATGAACTGTACGCCCGCCCCGACCAGCCCTGGCACCTGGAACTGGGCTGCGGAAAAGGGGGTTTTCTGGCACAGATTGCCCCTGCCCACCCGGACATCAACTATCTGGGCATCGACATCACCGACAAGGTGCTGATTCTGGCCAAGCGCAAGGTGGAGGCAGCCTATGCCGCCCGCCAGCTGCCGCCGGACAATGTAAAGATCGCCAGCCTGGATATTGAGCGGATGGGCAACGCCTTTACCCCCGAGGACCGGGTATCGCGCATCTACATCAACTTCTGCAATCCGTGGAGCAAGAACGCCGGCAGCAACAAACACCGGCTGACCCATCCCCGCCAGCTGCTGCAGTACCGCCGCCTGATGGACGAGGGGGCCGAGATCTGGTTCAAGACCGATGACGACGACCTGTTCCGTGACAGCCTGAGTTACTTCCCTGCCGCCGGTTTTGAGATCACCTGGCAGACCTTTGACCTGCACGCCCAGGAGCCGGCGTGGAACCTGCGTACCGAACACGAGGGCATGTTCAGCGAGCAGGGTATTCCCATCAAAGCGTTGATTGCCCGCAAAGGCCCTGACGAAACGGTACATTGGGTAGAGCCCAAAGAGCTGGCCAAACAGCAGGAGGCGCCCGATGACCTTACCTGAGGTGGCGGCACACACCCTGTTCTGGTTTTACCTGTACGGCGTGTTGGGTTGGTGTGCCGAAGTGATTTTTGCCGCCCTGCGGGAACATCGCCTTGTAAACCGTGGCTTTCTGTGCGGACCCATGTGCCCCATTTACGGTGTGGGTATGGTGGTGCTGCTTTACTTTGTGCGGCTGCTGCCCGCCCGGGGCACAGCCCCCGGTGTTCTGACCGTGTTTGTGGTAGGCATGGTGCTGACCACTGCCATTGAATTGATCGGCGGTTGGGCCCTCTTCCGGATGTATCATATCCGCTGGTGGGATTACTCCAACTTCAAAGGCAACCTGGGCGGTTATATCTGCCCCCAGTTTTCGCTGCTGTGGGGGCTGGGCAGTGTCATCATGATCAAAGCGGTGCATCCACTGCTGGCCCGGGCCGCCAATCCCCTGCCCATGCGTATTCTGGTGCCTGTGGATACCCTTGTAACGCTGTTTTTCCTGGTGGATGTGGGCGTTTCCACGGCGGCAGCCATCGGGCTCAACAAGCGGCTGAAAGAAATCGACGAACTGCGGGCCCGGCTGCGGATCTCCAGTGACAAGCTGACCGAATTGCTGGGCACCGGCGCCATGACGGCCGACACGCTGCTGGATGAGCAGAAACTGCAGCTGGCCTTGGCCAAGCTGGAAAGCCGCGACAACGCCGCCGAGTTGCGGGCCGAACTGACCACCCGGGCCGAGGCCCTGCGGACCAAGCTGCGGGACATGGATCTGGACCGTTTGGGCGCACGCCGCCTGCTGCGCGCCTTCCCGCGGATGCAGAGCCTGCGTTACGGCGAAACCCTGGCCGCCACCCGGTCTGCCCTGAATCATCTGCGCCGGCTGGCACAGTCTGCCCGGCAGGCTGCTTCCTCTGCGGCCGACAAGCTGCGCAAGCCCGAAGAATAATCCTTATTATCGCATAAAAACATCCCCGTGACCGGCAGTTCCCGGTCACGGGGATGTTTTTGTTCAGTTTCTGCCAAAGGCGGGCTTTCAATTTACCAAAGCCCTTGCTCAGGCCTTCTTGCGATCAAAAGAAATTTGCAGTACCAGCCAGGCTGCCGCAATGCAGACCGCCGAGATCAGCGCCAGCATCTGCCAGCAGTTGAGCAGGTTGGCAATGGTGGCATCGTACATGGGGCCGTCAAACCCGGCTTTCAGCCAGGCAAGGCGGCTGTTCAGGTCGGTGGAAGCGCCCAATGCGCCCATACCCCACCGGCAGACGATAATCGAGGCAATGGAACTGGCCACACCGGTCAGGGTAAACATAATGCCGCTGAAAACCACCTGACCGATCATCAGCACCAACACCACCAGAATGGCGGTCTCGCCGCTTTTGAAGATGGCCGACACCAGCAGGCCCATGGCGCTGGAGGCAAACAGCATAAGCAGCACCGTAATAAAAATTTCCAGATTTGTTTCAAACAGCAGATGGTTCTGCGGCACATGGACGATGCTGACAAACCCGAAGGCCAGAATGGCCGCCTGAACGACCTCGATCAGGAGCAGCACAAAGGCTTTGCTGAGCACCACTGCCAGCAGGTTGACCCCTACCGAGGCTTCCCGCAGGATAATATCCCGCTCCTTGCAGATCTCACGGTAGGAATTCAGGGTTCCCATAAAGGCGGCCATGGCACTGAGGATGAACAGCGCTGTGCGGCTGCCTACGTTGACCAGGTTGGAAGTAAAGCAGTTGGGGTCCACCACCAGGCTGATGACCAGCACCATGAAGGGTGCCTGCAGGATCAGGCTGGCCATAAGCAGTTTATCGTTCCAGATCAGGCGCAGGTTGCGCTGCACCAGCACCGTGAACTGGCGCAAGAATTTCATTACTTCGATTGGTCGCATCGCTTGTCCGCCTCCTGTGCTGCCTCGGGCCAGGCCGCCACCAGGCGGTTGAACTCCGGTGTGGTAAAGTACTGCCGGCGGTACTGTTCTACCAGTTCCGGTTCCCGCAGTTTTTCAAAAATATCGCTGGTCAGTTCCACATCAAAATAGCGGTTGAGCTTTTCCGGTGCGCCGTAATAGCACAGCACACCGCCCACGCCCAAAAAGGCGATCTTATCGCAAAGGTTGATGTTGGACATATTATGGGTGACCATCAGGACCGTACAGTTCTGGTGGCTGAGCTTGCGGCACAGTTCCATCATGCTGCGGTCCAGGTCCGGCGAAAGGCCGCTGGTCGGTTCGTCCAGAATCAGCAGCCGGGGACTGGCCAGCAGTTCCATAGCAATGGAGACCCGCTTTTTCTGCCCGCCGGACAGCTGGGAGATCAGAGTTTTTTCCCGCCCGGTCAGGTCCACCGCTTCAATGGCATGGGCCACCGCCGCGGCAATTTCGGCCCGGCTGGCGTCATGGGCAATGCGAAGCTTGGCCGTAAAGGTCAGGCTT
Organism: Gemmiger formicilis; assembly: GCF_016901605.1. Taxonomy (GTDB): domain Bacteria; phylum Bacillota; class Clostridia; order Oscillospirales; family Ruminococcaceae; genus Gemmiger; species Gemmiger formicilis_B. The sequence continues at coordinate 11,219 of NZ_JACJKP010000075.1, forward strand.
TGTTCCACCGTCAGGTTATCGTGCATGATGTCCCGCTGGGGCACATAGCCCAGTACCGCATCAAAGGCGTTGCGGTTGCCGCGGGTTTCCAGCCCGTCGAACCGTACACTGCCCGAGGTACAGGGCGCCGTGCCGGTAATACAGGTGAGCAGACTGGATTTGCCCGTACCGGAACCGCCCACAAGCACCACAAAACTGTTGGGTTCGATCTCCAGGCTGGTGCCGTCCACAATGTTCAGCGGCTTCTGGGTATTGCGGTCCTGCACGGTTTTGTAGACATTCAACAGCTGTACGCTGATGCCGCTTTTATGTTCATGATAATGCAAAAGGCCGCCGGTAAAGGCAAAAACCTGGGTCGGCACGTTGATGACCGCGCCGTTGCGCAGTGCGGCGCGACTGATGCGCACACCATCCACATAGGTGCCGTTGGTGGACCCCAGATCCCGGACCTCAAACTGGCCGTCCCGGTAGACCACTTCACAGTGATGGCGGGAGACCCGGTCGCTGACAAGCTTGATGTCGCAATCGTCGCCGCGGCCGATGAGCACCCGTTTTTTGCGGCGGATATCGATTTCCCGCAGGACCGACGCATCGGTCTGTTCCTGCCGGGGCCCTGCCCCGTTGCCCTGTACCGTACGGATTTCTTCCACCCGGAAGGTGATCTCCTGGGTTGAGGCGTTGCCGTCGGTGTTCAGGCCGATCACATCGCCGGGCTGCAGAACACAGGTTTCCCCCGCCGTCAGGTAGCGGTTATTGTACCAGGTGTTGCAGTCGCTGGAATCATCGGTCAGGGTCCACTGTTCCCCGGTACAGGCAATGGTGAACTGCCGGTCCCCCACATTGTTGCGGCGCAGTACATATTCACACTGGGCGCTGCGGCCAAACCGGTAAGCACCACGGCCGGAAGGCAGCGTGATCCGCTGTTTGTTGCGCTGTTCTGTGATGAGAAAAACAATCTCACTGGTCACGGCTGAACCCCCTTACCAACGGAATCCGTCGCCGCAGAACGGCACGAAACGCAAATCGGCATCGCCCAGCTTCAGTTCCGCACCGGCGGCCAGCGGCTGGGCTTCCAGCACGGCCTGCCCGTTCAGATAACACAGCGCCTGCGAAGAACCGGGCAGCAGTGTAAACGCATCGGCCTGGGCATCATACACCACCGTAGCCTGCCGCGCCCCCAGCGGTGCATCGGGGCTGAGGGTTACCGGTGTTCCCGCGGCATCTGTTCCCAGAAAGCTGCGCCCCACACCCAGCCGCAGGTCCCGCCCGCGGGCCGGGCCGTTGAGCACCACCAGCCAGCCTGCCACCGGCCCTTCCGGGGCAGCGGCTTCCGCCGCGGGGCCTTCGCTGGTATGCACAATGGCGGTTTCGCTCTGCAAGTCCGCATTGCAGTACGGGCAGGCAGGGTATTTGTCCGAATCGTAAAAATGTCCCTGTTCACACTTGGTCAGTTTCATCGTTGTTCCTCTTTCTCACAGCAC
>NZ_JACJKP010000734.1 GCF_016901605.1 Gemmiger formicilis
ACCTGCGCAACGTGATGGTGGGCTGGTGCGACGGAGCGGCCCTGTACGGCTATTGTATCCCGGACCCTGCGGTGGGCAATTCCACCGGGTATCGGATTTCCCTGGCGGATGGCACCGTCCCCCTCGATGCAATAGAGGCCCGCCGGGGCGGAACATTCCTCATACCGGCCGCGGCAGAAGGTCACCAGTTCCTCGTCGGTCAGGTCCTCCCACCCCTGGGGACG
>NZ_JACJKP010000735.1 GCF_016901605.1 Gemmiger formicilis
ACCTGGGCCCAGGGGGCATGGAAGGTGGACTCGCAGCAGGTATGGAATCCCTCGGCCTTGCAGGCCCGGAACAGCGCCGCCACAAAATCGCTCTGCACCAGCGGATCGCCGCCCTATACCGATTTATGGATTTCCGATATCAAGCAGATGGATTCCGCGCTGCACCGCCAATACACCGGCGTGGGCAACGAACTGATTCTGGAAAATCTGCAAAAACTGGCCGC
>NZ_JACJKP010000736.1 GCF_016901605.1 Gemmiger formicilis
CATCGCCCTGGCGTATGCTTCCGGTATCGGCGCCGGCCGTGCGGGCATCCTGGAGACCACCTTCAAGGAGGAGACCGAGACCGACCTCTTCGGTGAGCAGGCTGTGCTCTGCGGTGTTGGAGATGGAGTAACGCATCTTGTCAAAGCCGCCCTCGTTGATCAGGTCGACGATGAGCTTCATTTCATGGCAGGTCTCGAAGTAAGCCATTTCGGGGGCGTAGCCG
>NZ_JACJKP010000737.1 GCF_016901605.1 Gemmiger formicilis
ACACGGCACCGGAAGCGGCGATATTCTGCGGCGAGGTACGGCTGGCGGATATCGGTATTCCGGAAGAGTGCCACCGGATATAAAAAACAGAAAAGGGCTTCCCTCAGTGAACGCACCGTAAAATAGACGCCCGCCGGCACCAGAATCATCACCAGCAGCGAAAGCCCCAGGCTGCTGCCTCCCGGCAGCGGGATCTGTACCAGATCTCCCCAGAGCAGATTGTA
>NZ_JACJKP010000738.1 GCF_016901605.1 Gemmiger formicilis
GATGATTCTGGAAGTCAAGTTTACCGGTATTTTGCCGGAGTATATTCAAAGTATCTTTCGCGCCTATTCCTTTGTCAGGACGTCGGCCTCCAAATTCTGCCTTTGTGTGGATCAAGTCCAGCGGATTTTTGACGGCGGTGCGGTAGCGCACAATGCTGAGAGCGCCTACCATGCCCAGGGAGAGGGTAATGTTGGTGCTGATGGTCACAATGATCACCGCCACC
>NZ_JACJKP010000739.1 GCF_016901605.1 Gemmiger formicilis
TTTGTCACGCTGTTCGACCACCTGGTCTATGCCATTGAGCGCAGCCAGAAGCATATTGTGCTGCCCAACCGCCTGCTTTGGGAGGTGCGGCGTTTTTACCCCCGGGAGTATGCGCCGGGCGCAGGCATACGCCCGGGGATTCTGGTCCAGTACCGGCTCCAAAACCGAGATATCCTCGCTGCCCAGCATTTTGTGGTCCAGCACGCGCTCAATAAAATACTGC
>NZ_JACJKP010000740.1 GCF_016901605.1 Gemmiger formicilis
CCTTTGGCGCAGGCCCCAAGGCCGCACTGGACAAAGCGCTGGAAATTGCGGCCGAGCTGGGTTTGCAGACCTGCAATGCCGAAGGATATATCGGCTGGGCCGAGACCGGCACCAGACGGGTAATGTCGCGCAAAATATTTTCACGGTTCTGTTCAGCAAAGGCGTCGATGGACGCCCAACGCGGATCGTTCATGGAAGTACCTCCCAGGATGAATTATCAATC
>NZ_JACJKP010000741.1 GCF_016901605.1 Gemmiger formicilis
AAGGTCTGCTCAAGTTCCACTACGGGCGTACTGCTGCCGGCATAGATGAAGGCCAGCTCCTGGTCGGATGCGTCGAGGTAGTATCCTTCCGGTGCGCGCAGCTCACGAAGCAGAAAGCATCCGCTTCAAGTTGGTGCAGCGCAAGGATGAAAACGGCGACCTGCTCAATGCGGCGGATGTCTATGTCTGCACCGGCAAAGACTGGCTGATCTTTGACCATTGG
>NZ_JACJKP010000742.1 GCF_016901605.1 Gemmiger formicilis
CGAAATCTGGCAAGCGGCCGGTTTTACCGAGCGCGTGGAAGGCGACGGCTGCATCATTCCCAACTATCTGACGCCCCCGCTGCGGGACAACACTGAGTACTACTACTTTACCAACAAGCCGGAAAACTTTGTCCTGTTCAAGGCAGACGGCGATCAGGACCGCCCCAATCTTACATAAGCGACCGAATGAAAAAAGCCCCGATGGTTTTAGCCATCGGGACTT
>NZ_JACJKP010000743.1 GCF_016901605.1 Gemmiger formicilis
AGTCGCTCACGTAGGGCATCAGCGCCATATAACGGGCACGCTTGATAGCGACCGTCAGCTCACGCTGATGGAACGCGCAGGTACCGGTCACACGGCGGGGAATGATCTTGGCGCCCAACACTGCCTGAGAGTAGGTAATGGGGACACGTACATATACATCGTAGCCATCCCGTTCAAAGACAGCATCTTTCTTGACCGTCACATGAACAATCACGTCGCCTGC
>NZ_JACJKP010000076.1 GCF_016901605.1 Gemmiger formicilis
TGCCCCAAATGCCGCGCCAAAAATGCGCAGTGAATCCCGCGCCGTACGGCCATGCTTGCCGTGCGGCGCGTTTTGCTGTATACTGGCCTTATTATAAAGGAAACGGGGTACAGTTTTATGGCGAAACAGCGCGATACAGTCCTGGACGCCATGCGGGGCATCGGCATTGTGCTGATGGTGGTGGGCCACTCGGGGTTTGGCGGCACCGGCTTCATCTATTTGTTCCACATGGCGCTGTTCTTTATGCTCAGCGGCTATTTTTTCCGGCCCGCACAGGATGGTGCGGGGTTGCGGCGGTTCTGCATCCGCCGGGTGATGACCCTGTGGCTTCCCTTTGTGCTGGCCAACACCGCCTTTACGGTGTGCAACAACCTCTTCCTCAAACTGAACATCCTTACCGGGGACGAACGCATTCTGGACCTGCCGGGCAACCAGGTCACCCAACCGGTGACCCTGAAAGATATCATCGGCCGTACTGTGCACTGGTGCATCTTTGACGGCGGTACCCAGCTGGGCGGCGCCCTGTGGTTTGTGCAGGCGCTGTTCCAGATCTCGATTTTGTATGCGCTGGTGGAGTTTGTGCTGCGCAAAGTCCTGCATGGCCGCGACGTTCAGACGGCCCAGGGGTTTGTGTCCGGCGTGCTGCTGATTCTGGGCTGGCACTGCTCCCAAACCGGGTGGAACGTCTGGGGGCTGGGCATTGCCGCCAGCTGCTACAGCCTGTTCTATCTGGGCACTTTGGCCCGCCGGGTGGGGCAGCCCCCGCGCAAGGTCCCGGTACGGGCCGGGATCGCGGCGGCCGCTTTTGTGGTGCTGCTGGTCCTGCTGCCCTTCGGCTCGGTAGGGCTGGCCGGCAACCAATATCCCGGTTGGCTGTTCCTGCTGCTGGCCAGTTCCGCCGGGTGGGTACTGGTCTATGAATGTGCCCACCTGGCCGCCCGTCTTCCCCGGTTGGGCGCCGCCCTGGCAGCCCTGGGCCGGGCCACCATGCCCATTGTGATCCTGCATTTTCTCAGCTTCAAGCTGGTGACCTGGCTGGGTTTGCTGGCCACCGGCGGCGAAGCCTATCTGCTGGCCGCCTTCCCCACCCTGTTTACCGGCGGCGCCTGGTGGCTGGCCTACACGGCTGCGGGGTTGCTGTTGCCGCTGGCTGCCTATCAGCCTTATCGTATGCTGAAAACCCGGCTTCTGTGCCGGCTGCGGAGGTAACATGGCAAAGCAATACTACCAGGGCGAAACGTTCCGGGACCCGGACCCCGCCCTTTTGCAGGAGGCCGAATTCAACGACTGCACCTTTACCGATTGCCGGTGGGAGGACGTGCGGGTACGCAACTGCACCTTTTTGTCCTGCACCTTCCAGCATTGCAGCTGGAGCGGTGTGGTGTTCAGCTTTTGCCAGATGCGGGACGCCTGGTTCTCCGGCTGCGCGTTCCGCTCTATCGCCTGGGGCGGCTTGCAGGGACGCAGCGCCCTGGTACAGCCCTTTGGCAAGGCGGAGCGGTGCGAATTCCGGTACAACGAGTTTTCCGGCATGACCTTTGTGGGATTTGACTTTTCCAGCTGCCGGTTCGGGGACTGCATCTTTGACGAGTGCCGTCTGGCTGGGGCGGATTTTCGCGGTGTGCCCCTGGGCCACACCCAGTTCAGCCGCTGCGATCTGCAAAAAGCCGATTTCCGGGAAGCCACCGACTACGCCATTGACCCGTCCGCCAACAAAATGCAAGGGGCACGGTTCAGTTTTCCCGATGTGGTGGCGCTGCTCAACGGGTTTGGGCTGAAAATCGAATAATATCGTCAAAAGCAGCAAAATTCATGTTGCTTCAGACTGTAAAAAAGGAAAAATCCGTCGCCATCGTCGGACATGTACCGACGATGGCGACACCGACAGGGAAATTTCACGGCAAATTGTGTGCGAGGAACGAAGGGACGAGTGCGCGATTTGCCGTGAAATTTTGTCGAGGGGGTGTCCAAGAGGGGGAATAGGACCGTCAGGCAATCGCCGTGCGGGACTGTTCCCCCTTTTGCAGCGTGTCGGCTTTCTCGACACGCTGCAGCGGCAAAAATTTTTGCCGCTTTTTGTTTTGGAGTGACACAAACAGGCCCCCGGCGGCGTTATAGAGGTGAAAGACGCCCACGAAAGGAAGTGATCCGGTATGCAGACCGAGCAGGACCTGGAAAAGCTGGTACATACCTACACCGCACCGCTGCTGCGGTACTGCACAGCCATGCTGGGCAGTGAAGCGGACGCCCAGGACGCCGTACAGACCACCTTTGTAAAGGCCTGGCTGCGGCGGAACAGCCTGCGGGGCGACGGGCAGGACAATGAGCGGGCCTGGCTGTACCGCATCGCCTACCGCACGGCGCTGGATATGCTGCGCACCGCCAAACGGGCAGAGCAGCGCCAACCGTCCCAGCCGCCCGAACCGGACCCCGGCATCAGTGAGGAGCTGCGCGCCGCCCTGAACACGCTGGACCCGCTGGACCGGGCGCTGGTGTTGGAACGGGTGCTGGACGGCATGGACTACGCCGCCCTGGCCAAAATCCACCATCGGCCCGAAAGTAATCTGCGCACCCGCTACCACCGGGCCAAACGCCGTCTGGCCGAACTTTTGGAAAAGGAGGGAATCCGCCATGACCCCTGACCGCGATGAAATTTTACTGCGCAATGCCCTGCAAACAGGGCTTCGCCCCACCGAGATTGACTTGTGGCCCGCTGTGGCCGAAGCACTGCCCGCCGGGGAAAGGCGGCAGAAACGGCGTACCCGGGCACTGCGGCTGGCCGTCTGCCTGGGAGCACCGCTGCTGCTGGCTGCGGGTGCCCTGCTGGGCCAGGTGAAATTTACCAATCTGCGCACCAATCCCCGCCCCAGTTTTGCCCCCGAAAACAACACCGGCTATGCCATTCAGTACGACCAGACCGCCTATCAGCTCCCCGACGAACTCATGGATTCCCTGCTGGCCCACTACAACGGGCAGCACGATGCAGACGGCATGCCGCCCATGCGCACCTTTTTGAGCGGCCGCAACCTGCCGCCAGAAGGCCCCGGCGGCCGTGGCTACGACAGCTGGGCGGACCTGACTGAGGCCACCGGCCTGCCGCTGGTGCAAAGCGACCTGCTGGACAGCGGCACGCCGGACGACAGCGGATTTTCTCTGATCCCCTATTCGTACACAATCCCCTTGCCCGATGACTGGCAGACTTTTTCTGTGGAAGAACGCAATGCCTACTACAAGGACTACAACGAAAGCCAGTGGCGTCTGGCCGGTGCCTGGCCCGCCGGCTTCTCGGTAGAATGGGACGAGGATACTCCGATGTACCTCTACCCCCGCCGGGTGGATAAACTTTCCAACGGCTGCACCATCGAAACCCAGGCCTATGTGCTGCTGGCTGCGGAAGAACGCCCCGCCGGCACTTCCTCCACCGGGTCCCGGGTGTATTACGACAAAAAGGCCGGTTTTGTGTGGGAGGTGGAGGAATACACCACGCCTTCCGGTATTGTGGCCCTGCTGCCCCGCTGCACCAGCAACGGAAAGACCAGCCCGTATCTGAACGCCTACGCCTTCTTTGAGCAAAACGGCATCTTCTACCGGTTGGAAATCATCCCCTACGATGGCTGGGGCCAGATTGAGGACGGTGGTGAAGTTGCCCGCGCCGTGCTGAAAGAAGTGCTGGACAGCATTGAACCCGCCGCCTAAAAGGTCGAAAGCCGGTGCTTTTTCCGGCCAAAAGTGCCTTGTATTCACAAATTAGCCAAATTTGTACAGCGATAGGCTTGCTTCCGCAGGCATATCGCTGTTTTTGATTTTTGAACAAAATTTGTACACAATTTCACGCTACACTGAATGCGTTATATTACCACCTTTTGGTGAAGGGAGTTTCGGAATCATTATGTCGGAACAAGACAAGGCTGTGCGCCGCGGCCCCCTGGGTTGGCTGGCGCGCCATAACCCGCTGCATTGGGTAAAACGCCACAAAAAACTGACGATCTTTTTGGTGATCGTGCTGTTGATCATTGCGTTTGTGGTCAACTTTCTGGGCCGCACCGCCGCGGCCAGCGCTGCGCTGACCTACCAGTTCGTGCGCACCACCACGCTGCAAAAGACCAGCCTGACGGATTCGGTCAGCGTGACCGGTACCGTGGCCTCCGGTTCCACCGCCAGCGTCACCGCATCGGATTCCGTCAAGACCTACAAGGTCACCGCGGTGAACGTAGCCGTGGGCGATACCGTCCACAAGGGCGACGTGATCGCCACGCTGGACACTTCCGATGTGGAAAAACAGATTGAAAACGCCCAGCAAAGCTACAGCGACAGTGTAGAGGAAGCCCAGACCAACTACAACAACAGCGTGGAGGACCAGGCCACCAACCTGGCCCAGCTGCAGGAAGATCTGGACAAAGCCCAGGAGGATTACGATACCCTGGGCCTGACCGACTACTATGCCTCGATGGAGAATACCGCCGGTGCCACCGGCACCAACCGGGAACTGGTGGAATACTACTATGGCCTGTACGCCGAGGAAATTGCCGGACTGCAGAACACCATTGCCAACCTGCAGATTCAGCTGACCCAGGCCCAGAACGACGGCAATGCCGACCGCCAGAAGGAAGTACAGGGGCAGCTGGACGATTACAAAAACAAACTGAGTATTGCCATGGGCCAGTGCAGCATCCCCGAACTGGGCCTGCAGGGCTTTGAAACCATCAGCCAGTATTATAATAGCATTGAAGAATTACGGGAAAAACTGAAAGAAGCCCAGCAAAAATACGACAACGCGGTAACCAGCAACGCCCGCAGCGTAGACAGCGCCGAGACCAAGCTGGAACAGGCCAGCCGCACCTCCGATACGCTGACCGACCTGCAGTCCACCCTGGAAGATTGCACCCTGACCGCCACCATGGACGGCACCATCACCGAACTGAACGCCACCGTGGGTTCGGTGTGCAGCGGCACGGTTGCCACCATCCAGGACGTGAACGACCTGACGGTGGAAGTGACCATTCCCGCCAACTCGGTGGGCAAACTGTCCACCGGCATGCAGTGCAATATTACCAGCGATGCCACCGGCGATGCCGAAATTTCCGGCACCCTCACCCGCATTGACCCCGTGGCCAACAGCGAAGGCAACTTCGGCGCCACCGTCACCGTCAACGGCGAGGATTCCGGCCTGCTGATCGGCATTTCTGCCGAGGTGGAAATCATCATCAACCAGAAGGACAACGTCTTTACCGTTCCCCGTGACGCCGTGGGCACCCACGAGGACGGCACCTCCTATGTGCTGCGCAAGACCGGTGGCGAAGGGGTGGACATGACCTTTGAGGAAGTCACCGTTACCACCGGCGACGCCAACGATTACTACATCGAAATTTCCGGCGACGATCTGGCCGAAGGGGACGTGATCCGTTCCAGCGCCGACCTGACCCAGGGCATTGAAACCACCACCCAGGACTTTCCCGGCATGATGGACAGCCAGGTGGTGATCGCCGACGGCGGCGCCGCGGCAGCAGCCCCGGCCGGCGGCGGTGATATGGGCGGCGGCCCCGGCGGCGGTGGCCCCGATGGCGGCCCGGGAGGCATGTAACCATGGCCAACACCGAACAATTTGCCAAAGCGATTGCCGACAAATTGCTGGACACCGCTCCCGAACCGTCCTGCAAGCTGAACCTGCCGGATACCGCCGACCAAAAGCCCCGGCCGCTCATCGAGATGCACGACATCCACAAAAGCTACTACATCGGCAAGCCCAATGAGCTGGAGATCCTGCACGGCATCAGCCTGGAAGTGTATCCCGGGGAATTTGTGGCCATTGTGGGCGAATCCGGTTCCGGCAAATCCACCCTTATGAACATTATCGGCGTGCTGGATAAACCCACCACCGGCCAATACACCCTGGACGGTGTGGACATTCACAATGCGGCCGACAACGAACTGGCGGCCATCCGCAACCGCAAGATCGGCTTCGTGTTCCAGACCTACAACCTGATCGGACGGCAAAGCGCTTTGAAAAACGTGGAACTGCCCATGCTTTACGCCGGAGTTCCCGCCGGGGAACGCAACCGCCGCGCCAAAGACTGGCTGAACCGTGTGGGCATGGGGGATCGGATGAAGCACCAGCCCAACGAGCTGTCCGGCGGTCAGAAGCAGCGTGTGGCCATCGCCCGTGCCATGGTCAACGAACCGGCACTGATCCTGGCTGACGAGCCCACCGGCGCCCTGGACAGCCAGACCAGCCGCATCGTCATGGACCTGTTCCATGAGATGCACGAAAAATACCACAAGACCATCGTGCTGATTACCCACAACCCTCAGCTGGCCGAAGAATGCCAGCGGGTGCTGACCCTGCGCGACGGGCTGATCGTGGGCGAACGAAAGGGGTCCGGCAAACGTGCAGCTCTTTGAGAATATCTCGATGGCCCTGGCCAGCGTGCGCAGCAACAAGATGCGCAGCCTGCTGACCATGCTGGGCATCATCATCGGCATCGCAGCGGTCATTGCCATCGTCACAGTGGGCAACAGCATGACCGGCACCGTGACGGACTCCATGTCCGGTATGGGTGTCAGCAACATTACGGTCAGCCTGACCCAGAAGGACTCCGACGACACCAGCGGCACCGCACAGGGGGTCACCCTGCGCCGCTTTATGGATTCCACCCCTGCTGCGGACGACCTGATCAGTCAGGAAATGATCGACGATTTTATGGCGGATTTTCCCGACCAGGTCAACCGCATTGAACTGAGCCAGGAGGTGGGCAACGGCACCATTGCCAAGTACGGCGACCCCAACACCACCATCCGCACCACTGTTTCGGGCGCCAACGCCGACTCGCTGCTGGCCAAGGAGGAAGACACCCCCATTCTGGCCGGGCGCTGGCTGGACGATGAGAAGGACGCCGGGCGCTATGTGGCCGTTGTATCCGAAAAATTTGTGGAACAGGCCATCGGCGGCAGCAACACCGATGCCATCGGCAAATCCTTCACGCTGACTATCAACAAAAATCTCTACACCTTTTATATTACGGGCGTCTACGAGTACACCGAGGATGTTTACGCCAGTATGTTCGGCGCTACCGACGACGACCAGATCCAGACCAACATCTACATTCCGCTGGATGTAGCCAAATCCATTGCCGGTGCCGACGCCGGGTACCAGACCATCACGGTGGTGGCGGCCAACGGCGTGGATGTGACCAGCTTTGTAGATACGGTGGGCAGCTACTTTGCCAGCTACTACACCTACAACGACACCTGGACCGCCAGTGCCAGCAGCATTTCCAGCCTGGTGGAATCCATGACCGATATGCTCAACACCCTGTCGCTGGGTATTTCGGCCATTGCAGCCATCTCGCTGCTGGTGGGCGGCATCGGCGTCATGAACATCATGATGGTGTCCGTCACCGAACGTACCCGCGAGATCGGCACCCGCAAGGCACTGGGTGCCCCGGGTTCCGCCATCCGCATGCAGTTCATTACCGAGAGTGTGATCCTCTGCATGATCGGCGGCGTGATCGGTGTTGTCCTGGGCATTGCGCTGGGCGCTGCCCTGAGCAGCGTAGTAGGCATGACCGCCAAACCCAGCATCGCCTCCATTGTGGTGGCGGTCGGGTTCAGTATGGCCATTGGCGTCTTTTTCGGCTATTACCCTGCCAACAAAGCCGCCAAGCTCAACCCCATCGACGCCCTGCGTTATGAATGATCTTTCCGGTTGCCGCCCGACAGCGGCCCGGCGCCCCCGCATTGCGCGGGGGCCTTTTTTGTGTTATACTTATTTATTAGTGTTCATTTTTTTAGAGGGAAGGGATCTGCTGCCATGCAGCAACAAAGCAAACCGATTTTTACCAACCGCCAACTGATCACCCTGCTGTGGCCGCTGGTCATTGAACAGGCCCTGAGCGTGCTGGTGGGTATGGCCGACACCATGATGGTCTCCTCCGCCGGTGAGGCCGCCATCTCGGGCGTATCGCTGGTGGATATGATCAACCAGCTGATCATCACCATCTTTGCGGCCCTGGCCACCGGCGGTGCCGTGGTCACCAGCCAGTATCTGGGCGCCCAAAAAACCGATTCCGCCGCCCGCAGCGCCGGGCAGCTGGTAACCCTCAGCGCTATTCTGGGCACGGGCATCGCCGCCCTCTGCCTGCTGCTGCGGGCCCCCATGCTGCGGCTGTTCTTCGGCTCCATCACCGCCGACGTAATGGACGCCGCGCTGCTTTACTTTACCATCACGGCGTTGTCTTTCCCGTTCCTGGCCCTGTACAACGCCGGTGCGGCTATCTTCCGTTCCACCGGCAACAGCGCCGTATCCATGAAAGTTTCGGTCATTGTGAATCTGATCAACTTTTGCGGCAACGCCCTCTGCGTCTATGGTCTGAAAATGGGCGTGGCCGGTGTAGCCGTACCCACCCTGGTCTCCCGTACGGTGGGCGCCGTGATCATTCTGTTCCTGGCCGCCCGGCCCGACTATATGCTGCGCATCACCGCCCGCACCGTCACCCGGCTGGAACCGGGCACCGTCAAGAACATTCTGTCCATCGGCATTCCTTCGGCCTGCGAGAACAGCCTGTTCCAGCTGGGCCGCGTTCTGGTGGTCAGCATGATCTCCCTATTCGGCACCGTACATATTTCGGCCAACGCCGTGGCCAACAACCTGGACAACGTGGGCTGCATCATCGGCAACGCCATGTGCCTGGGCATGATCACGGTGGTGGGGCGCTGCATCGGCGCCCAGGACTTTGAGCAGTCCATCCATTACACCAAAAAACTGATGCGCTGGGACTACGTGGCCCAGGGCCTGACCAACGCCACGGTGCTGCTTCTGCTCAATCCCCTGCTGAGCCTGTACACCCTCTCGCCCGAAACTGCCAGCCTTTCCGCCCAACTGGTCTGGATTCACGCCGGCATTTCCATCCTCATCTGGCCGTCGGCCTTTGTGCTGCCCAACGCCCTGCGCGCCGCCAACGACGTGCGCTTTACCATGATCGTATCGGTCATTTCCATGATCGTATGGCGTCTGGGCTTCAGCCAGATCCTCTGTGTACAGCTGGGCTGGGGTGCACTGGGTGTCTGGTGGGCCATGATCATCGACTGGGTATGCCGTACCCTCTGCTTTGTGATCCGCTTTGCCAGCGGTGCCTGGAAAAAGAACGCCGTCAAAACCCCTGCCTGAACCGATAAGGAGTTTGGTTATGAAATTTGTAAGCTGGAACGTCAACGGCCTGCGCGCCTGCCTGAAAAAAGGCTTTGAGGAAACCTTCCGTACCCTGGACGCCGATTTTTTCTGCATTCAGGAAACCAAAATGCAGCCTGGTCAGGCGGATTTTGCCCCCGAAGGCTACACCGAATACCTGTACAGCGCCGACAAAAAGGGCTATTCCGGCACCGCCATCTGGGCCAAAACCCCGGCGCTCTCGGTGCGGTACGGCCTGCATGAGGACCTGCACAACCACGAAGGCCGCGCCATCACCCTGGAGTACCCGGATTTTTACCTGGTGAACCTGTATGTTCCCAACTCCCAGAACGAACTGGCCCGCATCGACTACCGGATGCAGTGGGAGGATGATCTGCGCCGCTACCTGCAGGAACTGGACGCCCAAAAGCCGGTGATCCTGTGCGGCGACCTGAACGTGGCCCACACCGAGATCGACCTGAAAAACCCGGGCCCCAACCGGGGCGCGGCCGGATTCAGCGACCAGGAACGGGGCAAGCTGGATGAACTGCTGGCCGCCGGCTTTACCGACAGTTTCCGTCACCTGCACCCCGATGCCACCGGCATGTACAGCTGGTGGAGTATGCGGTTCCGTGCCCGGGAGCGGAACGCCGGATGGCGAATCGATTATTTCCTGGTCAGCAACCGGCTGGCTCCGCAGATCCAGCGCGCCGATATCCTGATGGAGGTGCTGGGCAGCGACCATTGCCCTGTCACGCTGGAACTGGACCTGTAAATTCTGCTCCAACCAAAAATTTTTGATTTTTTTGAAAAAAATTCCCCCGCGTTGCAAAAATCAGCGCGGGGGAATCGTCTTATTGAATAGAAAGAGAAAACAAAGGGGGTGTGAGGTCTGACCAACGAAGAATTTACCGGCTTGATGCAGCAATACCAGAAGCTGATTTATACTGTCTGCCTGCAGTTTGTTCATGATCCCCACACCGCCGAGGACCTGACGCAGGACACCTTTCTGGCCGCCTTTTCCGCCATTGACCGCTGCGAACCACAGTACTACAAAGCCTGGCTGGTGCGCGTAGCGGCCAACAAATGCAAGGACCACCTGAAAAGCGCCTGGGTGCGCCGGGTGGAGGCACCGGGGGACGATGCCCTGCCGGAACCCCGGGGCGCACCACCCGGCGACGCCGCCGACCCGGCCGAGCAGCTGGCCCAGCGGGCCGGTGCCGAGGAATTGGAAACGCTGGTACGCAGCCTGCGCGAGCCATACGGCCGCATTGCGGTGCTGTATTTTCTCCAGCACAAGGATACCGCCGAGATCGCCGCGTTGGTGGATCGTCCCCCCGCGACGGTAAGCAGCCAGTTATGGCGTGCCAAACTGCTGCTGCGCCGGCAGATCGATGAGAGGAGGCTGAAAGAATGAGCCTGTTTTTTGACAACGAAAAGCTGTTTGATGCCGAAGGACACCTGACCGACGAAGGCTTGTATGCCTTAAAGGACGGCACGCTGGATGATCTGGGCGCGTTGGAAGCCGCCGAACATCTGAGTTTCTGCGACTACTGCCTGCTGCGCTACACCCAGCTGATCGACGCCGCCCCCGCCTGCCTGCAGGAACCCATGCGGGATCTGATTCCCCAGGTACAGAACCTGATGCGGCTGCGCCGGTTCCGCATTATGACCAACCGCTATGTATCTGCCGCCGCAGCCGTGGTACTGGCGTTCATGCTGTGGGGCTTTGCCTCCATGGGCGCTTCCCAGCGGATGGCCCAGCGGGCCGTGGAACCCCAGGCCCCCCGGGTCAGCTTTGGGCAGTGGCTGGATACCACCGTCAGCGGTTTTTACGACGGCCTGAACGATACCTTCAGCAATTTTACGCTGGCTGCCGAAAACGGCCTGGCCCAGCTGCAACACCACCAAAACAGCGATTCCGCCAAGGGAGAATGATACCATGAAAAAGAACGCTTTGCTTACCTTTATCTTCGCCTGCATCCCGGGCGCCGGGCAGATGTACTACGGCTATATGCAGCGGGGTCTGTCGCTGATCACCCTGTTCTGCGGCTGCTTTGTTCTGGGCGCCATGGTCAGTCCACTGGTTGTGACTGCCTTCATTGTATGGATGTACAGCTTTTTTGACACCTACGACCTGATCCGCCACCTGGCAGCCGGGGACCCCAAACCCGATTCCCTGCTGCTGCTTGGCAGTTGGGACGACCTGAAACTGCTGGTACCCCGCCACAACCGCCTGTTGGGCTGGGGCCTGGTGGCACTGGGCGTATGGTCCTTGTACGGCCTTGTGGTGGAACCGCTGCTCTACCATCTGCTGGCGCTGCTGAATATTGAGAACGCCTGGTATTATGTAAGTTCCATCCCCACGCTGGTCATTGCCGTACTGCTGATCGCCGCCGGTGTGTGGCTGCTGGGCCTGCACCCCAAACACGGGGACGAAAATAATCTGCCCCCCTACCCCCACGACCAATCTTCCACGTAATACAGTTTGTATAATTTGAAAAGAGGTAAACAAAATGGACGAAAACAAGACCACCACGGCCACATCGGCCCCGGAGACGCCCGCCGCCCCCAAAAAGGAGCGCCGCGTGGGCCGTGTGGCATTTGCCCTGCTGTTGATCATTGCCGGCGTACTGCTGCTGGCTCAGCAGTTTGTGCCTTCCTTCGATCTCTTCTCCATTGTCCGGTTCGCGCCCGCGCTGCTCATCGTACTGGGCGTGGAACTGCTGGTCTATTCCGCCACCCCCAACATCAAGGTGAAATTCGACTGGCTCAGTGTGCTGGGCTGCGGCTTCATTCTGGTCGTTGTGGGCGGCGCTTCGCTGGTGCCCCTGGCCTGGCGGTATGTGAATCCCGCCCGGGATTACGCCCGCAACAATTATGCCAACCAACTGCAGGACCAGGCCTACCGTGCCCTGAACGCCGATTCTGACCTGAAAGCCCGCGTGGAAAGCCTGTACGTAAGCGTTTACTTCAACCACCTGCAGGACGGCGACTACACCCTGCAGGACGAGGACATGGTCAACATCAATGTGGACCTGAAACAGAACGGTTATGCCACCACCGAGGCCTTTGCCGCAGATTGCTACCGCATCACCCAGCTGCTGGAAGAAAACGGTCTGCCCATAGATGATTACTGCTTCAACAGCTACAGCGACCAGAGCGGCAACGGCAACCAGTACAGCCTGGACTTCCTTTCCAGCTTCTTTGAAGGGCTCAGCGAGCAGCAGCTGGCCCAGCGTGTGACCGCCTACTACGAATATGACGGCACCAGCTACTCTTCCCTGGCCGACCGGGACAACGCCGTGAAAGCCGTCCTGCGGGAGGAAATCATCGGGGAATTTGCCGCCGAACACGACGGTGAATATCCCGGCGACGAGTACGTGACCCAGGAAGTGGAAAAGCGTTTCCAGGCGCTCTACCCCACGCCCACCGCAGCCCAGCACACTGAGCCAGTCGAATTTCACCTTGATGTTGGGGGTGGCGGAATAGACCAGCAGTTCCACGCCCAGTACGATGAGCAGCGCG
>NZ_JACJKP010000744.1 GCF_016901605.1 Gemmiger formicilis
CACGTTCTTTGTTTTCCCGCTGGCTGCGCTGATCCTGACACTCCACCACCATACCGGTAGGCAGGTGTGTCACCCGGATAGCCGAAGACGTTTTATTGATATGCTGGCCACCGGGAAGAAAAACTCAAACAACATAGCGAGGAATAAAGATATGAAAACGCAGGTTTTGCCTGTTACAGAAGAGAGTATTGCGTTAGCAGCCAGGTTGCTTCAAAGCGGAGAA
>NZ_JACJKP010000745.1 GCF_016901605.1 Gemmiger formicilis
TTTCGGGGCGTTTCAGCCTGCCGCGGACCCTGGAAAACATTGTGGATATTTTTGCCCACAACCTGCAGCGCTTTGCCGCCGGGCAGCCGTTGGATAACCAGATGAGCCGAGCCAGCCCAGAAACGAGTAGGCAAAAAACAGATAGATAAACTGATAGAATCCCATAAAAATATCCTCTTATTCACAAGTCAGACGATTGCCGGGGGTATCCTCGCTCACATAG
>NZ_JACJKP010000746.1 GCF_016901605.1 Gemmiger formicilis
GTACACAATATCCCTGCAAACGGCTGAAGGCGCTGGATAAACGATACCGCACAAAATATCACATGAGCATGCTGGAAAACCTTGCCTTGATTCAAGCAAACGGTCTGGATGAATCTGACGGCAGTCATGTTTGTGGTACGTGGCATCGCCCAGGTGCTGGGTACGGCCCTTTCCTCCGGTATGAGTGCCGCCATTTCGGGCATTGCCGGAATCGGCCATATTT
>NZ_JACJKP010000747.1 GCF_016901605.1 Gemmiger formicilis
GCCAAGAGCCGGGATATCCCGGTAGGTCCCGGCCGTGGTTCCGGCGCAGGCAGTCTGGCAGCGTATTGCGTGGGAATTACGGACATTGACCCCATCCGCTATAATTTGATTTTCAAAGTACTCCTGATTTTCCATGCCATCCGGTGCACGGAAGTACGGCAATTTTGTATCGCCAAACGTAAATTCAAAGTTGCATTTTTCTGCAATCTTATTAGTGTTTTCG
>NZ_JACJKP010000748.1 GCF_016901605.1 Gemmiger formicilis
GCCCGAACTGCGGCGCTGTTTCCACGGTGGATGAAGAAACGCTGTTGGATCAGGAATCCGAGCTGGTTTGCCCCAACTGCGGCGCTGCCTTTGACATTGAACTGGAAAGCACCGTGGAAACAGCGCCGCAGTTCGGGCAGGTAACCTCGTAGAGGTCCTCGCTGTCCTCATCCTCGGCTTCTTCGTCATCCTCACCGTAGAGATCGGCAACCATATCGTCCAG
>NZ_JACJKP010000749.1 GCF_016901605.1 Gemmiger formicilis
AGGCAGTGGCACCGGCTTGTTCCAACAGAGTGCAGGCCCGCACGGCCAGTTGGTTCATCCAGGCGGGCTGTAATTTGCAGTCATCGCAAGCTACAATGCGGTGGCTTCGGCCGGTTGGGAAAGTTGGATGTTCCTGTGCTGCCGGCACTGCCCGCGCCATCCACAGACCGATACCGCAACAAAGTGCAGCTTCCGGTTGGGGAAGATGAATCCGGGCATCTTG
>NZ_JACJKP010000750.1 GCF_016901605.1 Gemmiger formicilis
GCTTATGCCCTCTACAGCGACATCAAACCCAACCCCACCATCCAGAATGTGCAGGACGGCGTAGCCGCTTTCAAGGCCGCCGAAGCGGACTGCATCGTGACCATCGGCGGCGGTACCGGCAGTGGTGGGCACTGCGATGGTGAACACTGCATGCTTCTTGGTGGGCGCCACGCCTTCCAGGCTGCGCACATCGGCAAATTCAGGGTTATTGATGATGATGCCG
>NZ_JACJKP010000751.1 GCF_016901605.1 Gemmiger formicilis
TACCATGGGTTTGAAACATACAAACGCCAGTATAGCACAGTTCACAAAAAAAAGAAAGAGGGCCCGAAGTCCTCTTTCTTTGGAAATCTCTGGATTTGTTCCTTCTTTGCAAAGGCATTTCCTACCGCCACCCCGGGAAGGCAAGGCACCTAACTTGTGCATGCTTCCCACTCCCGGACAAAAGGTTGGAGTTTCTTCGGTTCCTTCTTTGCAAAGAAGGAAC
>NZ_JACJKP010000752.1 GCF_016901605.1 Gemmiger formicilis
CCTGCAAGACCAAAGGTTTTGAGCCCTATGAGTGCAGCGTCACGGTGGAAAACGAAGCCGATATGCTCAAAGCCGTGGAAGAAGTAAAGGCCGCGGGCTGCAACGCCCTGACGGACTTCGGGAATGTTGGTGGACTTCATGTCAAATTCCTCCGTTTTCTATGTGGATGATTCTGTTTACAAATCTTTTTCGATATCGATATTCTCGCCGGTCAGGGCCACCA
>NZ_JACJKP010000753.1 GCF_016901605.1 Gemmiger formicilis
CCCCTGTACATGGGCGACCGGCTGGCCGAACTGCCTGTTGATGTGGCGGTCGCGGCTTTTACCACGGAATCCCCTGCCCGTGCAGCCCAGATTTTGGCAGCGCTGGCGGCGGGGGTGGCATACACGGGCAGTTTGGCGCGGGGGTCCAGTTTTTTGCAGGAAACGGTCATTTGCATACAAAACCTCTCAGTTGTTGGTATAGTATAGCCCACGGGTGAACTCA
>NZ_JACJKP010000077.1 GCF_016901605.1 Gemmiger formicilis
GATCAGCGCAGATTCCAACCGCAGGCTGTTTTCTCCGGGATTCAAGACCAAACCGGAGGCTTCCTGATTTTTCTGAAGCATATTGGCAAAATCGTCAAAGCGCAGCATCATGATCTGACGTCCCTGACCTGCCGTTTTTTGCCATGCATGGACTGCATCCCAATCGCTGAAAGCCAGATAATAATGTTTATCATCTTTGCTGTTCAGCATGACCAAACTGATTTTGGTATCTTTGGGCAGTTGTACTCTTCCATCGGGCCCCGGCTTCGGTGCAGGGGCGCCCTTGATATCGAACACTGCCGGGGTAAGCAAGGGGGACTTTACCAGTTCATTGATAACCGCGTTCAGGTTCTTCGGGCTGTTTTCTTTCCTCAATACAGCGATGGTTTCTTTCAGGGCCGGATTCAAAGCCGGAGCTTTTTGCTCATTGCGTTCAGGCATGCTTCTTCCTCATTTCAGTTTGATGGTATTGATGGCTTCTCGCAGATAAGATACACCGACCAGCTTCAAGCCGGGAAACTGTGCCGGATCGATCAACTTCAAATTGTGTTTGGGAACTATGGCAGTATCAAAGCCAAGACGCTGGATTTCCCGCAGGCGCGCTTCCAAATGCGGAACACCGCGTATTTCGCCCCCCAGACCTACTTCCCCTACGGCTACGGTCTTTTCCCCTACCGGCAGATCCAGCAAGCTGGAGGCCATAGCAATGCAGACCGGAAGATCGCAAGCGGTTTCGTCCAACTTCAAACCGCCAATGATATTCACATAGACGTCCTGATTGGAGAAAGTATACCCGGCGCGACGCTCCAGAACGGCAAGCAGAAGGTACATCCGATTATAGTCAAAGCCGCTGGCAGTCCGCCTTGGACTGGGGAAGCTGGTTTTGGCTACAAGGGCCTGAATTTCACTCAGAACAGGACGGGTCCCTTCCATGACACAGGCCACACAGGTGCCGCTGATTCCCAAGGGCCTGCCCTCCAACATGACTTGAGAAGGGTTTTCGATTTGTGCCAATCCTCGGCCGGTCATGTCAAACATACCGATTTCATTGGTGGAACCGTATCGGTTCTTTACCGCGCGTAAAACGCGATAGGGCAGCGTCTTATCGCCCTCAAAATACAAAACGGTATCCACAATATGCTCCATAACTTTGGGGCCTGCAATAGCACCATCTTTATTTACATGGCCAACGATAAATGTGGGAATCTCCAAGGTTTTGGCCACATTCAAAAAGCGAGCGGTACTCTCCTTGACCTGGCTTACGGTTCCGGACGAAGAAGAGATGTCCGTACACCGCATCGTCTGGATAGAATCGATAACCACCAAATCCGGCTTCATAGATTCAATCAGACCGCAAATCTCGTCCACATCGCTTTCGGCCACCAGAGAGATATTATCCTGAGGAACATCCAAACGAACAGCCCGGAGCTTGATCTGACGGACAGATTCTTCGCCTGTGACATACAGAACACTCTTGGTTTTGCTGACCTCTCCGCAAAGTTGCAGCAGTATGGTAGATTTGCCAATGCCCGGTTCGCCACCAATCAAAGTGACACTTCCTACTACAATGCCACCGCCCAAAACACGGTCCAGTTCGCTGATTCCTGTAACAATCCGGCTCTTTTCTTCCGTTGTACTGATGTTTTTCAGTTTGTGCGGCACCAAAGAGGTTTGCCCGGGAACGCGGGCTGGAGCTGCACTCCGGGTGGTAGTTGCTTTAGCAGGTTCTACCACAACGTCCTCTGTCATTGTATTCCACGCCCCACATGACGGGCAGCGCCCCAGCCAGCGAGGACTGGTTTCGCCGCATTGGGTACAGACATATACCGTTTTCATTTTGTCTTTGGGCATATTTTCTCTCCCTACTTACAGGCTTCTTTTATTATATCCTAAATGTGGCGCAGGGGCAAGGCAAACCGCATAAATCTTTGACCTTACAAAAAGTGCCGGGCATATCCGTACTCTTTGGCGGATACAACCCGGCAACTTTTTTACAGCATTACTTTGTGGTATACTTTCTTGCCTTTTTTGATTACAACGCCATTGCGAAGCGCATCTTCCGACAAAACAGTTTTGGGATCGGTCACTTTTTCACCATCTACCAGGACACCCCCCTGCTGCACAAGCTGCCGTGCCTCACGGTTGGAAGCACACAAACCGGCAGCCACCATAGCAGCCAGCAGACCAACGCTGCCGTCCTTTACCAAAGAGGCATCCAGCGTCGTGCTGGGCATATTCTCGTGGTCAGCAGCACCGCCAAACAGGCCACGCGCCGTCTGCTGGGCCTTCTCGGCTTCTTCTTCACCATGAACCATCTTGGTCAGCTCGTAGGCAAGGATTTCTTTAGCCTGGTTCAGCTGCTCCCCCTGCCAGTTTGCCATTTCGTCGATCTGCTCCAGCGGCAGGAAAGTCAACATGCGGATGCATTTCATGACATCTGCGTCTCCCACGTTGCGCCAGTACTGGTAGAATTCGAAGGGGCTCGTTTTGTTGGGGTCTAGCCAGACAGCATTGCCGGCAGTTTTACCCATCTTCTTACCCTGAGAATCCGTCAGCAGAGTGATGGTCATAGCATAAGCGTCTTTGCCCAGCTTGCGGCGAATCAGTTCGGTACCGCCCAACATATTACTCCACTGATCATCGCCGCCGAACTGCATGTTGCAGCCGTAATGCTGGAACATGTAGTAGAAGTCGTAGCTCTGCATGATCATGTAGTTGAATTCCAGGAAGGAGAGACCTTTCTCCATACGCTGCTTGTAGCACTCGGCGCGCAGCATGTTATTGACACTGAAGCAGGCACCAACCTCGCGCAGCAACTCTACATAGTTCAGGTTCAGGAGCCAGTCGGCGTTATTCAGCATCATAGCCTTGCCATCGCCGAATTCGATAAAACGCTCCATCTGACGTTTGAAGCATTCTGCATTGTGCGCAATGTCTTCCTTTGTGAGCATTTTGCGCATATCCGTACGGCCGGAAGGATCGCCGATCATGGTGGTGCCACCGCCAATCAGGGCGATGGGACGGTTACCAGCCATTTGCAGACGCTTCATCAAGGTCAAAGCCATAAAATGGCCCGCGGTCAGACTGTCCGCGGTGCAGTCAAAGCCAATGTAGAAGGTTGCTTTACCATTGTTGATGACTTCTTTGATTTCTTCCTCGTCGGTCACCTGCGCGATCAAACCGCGCGCTTTCAGTTCATCGTAGATCGTCATAAAAGTTCCTCCTGATTTGCGGCAAGGGCAAAATAAAAAGCCCCTGCCAAATGTAAATTTGGCAGAGGGCGAAAATTCGCGGTACCACCTCTGTTTGCCCGAACCTCGCGGTAGCAGGCCTTCGCAGGTGCAGCAGCCAAAGGGACGCCACAACACCCAAGCGCTATAACGTGCGCACACGGCTCAGCTTACTGGTTTCACGTTCAGCCTGCTGCTCCGGGCTGTATTCCCCATTGCAATGGGCTGTCAGTTCCTTTCACCAGCCGGAACCTCTCTGTGGCAGCTTCACTGCGGGTACTTGTGCCCCTCAACACATTTTGTAAATATAACTGTATCATACTCAAAAAGGAAAGTCAAGCCGGCAATGGGTAATAGATTATCGGGACTTTTCAATCAGTTCCCGTGCGTTGGCCAGGCTGAGTTCTGTGACTTTATCGCCGGAAATCATCCGTGCCAATACCTGCACACGCCCATCCAGATCCAAGGTATGAATCTCAGTATAAGTTCGTTCCCCACGGACATTTTTCTGGATCAATAGCTGATTGTCTGCAAAGGCTGCCACTTGAGGTGTGTGGGTAATGCAAAGCACCTGGTGCCCTTTGGCGGTCTGGTGCAGCAACTGCCCGATACGACCAGCTGCCAGTCCGGAAACACCGGTGTCAATTTCATCGTAGATAACAGTGGGTAAGGCATCCCGATCTGCCAGCGCGCTCTTGAAGGCCAACATAATGCGGGACAATTCACCACCGGATGCAATCTTTGCCAGCGGTTTTGGCTCCTCACCCCGATTCGTAGAAATCAAAAATTCCACGTTATCTTGTCCGTGAGAAGACAAAGGTCCTTTTGCGTGCCGCAAAGTGAAGCGTATTCCCGGCATATTCAGGAATTCCAACGCTTTGCGCATCTGCTGATTCATGGCCGTAAAGGCTTTCAGGCGTGTTTGCGTCAATACTTCGGCAGAGTCTTTGGCTTTGGCATAGAGTTTCTGCATTTCGGCTCTCAGTTCTTCAATTTTTTCCCCCGAAGATTGCAGACTTTCCAGCTCCGCTGCGGCAGCTTCTCTTCGCGCCAGAAGTTCTTCAACTTCCATGCCAAATTTCTGCTTAATCCGATAGATCGTATCCAAGCGACTTTCAATCTGGTTGAGTTCCCCCGGATCGAAATCATAGGCGTCAAGGCGGTCAGCCAAATCGGTTGCCAGTTCCCGAGCACCGTAATAAAGTTCCTGCAAACGTTCCGCCAGGGGCGCCAATGTTTCGTCCAGGCGCGCGCTGTTCTGTAAGGCATCTACCGAGCTTCCCAACAGGTCAGCCGCGCCGGATTCTTCTCCGTCCTCATCACCGGCAAGCGCCAGATGGGCTGAAGTAATTCCCTGCAGGATGCTCTGCGCATGGGCAATCACGTTTTTGCGTTCCTGTAACGCTTTTTCTTCCCCAGGCTGCAGTGATGCCTCGTCGATGGCGTCGATTTCTGCCGACAAGGTTTCCATACGGCGCTGTTTGTCAGCCTCGCTGGTGTTCAGGGCATCCAGTTGCCTTTTTACAGCAACAAGATCCCGGTAACACTGATAATACCGTGCGAACTGTTCACGATTCCGGGCGTATTGATCCAGCAGGCCCAAATGCAACGCCGGGTTGGTAAGCCCCTGGCTGTCGTGCTGCCCATGGATGGAAAGTAACCCGGCAGATATATCCCGCACGACGCTGGCAGTGGCGGGCATCCCATTTATGCGGCAGCTGCCCTTTCCCTCAGCGTTTATTTCCCGGTATAGCAACAAATCGTCAGATGCTTCATACCCACACTTCTCCAAACGCTTTTTTACCGAATCCGGAATGGATTCGAAAGTAGCCCAGATACTGGCTTTGGAAGCACCACTGCGAACCAAATCCCGGGAAGTACGATTGCCCAGAATCGCATTGATGGAATCAATAAGAATGGACTTACCGGCGCCGGTTTCACCTGTGAGGACATTGAAACCTTCGGTAAAATTCACTTCCGCTTTTTCGATTACAGCAACATTTTCAATTTTCAGGTTTGCCAGCATAGGCCAGCCCCTCCCCTGTTTTTGTGCAGCTGCGCTCAACCGCGGCGTGCATACTGTTGTAAGGCTTTGCAGATTTCTGCTGCGTCTTCCTCGGTGCGCATCAGAATAAAGAAGGTGTCATCACCGGAAAGTGTACCCACCACATTGTTCCATTGCTTTGCGTCAAAGACTTCGCAAGCCGCATTGGCCATCCCGGAGAAACATTTGACCAGAACCATATGGCCCGCGTAGTCCACCTTGAGGACGGATTCCCGGAAAATCATTTCGAAACGACTGGGAGAATGAGTCACTTTCCCGGATGCTGCTGCCGGCATGTAGCGGTATCGCCCTTCGGCATCGGCAACCTTTACCAGTTGCAGATCGCGAATATCACGCGAAACCGTCGCCTGTGTTACATCAAAGCCCTTTTCTCGCAGGTGTGCAAGCAGATCCTCTTGCCGATCAATCGGATGCTTCTCTATCAGATTTAAAATTGCCTGATGACGTGCACTTTTCATTGGAATCATCTCCTCATGAGCTTATTCTCTATTGCGCAAAACTGTTCGGATTCTTGAAAGGTAATCAACTGTAATTTTTCAGGGGCAGCGGTAACCTTCATTTTCTGCCCCGGCAAAAGAATGTTCTGCGGTCCGCTGTCGGCACAGGCATAACAGCGATCGCGGTTTTCGCTGTCCGCAACGATTTCCAAGGTGCGGCTGGCGGCAAAAACCAAAGGCGCGGTATGTACGTTATGCGCACATACCGGCGTAAGCGACATTACGTCAGCAGCGCCATCCAATACCGGCCCCCCAGCAGAAAAAGAGTATGCCGTGGAACCGGTAGGCGTAGCCAAAATCAACCCGTCGCTCCGGTAGCTGCTGACAAAAGCACCATCGCAGTAGACCCTATAGTCCATGGGGTGCATACGAGTCTCGCCAAACACCACAATATCATTGATGGCCCGCATCTGCCACGCGCCGTCAGCGGCAACAGCACAGAGCAAACCACGTTTTTCCAAGGAGTAGTCTCCCTGTGCCAAACGCGGCAATTTGTCCGGAAGTTCTTCAACTTCACAGGTGGCCAAAAAGCCGGTTCGCCCCAAATTAACTCCCAACACAGGCTTTCCATAACGGACACAGGAATGTCCGCTGCGCAGCAATGTGCCGTCACCGCCGATGGTAAGTACCTGATCTGCCTGACGATAAGCCTGCTCCTCAGGCAACACGGTGACACCTGACAACTGCCAATGGATGCCATAATCCGGAACCAGGACCGGAACATGCAACTGCTGCAGGATTTCTGCAGCACGTCGTGTAACAACCAATCCCTGATCTTTTGTGATATTGGGAATCAGCAAGACCGCCATGTACGGGTTCCTTCCTTTAGTGTAGATTGGGAGCTTTATCCAATGCGTTATGTGCGGCCCGGACAACGTCCAAAAGCGTAGCTTCCGGCAAAATTTGCGGGTCGCTGCAGTGCTGCACATACATTAGAAATTCGATATTTCCTTCCGGGCCTTTGATCGGTGAAAAATCCATGCCGGCAACAGTAAAATGATTGGCTGCCGCATACCCTTGGGCCATTTTCAGAACTTCGTAATGGGTATCCGGTTCGCGTACAACGCCTTTTTTACCAACTTTTTCCCGTCCGGCCTCAAACTGGGGTTTTACCAGGCAAACGCCCACCGCATCCCCTGTGCAAATCTGATCTGCCACCGGGAAAATATGTTTGAGAGAGATAAACGAAACATCTACGCTGAAAAAAGCAACCGGCTCTGTAAGGTCTTCCGGTTTTACATTGCGAATGTTGGTACGCTCCATATTGACTACACGAGGATCTGTGCGCAAACTCCAGGCCAACTGCCCGTAGCCAACATCCACGGCGTACACTTTGACGGCACCGTTTTGCAGCATACAGTCGGTAAAACCGCCGGTAGAGGCGCCGATATCCATGCAGACTTTTCCATCCGGTTTCATCGGGAACACCTGCATAGCTTTTTCCAGTTTCAGACCGCCGCGGCTGACATAGCCGATATCATGCCCGCGAACTTCCACCTTGGCGTCGGGCGAAATCATCTCCCCGGCTTTATCGGCTTTCTGTTCATTTACAAAAACGATGCCTGACATAATCAGCGCCTTTGCCCGCTCACGGCTCTGCACAAGACCGTTTTGGCACAAATACTGGTCCAAACGGATTTTGCTCATAGGTGCTTCTCCTTTACATAACGCAAGACATCTGCAGCAAGTGCGGCAGCGTCCAATGCCTGATCGCGGCGGAGCTGCGGTACATTGGCATGCAGCATGTGGGTATTATCTACAGCGTGAAGCAAATAAGTTCCCCGCCACCCGGATTGCTGCAAGGCAAAGGCCAACTGTTCACCGATTCCTCCGGTACGAATAGCATCTTCTGCAAACAAAATCATTTCATAATTTTGCAGCGCTTCACAGATTTTTTCCGGCAGAGGGTACAGGCGCACCAGCTTGTAACAGTCGGCCGCAATTCCCTTCTGTTGCAGCAAGTCGCACGCTGCAATGATTTCTTCCGCTTCTGCGCCATAACTTACCAGCGCAATGCGCGCAGAAGGGCGTTGTTCAACCCGGTCAAAGGTATTACCGCTGCACCCAAGGGCAGCCAGGGCTGGCTTTTCGTCACCACGGGCATATCGGATAGACCTCGGGCCACGCTCTTTTTGCACCAGATAGCGCAGCCAGTATTTCAGTTCTTCGTAGTTCGCCGGTGCATATACGGGAATCCCGATCTGGCTGAAGAAGGCTGTATCATAAATGCCCTGGTGCGTTTCGCCATCGCCCGGTACCAGGCCGGCACGGTCAACCGCAAACAAAACATCCAGCTTCATCAGGTTGACATCATGAATGATCTGATCGTAAGCACGCTGGAAGAAGGTGGAGTAGATTGCCACCACAGGCAAAAGCCCCTGGCTGGCAAGTCCCGCCGCAAAGCTGACCGCATGTTCCTCCGCCATTCCCACATCGAAAAAGCGATCAACGTGTGCATGTTTAAAAAAGTTGAGCCCTGTGCCATATTTCATGGCCGCAGTAATGGCACAAAGGCGCGGCTCCTCGTTCCCCAACTGGGCCAACGTAGAACCAAAGGTAGTGGAGAAAGAATCCTTGGGGGAAAGTTCCGGATTTGTCAGATGGTTCAAATCGATAGAAGAAACAGCGTGGAACTCACCGGGGTTTTCTTCGGCAGGTTTCAGTCCCTTGCCCTTTTGCGTAACAACATGAAGAAAAATCGGCGCAAACTGTTCACGCAGGTTATTCAACATTTGTTCCAGCATAAAAACATCGTGGCCATCTACAGGCCCGATATACTGGAATCCCATTTCTTCGAACATGGTCGAATGATAGATGCCGCGACGAACCAATTGCTTGCCGTTTTGCAGTCCCTTTACAAGGGCATCACCAACCAGCGGGATGCTTTCCAGAACCGTTTCCATATGTGCCTTGGCATGGAAATATTTGGGATCTGTGCGCAGCTTGGTCAGATAGTTGGCCATCTGCCCCACGTTCTTCGAGATCGACATTTTGTTGTCGTTCAGTATGACAATCAGGTTATTGAGTTTACTGACATTATTCATGCCCTCGTAAACCATTCCACCGGTAAAAGCACCGTCACCTACAATCACGACTACTTTTCCGGGCTCATTTTTGATTTTCTTGGCGCGGGCAATTCCGATAGCTGTAGAAAGTGCCGCGCTGCCATGACCGGCCACAAACGTGTCACAATTACTTTCTTTCGGATTGGGGAACCCTGACAGACCTTCTTTTTGCCGCAACGCGGAAAAGCCTGCACGCCGCCCCGTCAGCAGCTTATGCGTATAACACTGATGTCCAACATCAAATAAAATTTTATCTTGTGGTAAATCCAACGTACGATGCAGCGCAACCGTAAGTTCCACCACGCCCAAATTGGACGACAAGTGACCGCCCGTAGAGGACACACTCTGAATCAAAAACTGCCGGACTTCCTCGCACAGATTGGGCAGATCCTTCTCTGCCAATAATTTGACGTCTCCAGGCGCTTGAATGCGCTCCAAAAGCGGATAAGTCATTACATAGCACCTCCGCGGTAGTTTTTATACTTCATACAAGGGGCATCGGCATAACAAAGCCCAAAATGACCCCCAAAATGGCACCGGTCAGAACCTCGATGGGGGTATGGCCTACCATTTCTTTCAGCTTTTTATCGCGCAAGAACGGAAAAGAAGCTGCACCCTGATCCATCCACTCGGTAAACAGTCGATTGAGAAGTTTCGCCTGTTCACCCGTTTCATAACGTACACCCATGGCGTCGTACATAACAATAATCGACAAAACAGCCGCAATTGCAAATTCAGGGGAACTCACGCCGCAAAACCGCCCAGTTGCCACTACCATAGCGCAGACTGTAGCCGAGTGGGAGCTGGGCATACCGCCTGCACCCCACATGCGTTCTGCAATAAAGCGACGAAACGTAATCAGATTGAGCAGCACTTTAATAATTTGCGCCGTAATGGAAGCGCAAAGCGCCGTCACCAATACAAAATTCCAGCTCAAGGCAGTTCGTAAAAATGTCATAAGCTACATCCTTATTTTTTCCGCTGCAGCAATTCAACAGCCAGTAACCGCAGAAAATCTGCAGACTCACCCAACTTTTGCAGTGCGGCCAAGGCCGTTGTATTGTGCTCATCGGCCAGACGGTGTGCACCTTCCAGTCCATACAAAGATACAAAGGTGGTTTTGTCATGCGCCACGTCACTACCCACAGGCTTGCCAAGTTCTTCCGTTGTGGAAGTCACATCCAGAATATCGTCCACGATCTGGAATACAAGCCCTACTTCGGCAGCATAACAGTTCAAAGCCTGCCGGATACTCGGAGCAGCACCGGCAGCCGCACACCCCAAATCCGTGGCAGCAATAATCAGCGCACCGGTCTTATGGGCGTGCAAACTCCTCAGCTGTTCTTCTGTTGCGGGTTCCTGCTCATATATTTTGTCCAGTTCCTGCCCCAACAGCATACCACGGGCACCACCGGCGCGGGACAACACAGAGGCCGCCTGAATGCGGCTTTCCGCCGGCAGCGCTGCATTTGCAATGACTTCAAAAGCAGCCGTTACCAGAGCATCCGCGGCCAACAGCGCAATATCCTCGCCAAACTGCTTGTGGCAGCTGGGCTTTCCTCTGCGGAAATCATCGTTGTCCATGCAGGGCAGGTCATCATGGATCAATGAGTAACAATGCAGCATTTCCAGCGCACAGGCATAATCCAGAGCGGACTCAGCCGAGGCACCTGCAAGTTCACAGGCAGCCAGCGTCAATACAGCACGAATGCGTTTACCGCCACCAAGAAGGCTGTACCGCGCCGCCTGACCAATACGGCTTTCTGCCGGCAAATAGGCATCGCAAAGCTGAACCAGGCGTGTTTCAGCAGACTCCGCCCAGTGCGTGAAAGTAGTCGAATATTGATCGTGCGTCATGCGTTGTCCCCTGCCTTTTCTGCCAATTGCGCATCGATTTCTTCAATCTGCAATTTTGCATTATCCAGCGTCTGTTTGCAGTAACTGATCAGATTGGCAGCTTCTGCATACACCTTTACAGACTGCGCCAGCGGCGTTGCATCATCCTGCAAAATATTCAGCAATTCCTGCAGGCGCTGCATTCCTTCTTCAAAAGATTTTGGCTGCCTCATTCCTGTGTTGCTCCTTTTGCCGTACCGGAATCTTTCCGGACGGCTTGTATCGTACAATCCGCTTCGGCTTTTGCACCGCAGATTGTGATTTGATCTCCTACCTGAAGGTGTTCCACCGTTTGTACGCTGTTCTTCTGCTTGACGATCGCATAACCGCGGGCAAGAACCTCATACGGGTTCAACGAAAACGCGAGGGCAGCAGCCGACTGCAGTGCCTGATTGGCCTGCTTATAGTATCCTTCCTGGGCTTTTACCACAGCTTCCTGCATTCGGGTCAATTCCTGCATCTTGCGATCCATGGATTGCCGTTGCCGCTGCATTCCCTGTTGCACAGCTGCCTGCTCGATTTTATTATAGCATATTTGAACGCGGTTCTGTATATTTTTTTGAATATTATCCTGTAAAATGGATAATTTTTGCAGAACCTCCATCCGGTCCGGCACGCAGAGTTCTGCGGCCGCGGAAGGTGTCGGTGCACGGAGATCCGCTACATAGTCAAGAATAGTGGTATCAATTTCGTGGCCAACAGCCGATACCACCGGTTTGCTGCAAGCAGCTGCCGCACGGGCAATACGCTCGCTATTGAAAATCCAAAGATCTTCCTTGCTTCCACCGCCTCGGGTAACCAGAATCAGCTCCGGCCGCTCATCCCGATCCAGGGCATGAATTCCTTCAACGATACTGCGTTCGGCTTCCAGGCCTTGTACATTGACCGGAGCTAACAGCAATTTGACCATGGGCCAGCGCCGCCCAATAACATTCTGTACGTCCTGCCAGGCTGCACCGGTTTTGCTGGTCACCACACCAATGCAGCGCGGCACAGCGGGCAAAAGCCGCTTGCGTTGTGGCGCAAACAAACCTTCTGCTTCCAGCTTTCTGTACAAGGCATCAAAGGCCATCTGTGCCGCACCGGCACCAAAAGGCCGCATATAATCCACATAGAGCTGGAAAGCACCGTCCCGCTCATAGATCGTAGCGTGACCATAGGCCAGTACCAGCATACCGTTTTGCGGTTCAAAGTTCAGCAATCGTGTTTGACTGCGAAACATCACGCTCTTTACGCTTGCGGTTTCGTCTTTTAAAACGAAATACATATGACCGCTTTTGTAATGCCTGGTGAAACCGGAAATTTCCCCGCAAACGATCAGATCGTTTAAAGGTTCGCATTGCGCCAACACATCCTTGGCCAGGCGGTTCAAGGTCGTTACATTGATGAAGTCGGCCATACATGACTCTCCCTGGCAGCCAAAATGGAAACACCAATCGCGTTATCGCTGGCAAATTTTCCCGGCACAAAGTGCGCACCGGGAATGCGCTTTGTGACGTATGCGCGAATCAATTCGCTGCTCATAACGCCACCGGCAAATACAACCGAAACGCCCCTATGCTGTTCCAGTGCGGCGTTTGCCATACGCACCAACGTTTCAGCGATGCACAAAAGGCAATACTTGCACACATAAGAAGGCGTTTTCCCTTCAGCCAGAAGCTTTGCACACTGATTCTCCAGACCGGACAGACTGCAAGTCATCCCCCGCACACTTGTTTTGGGGCGGATATCGTCCGCACACAGGGCGGCTTGCTCACTGACGTATTGTCCTGCCGGAAACGGAAAGCCCAACTTCACACCCAGACGGTCTACAGCCTGCCCCGCATAGAGATCACTGCTTGTACCTAAGGGGGTGATTGTA
>NZ_JACJKP010000754.1 GCF_016901605.1 Gemmiger formicilis
TGCAGGCTCGCAGCCGCACCCCCTCCCAAGAGGAGCGCGCGTTGCTGGAGCCTTTGGCCAAACTGGTTGTGACCAAGAAAACCATACGGGAAGAAGAAAGCGAAAATGACTGAAAAATCTGCTCTGTAAACAACTTGGGCTGATAGCAGGTACGCACGTATTCCCCGTGGTGAATCGCGGTGGAAGCCTTCATATATTCGGTGATTTCATCAAATTCCCGCGC
>NZ_JACJKP010000755.1 GCF_016901605.1 Gemmiger formicilis
GCTTGCTCACTGACGTATTGTCCTGCCGGAAACGGAAAGCCCAACTTCACACCCAGACGGTCTACAGCCTGCCCCGCATAGAGATCACTGCTTGTACCTAAGGGGGTGATTGTAAAAACAACCCATCAGCAGGGGCATATAGCGGCCGCCCTGTATGCAACAGGCGACCGCTGCCTGTTTGATACGGAATCTCTTGTGTTCCATGTATCTGGCGGAACAACCG
>NZ_JACJKP010000756.1 GCF_016901605.1 Gemmiger formicilis
CCGGCTATGTTCGGTGTAAACCTCAAACTCCGCTACCCCTTCTATGGCGCCATGCTGGGGTCCGCCATCGGCTGCGGCTATGTGACCCTGACCAACGTGCTCAACATCTCGCCGAAATGCCGGAAGTGGCTGCCACACTTTTAAGTTTTTTGTCGTGGGTACGCAGCATGGCGCAGAGCGTGGCGCCGCCCTGGGCCACGTTGTTGCAGGAAGCAATGGCCAG
>NZ_JACJKP010000757.1 GCF_016901605.1 Gemmiger formicilis
CATGAAAAAGCTGCTCCGCCAGTGCGGCGACGGGCAGCTGAATCTCCCGTCCGTAAAAGTATCCGCGCTGCGGGAACTGTTGTTTCCCCCGTTCAGATTGGTTCGGGACTGTGTGATCCTCATCACAGGCAAGAATCATGCAAAACCGGGCTTCCGGCTGCATGCACTTGAGTTGGAATGCCCACGTTTCGAGGGCTAATAACGCGATTTCAAATCCCTGTT
>NZ_JACJKP010000758.1 GCF_016901605.1 Gemmiger formicilis
ACTACGGAAAATCCCTATTTTTATGTATACAATGCGCTGCTTTCCCGGTGTACAGTGTTTGAGTTCAAGTCCCTTACGGCAGAAGATATCCGCCGGGGTGTGCAGAACGCAGCGCCGCGTCCGGGTCAGAACCGCGCATGGATTTTTGGTAGGCGGACACAATATCGTAGTGGTCGTCCCCCAATTTATCATAACGCATAGCCGTACGGGCCGCCACCTGCT
>NZ_JACJKP010000759.1 GCF_016901605.1 Gemmiger formicilis
ATATAGCTGTCGGCGTTTTTCAGCAAGTGGGTGGGCACATCGTGGGGCGTATCCCCGCGCATGGTGCGGAACTTGAGGATATTAAAGTGCTTTTTCCCCCGCCCTACACGGCGCATTCCTTCGCAAAACCAGCCTGGACGAATTGCCGCAGATTTACAACATTCTGGCCGGCCAGATGAGCATCATCGGCCCGCGCCCGGCGCTCTACAACCAGTATGACCT
>NZ_JACJKP010000760.1 GCF_016901605.1 Gemmiger formicilis
CGGCCGCTTCCTGTTTGGTGGTATCCGGGATGTCTTCCCCACGGCTCATGACCACGCAGTGGCTGCCGGGCGCTTTCTGCACATGGAACCAGAGATCCTTGCCCCGGGCGGTGTACACCACAGTCTACGTTACGCCGCGCCCGGGTCTGGAAGAACAGCTGAAAAAGCACTGAGTTGTAAATTTTATCATAAAGCCTTCTGCTGCCTGTGCAGCGGAAGGCT
>NZ_JACJKP010000761.1 GCF_016901605.1 Gemmiger formicilis
AGCAAATGCCGCACATTGCACGCGGTACCGTGTACCGCAATCTGAAAATGATGGAGCGTGACGGGGAAGTTGCCCACCTGGAAATGGCCGGCGGCCCGGACCGCTACGACTGTACCCCGTTTCCTTTATAATAAGGCCAGTATACAGCAAAACGCGCCGCACGGCAAGCATGGCCGTACGGCGCGGGATTCACTGCGCATTTTTGGCGCGGCATTTGGGGCA
>NZ_JACJKP010000762.1 GCF_016901605.1 Gemmiger formicilis
AAAAAATTCCGGAATAGCAGCCAGCATAGCGAG
Organism: Gemmiger formicilis; assembly: GCF_016901605.1. Lineage (GTDB taxonomy): Bacteria > Bacillota > Clostridia > Oscillospirales > Ruminococcaceae > Gemmiger > Gemmiger formicilis_B. Next base: position 34 of record NZ_JACJKP010000762.1, read on the forward strand.
CCCCCATGTGGGGTGGTTGGCCAGACGGAATTTTGAGAACAGGTAGCCCGGGTCAAAGCTGAATGTTTCACAGGCCGCCGACAGTTTTTTGGTTTTCCAAACAGCGGTATCTTTGGCAGCAGCCGGTGGCGTGTATGATTTGCTGCGCCGCCATACCGGGTGCAAGCAAAGCGTTGCATTCCTTGGCGC
>NZ_JACJKP010000763.1 GCF_016901605.1 Gemmiger formicilis
TACAGGGCGGCTCTTAAAACTGTAGGCAGAGTTTGTAGATAGCATAGGTGCATAGAAGGCAGCAAAATACGCCCCGGCGATGAGCAGTGTCATTACCAGCATGTTCCGCACGGTGGTAAACGGTTGGCACAAGCGCCACAAATACAGGGATATCATTGTTACCTCCATGATGAAATTTCAGGGCCGCCAGACCGTGCGGAACATGCTGGTAATGACACTGCT
>NZ_JACJKP010000078.1 GCF_016901605.1 Gemmiger formicilis
GTGTCAAAGCCTGGTAACGCGTTGCAGCCCTTTCTTCTATGCTTTGCTTTACTTGTTTCTCTTCCGTTACCATTTCACACCAGCGAAAGACATTTTCAGTACGGTAAAACACGGAATTGTTCTCCTTCACAGTAAATTTATATGGCAACTCCAATGGTAACATATAAAATTTAGTTTTACAATGTAAGCAACAAATAAAACTTGGCAATCGGAGGATACTAAAATGACTCATTTCTTGGAAACGTACAGCGAACAGCCCAACGAACTGACACCCGCTCAAGTAGCCAAAATTTTGCACTGTACACAAATGATGCTCTACAAGATGTTTTCCTCGCCAGACTGTGAATTGGAATATTATCGAGTTGGCAATCGATATTGGATAACAAAGGCCTCTTTACAAACTTACATAGTAAATCACCGCAATAAACGATTCCCAAAAGGAGAATAAAATGTCCCGTTTTTCTGTAACTACTGCTATTTTTGAAGAGACGGAAACGCATTCAGAATACAGTCTCCACCTAATACTGGACGACGGCATTCCAGATGTACTAGTGAATCAAGTTTTTCTCTTAAAGTCTCAGCGTAATAAAAAGAGAAATAGCCTCGTACGAGAAGCCACTTCCTGCTTATATCAATGGGCTATTTTTGCCAATTATATTTGGGATGAAAATAACATTGACTATATAAATGCAACTTCTTCGGACATTCTGAATTTTCTCTATTTTTTATCCGTGGAAAAAGGTATGCACAACAATAATATCGATTTATATATAAACACCATCGCTAGGGTTTATGAAAATCTCGCAATAAAGAACATTCCTTTGGATAAGAGCTTGTTTTGTCCGTTGCCTGAAATGGCGATTAGTGGTGGTCTCCGAGCAAATCGCCGCTCACTTACATATATTTCTAAAATGCGGAATTTGCTTCCACATGAAAATAGTCAACCTGCCTCCATGCCATCCTATTGCAAATGGTATACAAGTTCTCAGATAGATGCTTTGCATAGCAATCTCCGCCTAGATTACGCATGTATGTTTTTAATTTCAGTTTATACCGGAATGCGTGCTTCCAGTGTTTTGTCTCTTCATCTTGATTCGTTTGATGCAAGAAAAAGAACTCTTACTGAAAGGAGAAGCAAAACCGGACAAGTTCATACTTGTATTATTCCTCAGTCATTGGCCAACAAACTCACAACATATATTATTGAAATGCGCAGTATGTATATGAGTTCTTCAGAAATTTTGTTTATCCAAAAAAATGGTTCTCCCGTGTCCTACAATGCATATCGCAAGGCACTCTCCGTTGCTGCAGAAAAAGCGGGCTTTACAGAACCCGTTCACACCCATGCAGGTCGGTCTACATTTTTAGCCAATCTCCGCTCATATCAACTTCGCGAACGCAGACTCGGTCATGAGACCTTTTCTGATTCCGATATATGCCTTTTAATGGATTGGTCTTCCTTAAAATGCTTGTACAACTATGACCTTCTCACACGCATCCAAGAGATATCTCCTATGATGGGTACACTACAAAAGGAAATCTATAGCACAGCACAAACCCAAACCACCGTTTCGACAAAAAATGAGTAAGTATATGACTGTTTCTTATCTTTCCTCCCATTCAGTTTCAAAAAATTCCACAACTTTTCTCATTAACGGAGTTGAGGTAACCATCTTCAGACAGAATGGCTCAAAATCACTTCAACTGAACGCAGGTTCCGCCCCCTTGCTTGAGGAAATGCTAGATAATCTGTCCAAACAATTGAAAGCTGATGCACCTATTTTTGATTTTTTTCAAGTCGGATATATTACAGGCTTACGTTTAATCAACGCTTGTTTACACGATGAATTTGTCGCTTATTTCCAAAGGAAGAGGAGTAAATATCCATACCCTAATGGCAAAAGAAGATTTGATTGTTTTTTGAATCAAATCGTAGGTGCCAAATCAGGCACCTCCTATATTCACCAGTTCAAAAAATTTCCCTTTCTACAAGAACTCTACGATATATTTGAAAGTGTTTCAATTTCACCAGATACATTTAGAGATTCACCAGAGTATAAAAAGATTTCTGACTCCCCTTCAATCGAATTTAAAGGATATTCCGAGAACCGACTTCACATTGTATATATCGTAAACGGACAGGATGTTTTCCTTTCGTGTAAAAACAAAGTAGCTCCCGTTTCCACTTGGGAGCTACACCAAGATTGCATCCATGTAAAAGAAGCGCTGCTCACTCATCAGAATATCAAGCCGTTTATCAAAAAATATGGAGGAAAATTCACTTACGAAATTCTAAATATTATTGGCCCAGACGAGCTTCTTGATTATTTCAAAAATATAGTTGCATCTAGTATCAAGAAGCGTCTTCCAATTTATCCACAAAAAATCATAAAAGAATATGGCTTTTCACCCATTTTGAAAACCGATGAACCATTCGTACTGCTAGATTATTTAGAAAGGTTATCAGAAGAATCTCTTATAGAATACATTGAAACCAACGACCTTGAAATCATTCACGATGATATTTGGCTCCTATACTACATGGAACAAGGCAAAATCCATTGGGGGCGCTTTGATTTCACCCAGTTCAATGGCCCCATTCGAAAAGAAATTGTTGCTTTTATGCGGGCATGCTATCATCTTTCCTCCTGTTCTCATCTACTTCGCATCTATTATTGTCTTTGTAGGGCCATTACAGATTTAGACTCTCCAAAATCCATTCTAAGCACAGAGCTTTCCGATGCGCTTTCTTTCCGAGCCGCTCTTACTGCTGACACTTCTCTTTCTGTAGCTACAATTTCGGAGCATTTGTATTATGTTGCAATTTTTTTTGACTATACTTCTCTGTCACAAAACTATACTGGTAAAAATCCTTTCCGGACAGTAAGTGTGAAGTCAAATGCCCTATCTTTAAACCCCACATCTCCAATTTCACCGGATGAATTAAAGTCTCTTTTAGAAAGACTTTCGCTCATGCCCACATACATTCAAATCGCTATCCTCATTCTTTGCGAAACCGGTGCCCGTGCAAATGAAGTGTGTGGCGTTACCATTGACGAGTTTCACTACGAATGTGGCAGCACACCCATTTTAGATATTATCTTACGGAAAAACCGCCGTGCCCGTGCAAATAGAGGAGCGCCAACTTTTGTACGGCATAAGATTTCTGACTATTTGGCTAAGCGTATTGCTGAATATATTACCGAGCACGAAAAAGAGCGCAACGCCATTGGTACGAAACAAATTCTTGTATATACGCCTTCCACCCGAAGAACAGGAAGTTGCCGTCCTCCTGTCGTCTTGTCTTCGAGTTCTCTATCTTATTGGCTTAAAAAATTGTCAGGTTCTGATTTCGAATGTACAGCACGCATAATTCGAGCTGGAATTGGACGAGCAGCCTTTGCTGAAGGAAAGAGCGCTTCGGAAGTTGCGGCAAAATTGGGTAACTCTCCACAAATTGCTGAATCCCATTATAACTTTTTGTCACCACGCAGCGAAGCAGAACTATATGATAGATTTTATGACAGAGCCTTTTCTTTTTATTCAGATTCACATGGTATATCTTCGCTCCCTCAAGAATCCAAGGAATTATATGGAATCTGCACCAGCTCCTCCCATTCGAATTGCAACCAAAATCGTTGTGAAACTTGTCCCCAACGAATCACTTGTAAATCCACATGATTTTAATAGAAGGAGGTGGGGATTCATTGCTAGCACAGCCAAGTGAAGAGTATCCTGATATAATTGTTGTCTCCGGTAGTCTTTCAAATGTCCCCTTAATTTCAGAGGCTTCATTCAAAAAATACATAGAAATTTTAAGTCATTATTCTAATTCCGCATTCAACGACATGGAGTGGCAGGTAAAAGTACCAGAATATCACACAGAGCAAAGGCTTTCTTTTAATGCTTTCATAAATATTTCTGATAAACTCACCATGCTGGTCAAGTGCTGGGTAATTTCATTTTTTTCTCTTTCCTATTCTCTTGGGACTATTAAGTCAAAAATCGCACAAATATCCGGGTTTTTAAGTTATGTGGAAGATTCAAAAATTTCTTTTACCGGTATACGTAGGTCATTTGTTCTGACGTTTCTTTCGCAATATGTCGACTCTCCCCTGCTATACAATTCCATGGTCTGTACGATTTTAGACTTTTTGGATTTTGCTTCTCAAAATAAAATAACCTTCTCTGAAACCATCACCCTGCCGCTGTTATCTACCAGAATTAAGACTCCTGTTCGGCGCGCTCCGGACCAGTGTGTAATAGATGCACTCGACCATTTCTTTTTTACACATGATGAAATTCCTACGGACATGCGATGCGTCTACCTATTGTTACGTTTAATTCTCAATCGCATTTCCGAAGTATTAAATATGGCCATTGATTGCCTTGCGTATCCTGAAGAAGGTATTTTCACAATTTTAGTTCCGACAAGAAAGGAAACCCCATTACACCGCCCACGCATTTCAAAGTACTCTCGCAGTCTTTTAAGTCAGTATACGGCTATCCTATATTCAACACTTCAAAAGCAGCGAGAATATGCATTTGCTCATCAAAGCGACCTTCCAGAAGAATACTCAAATTTTCTTTTTATCTCATCAGAGTTTCCTACCAGATTACTTACTGCTACAGATTTTAACGCCTATCTCAAAAAAGTTTGCGAAGACAACAAAATACTAGATTCGAAAGGAGAAATTGCCCACATAACTTCCCATCATTTGCGACACATAGGTGTAGTGCAACGCCTGCAAAGTGGTATTATCACGCCTGTACAAACCAAAAACGAAGCCAATCACCTTTCGATTTCTACTACTATGGGATATGGGTATTCAAGCATGCACGATGAGAGCCTGCACACCTCTAATATCCTAAAAAACGTGTTTCAAGATGCTTTTTCCAATTCCGATGCGCAGTCATCCAGCACATTGGCTTTACCGCCAAAAAAGTATACTGCTCTGCAAAACAATCCATTTACTAGATTGATACCTGGTCTAGGTCTTTGCTCAAACACAACTTGCATACCGCGTTTTGAAAGTTGCTTACAATGCCAACATTTTATTCCTGACAAATACTACAACGATTATTTTCTGGAATGTTCTGCACTAATCAAAAAACGTTTGGATAATCTTTATAAAGACCCTCGCAAAAATGAATCCGCAATCAAATTCAACGAGAAATATCTACAATTATATAATGGAGTTATTGAAAGGATAAAAGCAAGAAATGAATCAGCATAAAAGAGCTTTAAATAAAGGACTAAGTGAATTTCAAAGTCAAAAAAGGAATCAAACACTCATTAAAATCGACGCAGCACTCCAATCGTTACACACAAAACACCTTCCAATAACAAAGGCTTCCATTGCCGATGAAATTGGATGTTCTCGTCAAGCACTTCAAAAAGATTACATCACCAAGTATCTTAGGGAACATCCTTTATATAATGCCAATATAAGCCAGAAAGAGAATTTCGAGAATAGTCAAGATTCAATTTTTTTACAGATAGAATTGGAAAAGGAACAGCAAAAACGAAGGGTTGCCGACGCCAAAATCAAAAAATTGCTCAAGCAAAATACAGAGTTGCAAGATGCCTTGCGTGACATGACAAGAAAGTACCAAAAGCTTTTAGGACGCTATCAAGCGGACATGGGACGAAAGTTCATTCATTTATAACTAGAATATATTCATTTTAACAAAAAAATGTAGCCAACCACCGCAAACCAATCTGTAAACCATTGACAGTTTTCTTGGAAATAGCATTCCTACGAAATATCTTCAATAGTTTACTTGAATAGTTTACAAGAGGTTGGCTACATTATTGTGGTGGAGCGTCCGCAACCAACGATGAACACCCTGCGCAACTGGTCAGGTCACCCTCAAGCCCCTCCTCAATCTCGTCCAGCAGGATGTCATCAATTGTGATTGGGGTGTTGCTACCGTTCAAAACCAAGATGAACCGGTCATCATACAAATATACCGCCCGGAGGAAGATATTGATGATTCCACGCTTGATGTTCTCGTCATTCTTGTCGCCTTGCCTGAGCGAGTAGAGATAAGCTCTAACCTGGGGTGTTGTCAAAGTCACCTGCTTCGCCATCTCGACAGCCAACTGTGCTTGCAGTTCCTCTTTTTCGTGCTGGCGTTTTTCAATTCGCTCAGTGATCATGTCGGCGGCCTGTCCCCGCTCCAATGCCTTCCAGAGATTTTCAATGGCGGTGTCTGCTTCCTGGATGGCAGCTTTGATGCGTTTGATGGATGCTGTGTCCCGGTTAGATTCACAGACCTCGGATACCGAGACTGCGATCCGCTCAATGTTGCTGTCTGTCAGCAACTTGCGGCACTCCAGCACGACACGATCCTCAATTTTCTCTTTACTGATGACCTTCTTTTTGCATTTGCGCCGCTTGAAATTATTGCAGGCGTAGTAGTGATAGGTCTTGCCGGATTTTCCTGTACCACCATAACCGGTCATCATCTCCCGGCAGTAGCCACAGAACAGCTTTGTGGTGAGCAGATACTCTTCCCGCCCTCTAGCTCGGGCAGGTGCTTTTTTGTTGCGATCAAGGATATAGTGGACACGCTCAAACAGCTCATCTTCAATAATACGAGGCATACCGCCCGGCGTTTCCTGGCCTTTGTAGAGGTAATACCCGATGTAACGCCGGTTGTTCAAAATGCGGTGGACGCTGTTTTTATTAAAGGGTTTGCCAAGGGAAGTCGTGAGCTTTCTGCGGTTCAAATCACGAATAATGTCTGCAACTGTTTCTCCACTGGCATACCGTTCAAAAATCTCCCGGACAATCTTTGCTTCTTCCTCATCCACATAGTACCGACGTTCGGAATCCACCTTATAGCCCAAACCAGGATTGCTGCCATTGGCCAAACACTTTTGCGCATTGATCTCCATGCCCCGGCGAATCTTTTGGGAAAGCTCCGCTGAGTAGTATTCAGCCATACTTTCCAGAACACCTTCCACCAGAATGCCGCTGGCATCATCGCTGATGTTTTCCCGCGCGGAGATCACTCGCACACCGTTCTTTTTCAGTTTTGCCTTGTTGATGGCACTGTCATATCGGTTGCGGGCAAAACGGTCAAGCTGGTAAACCAGAACACCCTCAAAGGTATGCTTGTCACTGTCGGCAATCATCCGCTGGAACTCGGCGCGACTGTCGGTGGTTCCGCTCTGGGCACGGTCGATGTACTCCCCGACAACGAGATAGCCATTGTTTCTGGCATACTCATAGCAGGTGTGGAGCTGTCCCTCAATAGATTGCTCGGTCTGGCTGTGGCTGGAGTAGCGGGCGTAGATAACAACATTCATTGTTTCGCCTCCCCAAGCATTTGCAGCAGTGTTTCCTTGAGTCGTGCATTCATAGGAGAGGCGGGGTCAAAGCACATCTCCACAAACTTCTGCATTTGGGGGTCATTCTGCTGGATTTTAGGCTTGTACTCATACAGCTTTCCCTGAGGATTATCCGTGCGTCCAAAGATATAGTCCATGGATACATCGAAATAATCCGCATACCGGGTAAGCGTTTCAAATGTCGGCGAAGCCTGGTTGAGCTCATAGCGGTTCAGGCTGGATTGCTTGACACCGACAATCTCAGCCATCTTTACCTGAGATAGCTTGACACTTTCCCTCAAGAACCGCAATCTTTCTGCTACTTCTTTCAAGAGATACACCCCCTTGTCCGTTAACTTAATTTTATCAGATAACAGGATAATATTCAACCCTATATCAACATAATATCATGGGGTCAGACCAGAAAGAAACGCAGGTCTATGCGATACTGTCCCGGAAGTCAAACATATAGGCGCAAGCAATGCGTGTGGATAGCCACACACAAGACTGGCAAGCAATGCGAGTGTTAATACACACTCACATTCCCTGCCGTCTGCTTGTTGAGGGCAGCGCCCCCAACCCCCTTTGAGCGCAGAATTTCACTCTGCGGCTGCGCGTTCTGCGAACGCTTTTTTATTTAGAATTACCCCTATGCCACGGTTCAGGACATAGGGGTAATTCTACTGCGGTTTTCTCAATTCTGAGACGGCGTTTGATAAGGCTTTCCGTCTTTATTGTAAGTCAAATTAAACACTAGATCAGACAGCCATTTTTTGAAATCGGGATTATCCTGAAACTGCTTGAACAGTTCCATATTGTCAGCCATGATGCTAAAAATAACCTGCTGCAAAGCACGCTCACTTTCAATACGAGCATTTTGCTTATCAGAGTTTTTCATAGCATTTTGATAGTGCTCATCCTTGGAGACCATAGCCGGAATCTCAAGAATTTGACGGCGGACATTATCCGCATCATTCCAATCTACGTTGCCAAACATATCATTGAATGTGGTCAAGATGGCAGATAGCAAATCCATCTCTGGCTCTTTCTTGGCTCCAATCTGACCCGTCGGTACAGGGGACACTTCTGCATCTTCATCCTGAAGCACCAGAGAGATACATTCCTTAGCCTCTAAGCGATAGCTATCCAGATCAATCGCCTCTAAAATCCCCTGTGTAAAATCATCCTCTGGCGGAGACGGCAGTTTCGGGATAAGCAGATTCAAGAAAATCGAGAGCTTTTCCCAATCAGGATTTCCATAAGGGAGAATAGCCCCCAGGAATCCATATGTACGCACAAAGGATTTGGCCGCACTTTTAAATTTGATTTGTCCGTCGACATCCAGTTCTTTGTATGCAGCAGCACAAGCATCCAGAATAGGATCAAGTCGATCCCGCTCGGCACCGTCGAGGTAGAGATTGACCAGTTTCTCTACATGATCCTGTGTGAATACCTGATACTCCTCCATCGCGGCAATCAGGTCATAGAGTTTATTGGGATCAGTTTCATCCGACAGCAATGTGGTGCGGTAGTATCGAGAAAAAGCCTCTACAATTGTGGCTGAATCATTGGCGAAGTCCAAAACAAAGGTATCGTGCTTCTGCGGATGAGCGCGATTGAGTCGAGAGAGCGTCTGCACGGCCTTAATGTCCGAAAGTGGCTTGTCCACATACATGGTGTGCAACAGCGGCTCATCGTAGCCAGTTTGGAACATATCCGCCACAATCAAGAAACGGTAGGGATCTTGCTTAAATGTCTTTTGGATTTTGTTATCCGGGAAGCCATTTAGCCCCGCAGAAGTCAATGCAGGCTGCTGACCGTGAAATTCCTTTTCGCCAGAAAACGCGATGATTGCTTTATAAGGACTATGCCGAGCAGCTAAGCATCTATTGACCGCATAGTAGTATTCAATGCACCGCTCAATATTGCTGGTGATAATCATTGCTCTGGCTTTTCCGCCGATTTTACCCTTGGCAATTACCTGTTCGTGGAAATGGCTGACCATCATTTCAGCTTTTTGTTCGACAGTAAAAGACTGATTCTCTACAAAGGCACGGAGCTTCTTTTGGGCTTTCTTCTTATCGTAGAGCGGATCGTCCTCCACGGTCTTTTTTAAGCGATAAAAGCTGTCGATAGGTGTATAGTATTTGAGCACATCCAGGATAAAGCCCTCTTGGATTGCCTGTTTCATGGTATAGACATGGAACGGGCGATGCTTGATTTTATCTCCCTCTTGGTACGGGGTTCCGAAGGTCTCCAGGGTTTTATTCTTAGGTGTGGCAGTGAAGGCGAAGTAGCTGGCGTTTTTCAGCAGCTTGCGTCCTTCACACATGGCATTGATTTTATCCTCATTATCCTGTTCTTCCTCAGAAGCCAACCCGGACAGGGCGAGGTTCATCTTTGCCGAGGTGCGCCCACTCTGACCGGAATGGGCCTCGTCGATAATGATTGCGAAACGGTTATCCTTGTGCTGTGTGCCAATGTCAGAAAGGACAAATGGGAATTTCTCCACGGTGGTAATGATAATCCGTTTTCCAGCCTGAATTGCCTTTCTCAGATCACTGGAATGTTCCGCCCACGCCACGGTGCTGCTCACCTGCATAAACTGCTTGATGTTATCCCGAATTTGCTTGTCCAGAACTACTCGGTCTGTAACGACGATAACACTGTCCACAAGCAGCTCGCCATCGTCCGATTCCAGCCCTATAAGCTGATGGGCCAGCCAGGTGATTGAGTTGGACTTTCCAGAACCGGCACTGTGCTGAATGAGATACCGCTGTCCAATACCGTTTGCCTTCACATCCGCCAGCAACCGCTCTACCACATCCAGCTGGTGGTATCGAGGAAACACCTGAGTATATGTTTTCTTTTTGGTGTCCGGGTCTTCCTTTTCCACCACTTGGGCGTAGTTTTCAATAATGCGGGCCAGCTTCTGCTTGGTCAGAATGTCCTTCCAGAGATAATCGGTCATCATGCCTTTTGGATTGGGCGGATTCCCCGCTCCATCCTTATATCCCTTGTTGAACGGGAGGAACCAACTGGCTTTTCCGTCCAGCTTGGTACAGAACTTGATCTGCGCATCGTCAACCGCAAAATGAACCATGCAGCGTTTGAACTGAAACATCAGTTCTTTGGAATCGCGGTCATGCTGGTACTGATAAACGGCATCGTCCACATTCTGCTTGGTGAGCTGGTTTTTCAGCTCAAATGTAATGACCGGCAGACCGTTGATAAACACGCATAGATCCAAGGCCAGCCTTGTGGCGTCCTTGGAGTACATCAGCTGGCGGGTTACACTAAAAATATTCTGCTCGAACATCTTACGGGCGGCCACATTTTTGGCGGTGGGGGTCAAGTAGAACATGACCAAATCCACCGGATACACCTTGATTCCCTTGCGCAGGACATCTATGATTCCACGTTTGGCAATTTCACCTTGCAGACGATTGAGAAACTGCTGCTTTTTTTGCTCACTTTTGAACACGCCCAGCTTGTCCATCGCATCGCCCTGTGTGGACTGCAAAAAGCGAAACAGGCGTGTTTCGTCAATCGCATAGTCGCGGTTATAGTCGGCATTGGTACCCTGCTCATATCCGTTGTGGTTGACCAGCCAATCCACGATTAAAGTTTCAATGCCAGATTCTTTTGTGTTGGTTGGCATAGTGTCACCTCGTTTTGTTTAGAATGGTAATTCATCATCAGGAATTGCGACTGCAATTGTAGACAGTTTTGATATGATATTTTGCAGTATAAGTTCCTTCGTTTCCATGCTGTAAGACTCATACCACGTTAAAAAGGCTTTTACCGCTTCGCAGGGAATACCAACACTATTGTCATACCTGTACGAACACGAAACCACACTGCTAATAACATCTGCATTCTTTTGGATGTACTCTTCAAAAATATTGCTTTGTAATGCCTTTTGTAATTTCTCGCTAAATGATTCCGGCGAAGTATTAAATTGGCGTTCTGATGTGTACTGTGTCAAAGATTTGTATAAGTTATCAACAAAGGAATGATAGATCTTCTTATCTTCCTCTGAGATATTGAGTGCCACAAACCCACGCTTGCTGATAGCTTTTCGGATTTCTTCAAAGCTGGAGTATCTATCCTCCGGTTTTTTCTGCATCATCTTATCGAGAATGCTTTGATAAGAAAAATTCATCTCATCAGGATGCTCCGCTTCTCTCATCAGGCGATTAAGTAGCTCCGCCAAATAAAACATATCTGTCAGAGATGTATATTCTTTGTCGTAATATTCCTGCGGTAATGTATCAGCATTGCGCCTGTTGATTTGCGAACGCAAACTATCATCAGCTTGTGTCGACTCAACAAGTTTTCCAATTCCAAAATCAATTACTTTAACCGTACCTGACTTATCAATCATGATATTTCCTTCGCGGATGTCACGATGAATGACATGGTGTTTTTCCATATACGCAAAGGCATAGATCAACTGAACAAAAATATTATCAGGCGTCGGGTCATCGCACAAAATCGAATCAAGTTCTTCATATTCACTTAGATATTTATCGATCGTTTTTCCGTCTATAAATTCCATCAAAATATATCCTCTATAAATATTCTCATAAGCATAGTAGTTATAGATGCGGACGATATTTCTGTGATTAAGTTTATAGAGTATTTTGATTTCATCAAGGAAGTTCTTGTAAAATTGCTCCCTTATTTCGTCATATTCTGGCTCATACTTTTTTGCAACAAAGAGTTCGTCAATATACGGATCTTTCAAAACAACGGTTTTGCCAAATGATCCGCCGCCCAGATCATTATTAACCATGATATAGTCTTTTTGTTTGACAAACTCAATAATATCTCCATTTTGCTTCTCAATGGCCATTATTCCACCTCCATCTCGTCCTCTGGTTCTTCGGCGTCATCTGCCAGTTCCTCGACTAACTCAAAATCCGGCACATCAATGCTCCGCACATCAATCTGGCCTGTGGCAACATCAGAAATCAGACGAGTACGGAGTTCATGCAACAGCTCAATTTCTCTGTTTAAGGCGTTCTCAAGTGCCGCAGTCTTTTTAGCCTGAGCGCCGATATATTGCATGATTTCTTTTTGTTCCTCGATGGGCGGTACAGGAAGATAGATCGTATAGAAATCGTCTGTATAGAGCCGCCAAAATCCTTCGATAATACCACGC
>NZ_JACJKP010000764.1 GCF_016901605.1 Gemmiger formicilis
GCACCGCGCCGAACCGGGTGGCGCGGTCCTGTTTCAGGGCTTCCACCATTTTCTGTTCCGCCTGCTGCATGCCCCGGGCCTTGGCGTAGGTATCCAGCTTGTCCCCCTGGATGGCCAGCACCGCCACCGAGAGCACCAGCTGCCCGCAGGGCAGGCCCAGGGCCAACCCCACCAGAATGATCAGGGCAAGGGACGGTAACATAACAAAATCCTCCTTTTTTG
>NZ_JACJKP010000765.1 GCF_016901605.1 Gemmiger formicilis
TGGTGGTGTGTTTACTGGTATAGCCCCACGCGGCCAGAAGCTACAAAATAGAGCGTATCGCAAAACTTGCGGTACGCTCTATTTTTATCAATGTCCTGCTTGTGATCACTCTACAGTGGCATCCAACGTGCCGTGATACCGTTCCGCAATTTCCCGCATACCGGGCAGGCCGAATCCATGGGTAGTCTTGTCGGCCTTGGTAGTGGAAAAATCCCGGTTGAT
>NZ_JACJKP010000766.1 GCF_016901605.1 Gemmiger formicilis
ATCAACAGCCTGATCGTCTCCAGCTGCTCGGCGGCGCTGTGCACCTACTTCTCCGCCCTGACGGCCTACGGCCTCTATGCCTACCAGTTCAAGCTGAAAAAGGTGGCATTCACCAGCAGGATGTAGAAGAAGAACAGGCACAGGAAGGACAGGACGATGAGGACCAGATAGGCCAGGACGGTTTCCGCCCGTTTGTCTTTGATATGTTTCATGCTTTGGTTC
>NZ_JACJKP010000767.1 GCF_016901605.1 Gemmiger formicilis
ACTTTACCATCAACGCCATGGCCTACGCGCCGGGGGAAGGTGTGATCGACCTGTACGGCGGCCGTAAAGATTTGGACGCCGGTATTATACGGTGTGTGGGCGAACCTTCGGCACAGCACCGGCCAGAATCTGACCATACTGTGCCAGAACATGTCCGGCTCCCGGTACTGAGAGCAAACCATCCAGTTCCACGTAGATTCGCTCCGCACTGACTGATTGCAA
>NZ_JACJKP010000768.1 GCF_016901605.1 Gemmiger formicilis
GGTGCGGGCCATCATTTCCAGAAAACGTCCGGTACCGGCGGCGCATTTGTCGTTCATCACAAAGTTCACCACGGCGCCGTTTTCGTCCAGCCGGATGACCTTGCTGTCCTGCCCACCGGTGCCGGTGCCGCCGTAGGCGCCGAACGTGCCCTGGAGCAGGCCCTGGAACAGGCCGGGCTGCAGCGCAGCGACATTGACGCCATCGTGACCACCGGCTACGGC
>NZ_JACJKP010000769.1 GCF_016901605.1 Gemmiger formicilis
CCTTCGGCGACATCATGCTGCAGGGTGCTTTGCAGCAGAAGAAATAAATAAGGCAACATTTGTTCCTTGCCATCCCGGTATTTTTCTGCCGGGTTTTTTCTTTATCCTCATTGGCAATGTAGTTGCGTCCGGCCAGCCAGTTTTCGGCTTGCAGGGAATAACTGTCATACACATTGTGTGCCAGCAGGGTTCCGCCCGCCAGAGAATGGTACAAAAGAAGCG
>NZ_JACJKP010000770.1 GCF_016901605.1 Gemmiger formicilis
GCCCGCCGTATGCAGACGGTACCGGAACTGATGAGTGCGCTGACGGACCCGAATGTGGCCAACGCCATGTTCGAGCGCGGAGACAACCAGATCAGTACCCGTAAAATTATGGGCAAAAGAATATTGTCCGGGCAGATGCCGCGATGAATCAAGCCTGACTTGTGCAGCAATGCTACGCCTTCCATCACAGGCTGCAGCAGTGTGCGGGCCTCGGCAGGTGTC
>NZ_JACJKP010000771.1 GCF_016901605.1 Gemmiger formicilis
GTAAACATCTCATTGATACCGTCCAGCCATTCCTGCAGATCGCCACCACAGCCTTGCAAGATCAATCCTTCGCTGTCATTCATGCGGCGCAGACTATCAGTTGAAATCGCGTGACGGTCAATGTGGTGGAGGCCATCGGAAGGCGGCTGGCTGCGCTGGATGCCCAGCTCTACGGAAAAACATAAATCGCCATGGGACAGACCCTTGCCACAAAGCGGGGGC
>NZ_JACJKP010000772.1 GCF_016901605.1 Gemmiger formicilis
TTGTATGGGGGGCAGAAACGGTTCTCCGCTTTTACCGAGGCACTGGCCGAATACCGCCGTCTGGCACGGACGCTGCCGGTGGATCGTCTGATGGAAGAACTGTTGGCGCGTACCAGCGCAGAAAGTCCTGCGCGCCCGGCACTGCCGGCCCAGGCCACAAAAGATTGCAGATCTTCCCGGCAGCGGGCTCCTTCCGGCATGGCACCCACTGCTGCCAGATAA
>NZ_JACJKP010000773.1 GCF_016901605.1 Gemmiger formicilis
TGGTGTCGGTGCCATGGGTCACCACAAAACCATCGTATTCTTCATAGTGGTTCCAGATTGCCTGCGCAATCTGTTTCCAGTGATCCGGGTGGATATTGGTGCTGTCCAGCTGAATTGATAAGAAGGAAGACCACGATGAAACGTATTTTGATGTTGGCGACCGGCGGAACGATTGCCACGCTGAAAACAGATGACGGCAAGGTGCCGCAGCTTACCTCTCAG
>NZ_JACJKP010000079.1 GCF_016901605.1 Gemmiger formicilis
CTCACCGCAACGGTACAGACGATACATGGAGGGGTTGAACATTGGAAATGGGCTGGAGCGGCCCGACCACCGGGACAATCCGTCCCGCTGACGTTCGACCATCAGGGGGGCGCAGCCAGGGTGGCATCTTTCAGCGTGCTCCCCCGGTATGCATTTTCGTCGGAAGTTCTTATCGTACTTTCGGCCAAGAAAGTATGGAAAAATATGGCCGAAGCACCGCCCCAGATCTTTTGCCTCGGGGGTTTCTCTGCTGGCAAAAATGCGGTATAATAGGGGAAACGAGGAGGAAAACCTATGAAATACTGCGACAATCACGGCGCCCCGCAGCGGGACGCCGCCCTGCCTGACCGCTGCTGCGGGGCCAATGTCCCGACTTCCGCCATGCCGGCCCTGTTGGCCTGCATCCTGGCCCTGGCGCTGTGCCTTGGAGGCTGTACAGGTCGGCCCGCCGGGGACACCAACGAGACGCCTGGCAGCGGGTCTGCGGCGGCAGAAATCCCGCTGCCGGAGGAAACGCCCGCCAGCCCGGCGCCGGCATCCCCGCCCCCCGCCGCTTCCGGTGAGGACGGCCCCTCGCCGATGTCCCAGCCGGTGACCACCGAGATGGCGGGCCTGGTACCCGCCTCCAAGCCCTGGCAGGGCGCCTGGGTCGACGCGAAGGACAGCGACGACTTCTTCGTCTTTGAGAACGTCTCCAACGTCAGCGACACCCCCGTCGACAACGGCGACGGCAGCTACTTCATCTACCGCGCCCGCCTCGAGGACAACGCGCTGACCGACGCCTTCCTGTTTGAGCGCAACGACGAACGGGAAATGCTGACCCGGATGGACGCCGCGGGCAATCTGGTGGGCTACTATGTCCGCCCCACCTACGACAGGGCCCCCAGCCCGCTGCCCACGGAGGACTGGGGGATGTACACCCTGGTGACGGATTACACCCAGAGCGAAGAAAACCCGGAGGGCACCCCCAACCCGTTCGGCCCGTTCGACGTTTTTATGATCGACGCGTTCCGCTTCGGCAGCCGCCCCTACCAGCGGCTGGTGGACAACGGTGGCGGGTCCTGGACCTGCGCCTGCGATTTCCCCGAGGGGGAGAACGATCTGGAAGTTAACTTCCGCTTTGAAGTCCAGGGGGACGATCTGTACATGACCATCTACGACGCCGCCGGCAACGCGCGGTATCTCTATGTGCTCGCCGGTCGGTAACCCCCGCCCCGGGCCTGCACACACCCCAAAAAAGCACGCCCCACGGGACGCGCTCAATCTGTTGAAAAAGGCCACCGTCCGGTAGCCTTTTTTCTCGTAATAGGGAGCAGAATGATGAACACTATCTACGCAATACAGAGGTTTGGCACAGGTGACGAACTGGGTGAAACTTAAATTTGCTGCCAGGAATTTGCCCGCGTCAAGTATTGTTCGCAAAAAGGGTTCCTGTAAAATAAGAAGTTAAGCTGCTGGTCGCAACATTGCCTGAACAGATTGTTCACTGAGGTATGCCCTGGAGGCAGACCAATCTTCTGCATATTCCATGAGGTAAGTAGTAACCAGTCTGGTGTAGGCATCTGCACTGGGAAATATTCCTACCACACTGGAACGGCGACGGATCTCCCGATTCAGCCGTTCCAACACGTTGGTAGAAGAAATCTTTTTTGCATCCAACTGTGGAAAAGCATAGAACGACAAAGAGTCCTCCAAACCGTCTTCCAGGCAGCAAATGGCTTTGGGGAAACGGTGCTTGTACTGCCTGCAGATTTCTTCAGCCAGTTTGCGAGCTTGTTCTCTGGTGGGAGCCAGCCAGATAGTCTTGAGATTCTGGGCAAAGGCATCTTTGTCCTTGTGAGGAATATGCGCCAGAATATTACGCATGAAATGAACCTTGCACCGTTGCCAGCTTGCTCCTGGGAAGCCTTTACGGATAGCGGCAACAAGTCCGGCGTGTGCATCTGAAACAACCAGTCGGGGCGTACAAAGTCCTCGTTCCTGCAATCCTCGAAAAAGCTGAAGATACACTTCTTCCGACTCTTTCAACATGGGCTCTATCGCCAGAATGTCTCGCTAGCCATGCTCATCCACACCACAGACCACCAGTATCGCCATACTTACAATTCTGCCGTCCATACGAACTTTTTCGTACAGAGCATCCACCCACAAAATGGGATAACTGCTTTGGGCAAGAGAGCGGCTGCGGAAAGCATTTACCTGCTCGTTCAAGCCTTTTGTCATCTCACTGACCTGACTGCGGGACAGGCTTTCAATTCCCTGGCTCTTGGCCAGTTTTTCCATCTTACGAGTGAATACGCCCTGTACAAAGGCCTCCTGCACCACTTGGATCAGTGCCGCTTCACTGCGTTTGCGCTCCGTAACAAAGAACGGTATGTAACCGCCCTGACGTACCTTCGGCACCATGAGATACATGGTGCCCATTCGGGTATCTAGTCTGCGAGGCCGGTAGCCACAGCGATACCCGCTGCGGCTTTCGGCGCGTTCGCTTTTCTCCGCTCCCAGCTGCTGGCTTACTTCGGCCTCCATGAGCTGGGCACACAGCCATTCCAGCATACTCAGCATGGGATCCGGTTGTGCTACACATTGCAGTAGCAATTCGGTCAGATTTGTGGTATGATTCTTTTGAGCCATTAGGGTTTTCTCCTTTGTATCGTGATTGTCTGGACAACTTTCATTTTACAGGAGCCCTAATGGCTTGTCTATTTTTATTTGCTTTTGCGAACTCGATTATACGCTATCTCAAATTCATCACCTTTTTATAGAAAATATGTTCAAGGGGTTGTTTCTAAAGCCAATTCTCAAAAGGCAGCCCTTCAACGCGACATTGTATATATGCAGTTAGTGAAATGGTTGCGGAATCAAAATACTCGCTTAGAAAAAGAAATGTTTAATGCCGTATTGAATTCAAGCAAAAAACTTGCAAAAGACTATCTATCATCTGGAACGGAGGATATTAAATCCGCTTGTACACTGATTTTTCCGAATTGACAACGCCCATGCTCAACGAGTTTATCGAAAAAGTCGTTGTCCATGAGGGCGAGGGACGCGGGAACAGCCGCCGTCAGCGGATAGATATTTACCTCAACTTCATCGGCGCGTTTGAAGTCCCCGCCCATATCGTTACCCCAATGGAAGCCGAGGAACAACGCCGCCAGCAGGAGGAACAGGCCGCAAAGGAAGCCCATTCACAGGAGCTTGCCAAGGCGCGGGAAGAAAAGCGCAAGGCAGAGAAACGGGAGTTTACCGCGAGGAAGAAAGCGGGCTTGCTGACCCCAGAGGAACAGGCGGCAGATGAAGCGCGGTTAGCCCATAACCGGGCATGGCAAAAGGAATGGCGGGAGAAGCGGAAAGCCGCCGAACCGCCAAAGCCCCCGAAGCCAAAATCCTTAAAGGAGCTTGCCACGCTGCAAAAGGCCGGAGCCGACCTCACGCCGGAGGAAGCAGAGCGCCTTGCCGCCCACAGGGAGAAGAAAAACCGCCAGCACAAGGCATGGTATGAGCGACAGAAAGCGGCACAGCCGCCCAAGCCCCGGACGCTGAAAGAGCTTGCCGCCGCACTGGACGCAGGCCAGCCACTCACGCCAGAGGAAACGGAACGCCTTGAAGCCAGCCGGAGCCGGAAGAAGAACGCATACCAAGAACTGAAAGCCCAAGCGGAAACCGACCCCGCCGCAGCCGCCGAGCTTGCAAGGCGGCGAGCATATCATAGTGAAGCTACCAAGAAATCCCGCCAGAAGATGTACGAGGAAGCCGCAGCCGGAAATCCCGAAGCCCAAGCCCGGTATGAAAACTTCCTTGCTGCAAGGCGGGAGAACTACCACAAAAAGAAGCAGGACGAGAAAGGAGAACAAATCGCATGAGAAGATTGATTGACAACGGGAACCGCCCTATTACCCCGAAGCCTCATATCGGCCACTATGGGCGGCTGCGGAAAGCCTATCTGGAACAATACCGCCACCGCCTTTATACCGCCCTTGTAGCCAGCGAGAAGCTATACCCCCACCTTGCGGAAACAGACCGGGCGGCGCGGGATATGCTGGACTACCTCATGCCCCGCCTTGCCAGAGAAGCGGGAGCCACCGAAGCCCTCAAAGCCGCCGACCCGATGAAATGGGTAGGTTTGATGAACAACTGCAAGGCGAGAGCCGAGGAAATCGTAATGCATGAGCTAATCTATGTTTAACGGTCAAGAGCCGGAAAAATCGGAAATCTTGCGATAACAGCCGCCCCGACGATACATTCCCCGTCCGGGCGGTTTTTATCGTCAAAAACGCCGTTTTTTCCAAGTCAAGAGCCGGAGAAAACACCCGAAAAATGCCCCTATTGCGTAACAAGGGCGCAGAAAGGAGAGTTTATGAGAACAGGGCTTACCAAGCAGGAAAAGACCACCGATATTTGGTTTGACGAGAAAGACCCCACAATCCATATCCGCACCCACAACACCGCCTTGAAAAAGCGTCTGCTTGCATACAGCCGCCGTTATCCGGCGATCTGCCAGCAGACCGACGCAGACCCGGAAACGGGCTGCATGGAGTTTGACATTGAGAAAGGCCGCTTCTCTTTCCGTCTGACCGCCCCATACAGTGAGGAACGCCGGGAAGCGGCGCGGCAATATGCCAGAGAGAACAATGCCGTCGACAAGCTGACATGAGGTGGATTTATTCATAATTTTGTGCTATATTTTTTTGAGAGGTAAGATGTCAAATCTGAATTTAAGGAGATCAATTTATGAACGGAGTAATCCTATATCAATCAAAATACGGCGCTACAAAAAGATACGCTGAATGGCTGTCCGAGGAAACCGGGTTTCAGTGTATAGAAACAAAAAAAGCTGATATTAATGAAATTATTACATATGATTCTATTATTTTAGGCGGAGGAATATATGCTTCCGGTATTGCCGGCTTGTCTTTTCTAAAAAAGAATATCAATAAATTAACGGACAAAAAGATCATTGTATTTTGTTGCGGTGCATCTCCATATGAAGAAAATACATTTCAGCAAATCAAAGCGCATAACATGAAAGATAATTTATCTGATATTCCAGTCTTTTACTGTCGCGGCGCATGGGATATGGACGCAATGTCTTTCAAAGATAGAATATTATGCAACTTACTTAGAAAGGCTGTTGCAAAAAAAGATCCATCTGATTACGAAATATGGGAAAAGGCATTAATGGCAGCCGGAGACAGCAGCTGCGACTGGACTGACAAGAAATACATTGAACCAATACTTGAATGTATTAAGCGATAAACACCTGTTTGTTAAGCAGGCAAATCCATATTTATCGAGCAATACGAAGTAAAACTAAGCAAACCACCCACAAGGGCAGCCGATTTTCTCGACTGTCCTTTTTCCATGCCTACGGGCAGAAAGGAGCGACCACCCATGACGAAACCGAGAGAGAAAACCCGTGTTGGCGTCGGGAGATCGCGACCATATTTTGTCGGGAGTATTTAACCAATTTTTGTCGGAAAAGTCGGAGCCAGCAGAATAAATAAAAAGAGTGCCAACAACCCAGCACTCATAAATTGGTTACTCCTGCGCCACTACCGGCTCAACCGCAGGTATCTTGCCTGTTTGCAAAGAAACGGTCTCCAGTTTCTTTCCCCGGAAACTTTCACCACGCAGCTTAAACACAGTAGCATCGTCAAAGATGCGGTCCAGCGTACACAGCAAGGTAGCGTCTTCCTCAAAATCCTCGCGCCAGAGAGCCGGGTTCTTGTTGCTGGTGAAGATCATATTGAAACTGCCTTCTTTGTTGTATCGCCGGTCAATCAGGTCAAAGAACAGCCGGGTATTCTCTTTGTCAAAGGCACAGTGGCCAATCTCGTCAATAATCAGGCAAGAGGGGCGCACAAGACCGTTGAGGCAGGAATCGGTCTTTCCGGAACGTCTGGCTGCCGTGAATCGGTCCCGGAGTTCAGATGCCTTAATGAAATAGGTCTTCAATCCGTGCTGGCAGCAGGCGTAGCCGAAAGCCTGTGCCAGATGTGTTTTACCTGTACCTGCCGGACCAATAAAGGCCAGGTTTCGGTGAGAGTAGATGGCATTCAAGGACGCCAGAACCTTCAGACGCTCCACATCTTTCCCCTTGAGCAGTGAGAAATCAAAGTTCTCAAAGGTTTTAGGCACCTTTGTAGGAAGGCGGCTCAGTTTCAACAAAGTCTGGATAGTGGTCTGCTGCTTCTTTTCGCTGAGATAGGAAAAGAGCATTTGCACGGCTTCTAATCCAGTCTCTGAGAATTCCTGGTCTTCCGCGAACAGCGCAAATTCCTCTGCGGAAAGATCCAGCTTTAAAACAGAGGCAGCGGTTGCCACCTGCTCAAAGATTGTTTCCTTCATACCTGGTCCTCCTTGTCAAAATCAAATTTGGCAAAGGAAAGATCCTGCGAGGATTTTGGAAGCTGTAAAATCTGTGTTTGCACGGGTGCTGTAGGGAACTCTTCAGGCTGTACCAAGGATTCGTATTGCCCCTCACAGAAACTGTCAGTGCGGCTCCAGGTAACGGTATGTGTAACCAGCAACACTTTCAGATCGGCAGAATAGATGCGCAACAAATCACCGCTGCGCTCCACTCTGGCTGTTGCACCAGGATAGCTGTAAGGTACTCCGAAACGCCGACCCTCGTAATTTACAAAGCCGTCAAAGGATATTTTCCTTTCTGGACAGAGATAGAATCGGACGGCATCCTCCGGAACCATACGCAGTCGTTCTCCACATACAGTTTCGTGAATCTTTTGAGGCGCACCATCCACAGTGCGGCGGTAGGTTCCGTTCTGTTTGTTGCACCATTCCAGCGCCTGCCAGTTGAGGTCTGTAAGATCACAGAACACCCGGTCAGCCAGGAAATTGTCCTTCACAAAACGCACCAATCGCTCCACTTTTCCCTTGGTGAAGGGATGCCGTGGCTTGCAAAGTTTTGTCTCGAAGGTAAGGGTCTGCATAAAGGCTTCGTAGTCTTTCTGCCAGACTGGATGGCCATCCAGATCTCGGTGCAGTACAACGCTCTTCATGTTGTCGGTTAACACAAAACGCGGAACCCCCATGTACTGGAAAGCGTGGATCATCCCAATAAACAGGTTTTCCTGCCGGGCATTGGGGAAGAACTCAATATACCGCTGTCCGCAATGGTGGCAAATCATAGCAAAGCAGGCAACTCGGTAGGTCTGCCCATTGTAATCCAGAACATCAGTGAATCCCCAATCCATCTGGTAAGCTTCACCGGGCTTTGTGACGTACCGGCGGCCACGGTTTCCCTGCGCCGCAACCAACTGGCGCTTGGCTGGAATAAGGTGTTTGTGGGCGGCGATATACTCTTTTACAATGGTTGCCCCGCCTTCAAAACCGGCCTGTCGCAAACGCTCCAACACTACAGAGGAGTTCTTGACTCCTTGGCGCAACAAACTGTCCAACAGGCCGGTATAACCGCTGAGTTTTGTGACCGTATGTTTACTGCCTTTGGTGCTCCGAGGCAAATCTTGGAAGCTGTTTTTCTTGAGTCTGCGCAGTCTGCTACGAGATACGCCGGTTCGTCGTTCTAATTCGGCCAAGTTAATACGTTCCAGGGAAAAGGAGTCTCCCTGGAACGCCTTCATTTCTTCTATGGCTTGTGCTATACTTGGTGCAAAGCCATTACCATTTTGCTCTTTCATCGCTATTCCTTTCCACTGGGTTGTTGGCACTTTCCAGTGTACAGGATTTAAAAGAGCATCGGTAGTGGCTTTATCTTTTCCGACTAAATTTGGTCTCGAACGCCCGACACTTGAAGGTTAGTTTCTCCCGACCCGAATACCCGCGAGGAATTGACCGCCGAGATTGAGGAAAACAAGAAGAAAATCCGGCAGTTTGAAAACCGGGAGAAAATCATCAAGCAGATGAGCTGCGGATGCATCTGCGGCATACCCGGCGGGAAGGAACGCCGCTCTCCCTGCAGGAACCGCTGGAAAGCCACGCCAATGACAGCGGCACTCTGACCCTGGCTGATGTTTTGCCGGACAATGCCGCCATGGAGGAGGACTGCGAGCAGCGGGATCTCGCCGTGCGGCTGCGGCAGCTGGTCAAGGCACTGCCGCAGAGGGACGCCCGTATTCTTGCCATGCGCTACGGACTGGATGGGGAGAAGGAACAGACTCAGCAGGAGGTGGCCCGGCGGTTGGGCATCAGCCGGAGCTATGTCTCCCGCATTGAAAAGCGTGCGCTGCAGGCACTCCGGGTACAATGGAAGCAGCAGGGAACAAGGATTCCGTGACCTTGCAGATGACAGGCCGCAGGCAGGAATGCCCGACAGGAAAATGTGCAAAACACACAAAAAAACTTTGTCTCTGCGACAGAAATACAGCAGGTGTCACGCTTCTCAGAAATACGTGGGTATGATATAATGGTACGAAATTCCGGGTGGTGTTTTGGCTGCTGGGAAAAAACTGGGAAAGGATATCCTCTCTATGAAAGATTCTTCCGTTGGACGTCAGCCTGTGGTGCGTCTGGTCATGCGTTTCCTGCAGGGGGCGCTGATCGGGCTGGGAGCAGTGTTGCCTGGTATCTCGGGCGGCGTCCTGTGTGTGATTTTCGGTATCTACAAGCCGGTCATGGAATTGCTGTCCAGTCCGGTCCGACATTTCAAAACCCATGTGCCCCGCCTGCTGCCGGTGATCCTCGGTGCGGCGGTGGGCTTTTTGGGCATTGCCAATCTGCTGTCCTTTTTCCTGGAAAGCTATCCGGACCAGTCAGTCTGTCTGTTTGTCGGCCTGATCGCAGGCATGCTGCCGTCCCTCTTCCGGGAAGCGGGAGAGCAGGGGCGTACACGTGCTTCCTGGGTGTCCATGGTGGTGGCATTCCTGGTGGTCCTGGCCCTGCTGGGAACCCTCAACGTGCTGTCGGTCAGGATCGTCCCCAACTTTGGCTGGTATCTCTTCTGTGGCTTCTGCGTGGCGCTCAGCGTCATTGCGCCCGGTATGAGCTTTTCCACCCTGCTGATGCCGTTGGGCCTGTACACGCCCTTTGTGGATGGTCTGGGCCATCTGGACGTGAACGTACTGCTGCCCGGGGCGCTGGGAGCCATTGTCACGGTGATCTGCCTGGCCAAGGGCATCGACTCGCTGTTCACCCACCAGTATTCCTGCGCTTTCCATGCCATTGTGGGCATTGTGATTGCCGCAACCCTCATGATCGTGCCCTACCAGAGCTTTGCCGCCTCGGCAGGAGCACTGGCTGCCAATCTGATCTGTCTGGTGGTCGGCGTGATCTGCGCCCTGGCGCTGGACCGGTTCAACAGCCGGTTCCCCAAGGACAACTGAAGAACGGATGCCTCCGCGCAAGCGGGGGCGTTTTCTTTGCCCGGCGGACATAACACCACTTGCGGGTAGTGTCAACATTCTTTCGCAAATTTAGTTTGCAGTCTCTGGAATAAATGAAGTCAGCCAGCGATGGAGGCGTCCGCAAGGGCCGCCTCCAGGTGCTTCATGTTCATGTATTTCTTATTTCACCATTGGGTATCAGTCACATGGCGCAGTCTGGCACAGACAAGTATAAGGGCAGAGTTGTCGTCCGGGAAACTGGCTACCACACGGGTACAGCGGCGGGTCTCCAAGTTTAGCTTCTCAACAACGTTGTTGGTGCGAATACAGGTCCAGTGTTTTCTTAGAAATCACGACGTTATGTTAAAAAACGTCAAGTGTGCCGCAGAGGGGATATTTACTATGCTGACCCGAGTCCGGCTTGCTGGTCTGAACAGAGGGAAACGCCTGGTATTAGCGATCCAAAACAATAAAGGGAATATTCATTCACCTATATTACGATGGTGGACCTGCAGGGCTTTTCTTACAGCGGCTCCGCGTCGATCCAGTCGATGATGCCGTACACGTTTGCTGCCAGAGTGCAACGCCAGACAGTGCGGTCACGGACCTTGGCAAAGTCGATATCAGATTTGCGGGGCGCGTAGCGCTCCCCAGCACCGCGCCAGCAGGCCAGGCGGATCTTCTCGCTGGTGTCCATGTCGGTAAAGTAGCAGAACAGGCACATGTGCTTGCCCCAGGTGCGATGATCAAGGC
Source organism: Gemmiger formicilis (assembly GCF_016901605.1). Classification (GTDB taxonomy): domain Bacteria; phylum Bacillota; class Clostridia; order Oscillospirales; family Ruminococcaceae; genus Gemmiger; species Gemmiger formicilis_B. Next base: position 10,053 of record NZ_JACJKP010000079.1, read on the forward strand.
GCAAGCGGAAAGTTCCGGCTTTTTCGGGATGCTGGTACCGCTGCAGGTTGGCTTTCATGCGTTCTTCGTAAGTAGTCAAAATTCCATTGGGATTCATAGTCTTTGTCCTTTCTGTGATAGGTGGATTATCGTTCTTTCCGGTGGGCGGCGCGCTGCTGCTCCCGGTCGTTCAACAGTTGGATATTCTCCCGCATACGTTTGACACGGGCAGGGATTTGCTGGACGGTTTTCAGCTCCTTTCTTGTTTCGGTAATCTGTTTGGTCAGTTCATCCTTTTCCGTGTGGAGGGCCTCGCACTCGGTCGGGTCGCGGCAGCGGCGCAAACGGTTGCGGCACTTGGTGCGCCGGGTCTCCAGATCAGTCAGCTTCTGCTCCTGCTCTGATGTAAAAGCAGCTACGTCCTCTGCGGTATTCAGCGAATACCGTTCCAGAAGATGCAGCTGCTTTTCGATTTCTGCCCAGCGGCGGTAATCCTCCCGCATGGCCGGATGAGGCGGGCGGTAGTTGGGTGTTGTGGTGGGCAGCTTGCCCAACAGGTAGCAGTAATACAGGTAGGTGCGGTAGATGCCGAACGCCTCCATAATGGCCTTGCGGAAGTCCTGACGCAGCTTCTGGTCATGGGGATGCACCGGCGGGTAACGCTTGTTGTAGATCTCCATACGTTTGAAAATCCCCATCGCATGATTCTGTTGGATGCGCTGGGCCATTGCCTGAGGGGTGTATTCCTCGCCAAGTGTCTTGAAGCGCACGGCGCGGCGGTCATGGGGCAGTTTGATGGTCGGGTATTTGTGGTTGGGGTTGAAGTCCACCTCGTAGCCCATCTTGCGCAGGATGCGGGGCAGATCTCGGGGCGTTTCACTGCGCAGGATGGCCAGATCAATGTCCTGGCGCATGACGTTATACCGGGTAGGTTCTCCGGCTTTCTCAGCCAGATAAAGGTTGCGAGGCACCCGGTGGGCGTCCTTTTTGTCTACCACCGAAAGCCCCTGCTCTCGGCACAGTTCATCCGAGACGTCCTGCAGGGCACGATACGTCTTTTTGCAGTCGTTGTACCGTTTGCCATCCACGAAGGACACTGAGTTGATGACGAAGTGATTGTGGCAGCAGTCGGTGTTCAGGTGGGTGGCTACCAGCACCTGGAAGCGGTCACCCCATACCCGTTTGGCCAGTTCCACCCCGATGGCATGGCACTGCTTCGGAGTAACCTCGCCGGGACGGAAACTCTGGTAGGCATGAAAGGCCACCGTCCCCCCGGTCTTGCCAAACTGCTGTTTGGTCAGCTCCATCTGCTGGCGGGCAATCTCCGGGACACAGTTGACACCGCTGACAAACAGCTGGCTTTCCTTGCTGGTCTTGGCGTCATTGACGGCATACTGCAGTACGTCGCTCAGATCGTCCTTGCCCGCAGACAGACCGGTCAGGTCCGGCAGATGGGTCTTTTCTTCATTTCCGGCATAGCGTATGACCGCATCCAGACGCCCTTTCACGGGCCAGATCTTGGTGACAGCCATCTTCTCATTCCTCCTTCTGCGGCACAGTAACTGCCCTCTGGACGGCCAGCAGCGTGTCCAGAATCTCCCGCTGTACCTCCGGCGTGTTGTCCTTATGATAGAGAGCGGTGAGGGCATCCAGCACCTGCCGGTAGTCGGCGGTGGGCAGCGGCCGAGGCATCTGATTACGCAGCCGCATACGGATGTATTGGGAGAGTGTCAGCCCGCATCGGGTGGCTGCCTGTTCAAACAGCTTCTTTTCTTCCGGTGTCACCCGGATGTTCATCTGTACGTTTCGAGTCAACATAATTTCACCTCCATATAGCAAAAGACCGGGCATCGCTGCTCGGTCTTTGCATTGTTGCGTTGTTGGATTTTCGGGGGTCATAGGGGCTGCGCCCCTTGCCAGCGCACTGCGCTGGGGCGGCGTATGGCTTGCAAAAGCTATACAAAGCCAGTGCTCGTTACCCCTGCGGACAGATCTTTTTGTACGGACTGAAAAGGAATCACTCCAGTGCATCCCCGTACAGAAGGTCCGGCAGGACCGCTTCCTCGGCTGCATTCTTGATTGCATTCATGCGCCCTGCCCAGGCCAGCGGATCGGCCTGTTTGAGGGCTTCATCCACGCCCTGCTGGCGGGCCATCCGGGTGATAGTGTCCTCTAACATCTGTCGGGCTTCGGCGTCAGCATCGGCCAGGTGGCTGTGTAGCGTTCCTTCCAGAAGCATGAGGTCGAACAGGTCAGAACGATGCTCCTGCAGGAACTGCCGCCGCAGCTCACCGTATTTGCCGATGGGGCGGGTGTCGGTTTCGGGGAGGATCAGGTCGGGAATGAGATAGCCGTTGATTTCGGTGTAAGTCAGTTTCATGGTGTGCCTCCTTCAGCGTTCCGGTGTGTCCTTGTTGTAGCCGCGTTTGTGCTGCCAGGTGTGGAGCAGATGGATGATGACCTGCTGCATCTGC
>NZ_JACJKP010000774.1 GCF_016901605.1 Gemmiger formicilis
GTTCTGCTGGCCAACCGCACCCCTGCCAAAGCACAGGCTTTGGCGGAAGAACTTGGCTGCGCCTGCGGCACCAACGAACAGGTAGCCAGTATCTGTGATTTTATCTTTTTGGGCATCATCCGGATGATGGGGTATCCGCTGCCGGCCATCTGCCGGATCTGGTGCATGGAAAGGCCTGCCGCCATCGAAACCAGAACAAAGGGACGGCTTTCGGCGCGGGAT
>NZ_JACJKP010000775.1 GCF_016901605.1 Gemmiger formicilis
CCTGTTACCGCCCGTAGACAGCGAACAGCTTCCTGTTGGAAAATTGCGGCTTCTGCGCGGCGGTGTGCTGGCGGGCAGCGTGGTGAAAAAGCGCTTCCAGCCTGCCCACGCCCTATAAGAAAAAACAACCGCGACCGGAAAATTCTTACATAACCGGTCGCGATATTTTTGTTTTTTGTTGTCAACCCAGGTTGCGCAGTCCCTTGGGATAGTGATTTTTGA
>NZ_JACJKP010000776.1 GCF_016901605.1 Gemmiger formicilis
CTTTTGTCTGTTATGGCTGCGATCCAGTTCCAGTGCGCCGTCCTGTTCCACACGAACACGCCCTGCTCGGATCAGTTCCAGCAATGCCAGGAAAGTTGCCACATTGGTACTGCGTCTTTCCACCGTGGAAACGCAGGATTTGCTGGAACGTCTGCAAAAACGATACGATGAACAGGAAAGCGGTTTTGCTTTATTGCGTTTTGGCCCGGACCGCTGGCAGAT
>NZ_JACJKP010000777.1 GCF_016901605.1 Gemmiger formicilis
TTACGCACAAACCTCTACCGGAAAAGTCTCAGCCTCAGAAAGACCAAAACCGACCGTGTGGATGCACGAACAATTGCGGCTATGCTGTTATCCGATGCAGGCCTCAAACCCTACTCTTATTTTGTCCTGAGGTGCGATACAGGCCTGAATCTTCTCCAACAGCGTATGAAAGCCATCCATATTGTTAGAGATGGTGAACACATCCGCCAGGACTTCGCCCTC
>NZ_JACJKP010000778.1 GCF_016901605.1 Gemmiger formicilis
CGCCGGTGCTGCTCACGCCCAGCTGCTGGGCAGTGGCCGCATCGCTGACGTCATAGATCTTGACGCCCAGCGCCGGACGCGCCACAGAACCGTTCTCGATCAGTTCCTGGGCAACTCGGGTGGCGGTCTGTTCAACGCCAACGGGGAACTCATCGGCATCGTCAACGCCAAGAGCAGCTACTCCGAAGCCGAGGGCATCGGCTTTGCCATCCCCATCAATAC
>NZ_JACJKP010000779.1 GCF_016901605.1 Gemmiger formicilis
GCTGCTGCCAGCAGTACCCCGGCAACGGTAAGCAGCATCCACCAGAGGGTAAGGGACGGAAACAAGAGCAAAATGGACGCTAGTCCCGCCAGTTCCGCCATCAAAGCTCCGTTGGTCAAGCGGTTAAGACACGGCCCTTTCACGGCTGTAACATGGGTTCGATTCCCGTACGGGTCATAAAAAATCTCCTTCAGCTTAGGCTGAGGGAGATTTTTTTGTTTC
>NZ_JACJKP010000780.1 GCF_016901605.1 Gemmiger formicilis
GTTTTGCAGCCGGTGTTCCCCGTCAATCCGTTCCCCGTTCACAAACACCGGGGCCTCCGGGTTCAGGGTCTGTACCAGCAGGGATTCTCCCCGCACGCACAGTGCGCAGTGCTGTGAGAAAGAGGAACAACGATGAAACTGACCAAGTGTGAACAGGGACATTTTTACGATTCGGACAAATACCCTGCCTGCCCGTACTGCAATGCGGACTTGCAGAGCGAA
>NZ_JACJKP010000781.1 GCF_016901605.1 Gemmiger formicilis
CAAACAACATAAAGCGGCCATCCACTCGCTTGATATCGGCCGAAAGTACCACACACTGGTTGCCGTACTTTTGGGCTGCCGCCGGAATGATGCCGGGGTTGGCGATGGCACCGGTATCGACGCGCTGGACTGGCTGGAACAGGGCGTCCGGAACGGGGCAGGAGAGTTGGTTGTCAACTCCATTGACACCGATGGTGTGAAAAATGGATTTGATCTGGAATT
>NZ_JACJKP010000782.1 GCF_016901605.1 Gemmiger formicilis
CCCTGATGCAGAGCCGCTTTGTGGAACTGCTTGCGGAAGAAAAGAACAAGGGCAAAACGATCCTGCTTTCCAGCCATATTTTTGAAGAGGTGGAACGCACCTGTGACCGGGTGGCCATCATTTCCGGCTCATACATGGTGATGATGATGGTCACATACAGCGTGATCACGGCGCCGAAAATCAAAAGCAGTTTTACGCTGCCTTTCATTTCGCGCTTATACA
>NZ_JACJKP010000783.1 GCF_016901605.1 Gemmiger formicilis
CCAATGCCACCATCGTCTGCGAAGCTGAACGCCTGCGCCCTGAAAAGAGCGAGGTCAACCGCCTGCTGGGCGATGCCACCAAACTGCGCAACCTGACCGGTTGGGCACCGCAGTCTGCAATGGTCATAAAGCCGTTGGCGGTGTCCTTCACGTAGTTGAAGTCACGGGTGGGGGTCAGGCTGCCCAGCTTGATCTCGGTCTGACCGGCCAGCAGCTGGGTAA
>NZ_JACJKP010000080.1 GCF_016901605.1 Gemmiger formicilis
GTCTGGCCCGTTCCATACAGGGAGCTGGCGTCACTGCCTTCTATCACCAGGCCCGCAACGGTAAGCCATTTGGAGTTTGCCGCCAGCCAGATCAAATAACTGACCAATGCCACAAAGGCAGCGTCCGCCTTACGCTTTTTGGCAAGGCTCATGGCAATACCCACGCAGAAAAGGATGCCCAGGTTTCCAATAACGGCACCCACACCGCCGTTGATAAACTGCCCCACGGTCCAAAGGATACCGCCTTCGGTCACAATGGATGTATTGGACATGACAGACGAAAGGGCCTGAATCATACCGGCAAGCGGCAGAAAAAGGACCGGACCCATCAAAGCTTTGGAAAAGTTTTGCATGGCGTCCATGACTTTTGTTTTCATTAGCTTTTCTCCTCACTGTTTTTTGGTAGTACCTGCCTGTTCAGGATTTGGCGCCTTCCTGATTTACGCTTCGATTATATCCAGATTGCACAAATTATTCAATATATATTGATACATTTTGAACATGTTCACCGCTTTCGAAACATGTTTCACTTTTGAAATCTCATCGGCAGCTTTGCATCCCGGGGGGATTGTTGTATAATTGAAAAAACGTTATTATTCATCATTCCGGGAGAAGTTCATGAAGCACGATCTTTATAAACTGGCAGAACAATATCATCTTTCCAACTCAGAACAAGCGCTGCTGCAGGCTGTTGTGGAGGCTGCAGACCAAAACGCCCAGTACAGTGTGCGTGAATTTGCAGCCCGGAACTACACTTCGCCCGCAGCCATCATCCGGCTGAGTAAGAAATTGGGATATACGGGATACACAGACATGGTGTACCGCCTGCAATTTCTCCTTCAGAACGAGATCAGCAACCGGACCCATGCTTCCCACATCACCTCTTTTATCGGCGAAATTCCTCCGGAACAGATTCATTCTTTTCTGGCGCTGCTTGCCAAAAACCGGCAAGGCCCCATTTTGATTACCGGGACGGGTTTCTGCGCCCCTTTGCGGGATTTTCTTGTTCGCAAACTGCTCGTACTTGGTTACCACGCCATTGGAACCAACAGCTATGAAGTCTATGAAAACAACGCGCTGCAGGCCAAGTTGGTCATAGCCATCAGCAAAAGCGGCACCACCGATACCATTGTCAAACCGGTACAGGATGCCCGCCGCCTTGGCATGGATGTGGTCGCTTTTACCGGCGGCCAGCACTCCCCCATTGCCCAGCAGGCTGACCCCGCCTTTATTCTTCTGGACGACAAAATTCTGGATGATCGTAACCTGACGGCCAACTATTTTTATGCCCGCGTGTTGATTTTGTTTGAGTACCTTATGGACCTGAGCCTGGACCCTCGCGATACTACCGGGGAAGCCTTTCCACCTGCGAATCTGCCGTGAAAGTTTTGCGCCTTATCAACCGGGCAGCTGCATCCGTACACTCTTAAAAAGCTCTTGTTCCTGTGCAAAACCGCCAAAAACCGCCGCAGCTTTTCTGCATAATGACGCACAAACAATCCGCAAGCGGGTATATTTTGATTTAGAAAATTCAACCGGCTTGTTACGGGAGTACATTTGTATCGTTCAGGCAAGACCTGTAGTCACAGCAAGGGCATTGCTGTAACTATCGGAATGCGCCGGTCCTTACGGGACCGGCGTATTTCTGTGTGGAGCAACCCATTCCAAAGATTGCCCCCCCCTTTTACCCCAAAACGGCTTGCAGAACGCAAACAGAAAAGATTCCGGATTTATGACCCTGGAATGCTTTCAAAGGATTGCCCCGTGCCTTCCTTCGCGATATAATAAGACGCGCATTGTCCTTACCTATTCTGAAACTGTTCGGGAGAGCCAAACCTATGACCAAAAAAATCCTTTTCCCTGCCGCCCTGCTGGTCTTTCTGATTGTCCTGGCCGGATGCGGAACTGAATCCCAGCCTGTTTCCCTTTACGAAAACTCCGACAACTGGGTGTACCTGGAGACCGCCGAAACCGCAGCTGCCGATGTGTTTTTTATCTGCCCCACGGTATATGGCGGCACCGATGACAGCTACAATATGTCCCTTGAGGATACCGCTTCCAAAGAAGCCTTTGCGGGGGCCACCAACATGGAAAAAGGCATCTACGACGAAGATGCCCGGTTCTTTGCCCCCTACTACCGGCAGGCAGGCCTGAACGTGTATGAGCTGCCCCCGGAGGAGCGGGAAGCCTATCTTTCCCTTGCTTATGAGGATATCAAGGAAGCCTTCACCTATTACCTGGAGCATTACAACCAGGGCCGCCCCATTGTTCTGGCCGGTTTTTCCCAGGGCGCGGATATGAGCATCCGCCTTCTGAAAGATTGTTTTGCCCGGGAAGAAGTAAACGATCTGCTGGTGGCCTGCTATGCCATCGGCTGGCGCATTACAGAGGAAGAGCTGGAAGAATACCCTCATCTGCGGTTTGCCGCCGGGGAAACGGATACCGGGGTGATTATTTCCTTCAACAGCGAAGCCGAAAGCGTAACGGATTCTCTTATGATCCCCGCCGGGACCCGCACACTGGCCATCAATCCGTTGAACTGGAAAACCGACAGCACCCCCGCCTCCCGGGAGGAAAACGCCGGTGCCTGTTTTACCGATTACAGCGGTTCCATTGTGACCGAGATTCCCCATCTGACCGGCGCTTATATTGACCCGCAGCGGGGTGCCCTGAAGGTCCCGGATGTATCGCCGCAGGAGTATCCCCCGGTACTTTCCATCTTCTCCGATGGCATCTATCATCTTTATGATTACCAGTTTTTCTATCGAAACCTGCAGGAGAATGTAGGGGTGCGGATCGACGCTTACCTTTCCCGCTGACCCTAACCCATGTTCTATTTTGCGCAGAATCCGCTCCCGCTCCGCATGATGAAGAACCCGGAAAACGATGACCGAAGGTTCCGATGATTGGGCCCAGCCAAACCGGCAGATTTATCCAGCTGGTTCTGTTCTAACAGGAAAAACCGCCGTTCCCCGGCAAAGGGAACGGCGGTTTTTCTATTGCTGTCGGTTTTGGGAGACAGTTCAGTTTTTGGCGGCTACGGCCTTGGTGGAGATCACGTCCACGCCGGTGCCGGCAGCATCGGGCAGCAGCACGTCGCCAATGGCGATGGGGGCTGTGGCTTCCACCGTTTTGAGGGCGGCGGCCACTGCAAAGATCTTATCCTTGGGGATATCGCTGCGGGTCTTGCAGGACACCATGGGAGCCGCCCCGCCCTGTACCCGTACCGTGCTGGTCACAATGCGGGTGGGATGAGTGACCTCCTTGCGGGCGTAGGCATCGCCCCGGGGGCAGGTATTGCCCCGCACCGCCGTGACGGTGTCGCCGTCACGCTCTACCTCCAGCGGGCAGCCCATGGGGCAGCCGATGCAGATGAGTTTGATCGTTTCCATCGTTATGCCTCCTCCAGCGTCACGGTCAGCTGCGCCGCGTCGGCGTGGGCACGCAGCACATCACCCTTCAGCAGCACGGTCTCCATCTCGCCCGGGGCCAGCACCGGCCGCTTGCGGCTGAAGATGCAGGTATCCCCGGCGTAGACCGCCACCTTCTTGTTCTTGTACACATTGGCCACCCGGAACCGCAGGGTCACGGTATCTCCGGCACAGGCGGGGCGCAGGGTGGTGGGGACCGTGTACCGCACACCGTTTTCACACCGCACCGGCAGGGTGCGGGTGTCCGCCTCCTGCTCGCCGCCCAGAATGTACGCCGCAGCGTGGGCACCGGCGGCGGAAGCCTCTTCCGAAACAAAGTCCACCAGATCATGTACATGCAGCACGTTGCCCGCCGCAAAAACGCCGGGGATGCTGGTTTCCAGGCTCTCGTTCACTGCGGGGCCGCCGGTCACCGGGTTCAGGTCCACCCCGGCGCCGCGGCTCAGCTCGTTCTCCGGCAGCAGACCGCAGGAGAGCAGCAGCGTATCGCAGTCAAAATGTTCCTCGGTGCCGGGCACCGGTTTGCCGTTTTCCACCCGGGCGATGGTGACCCCTTCCACCCGTTCCTTGCCCTGGATATCCACCACCGTGTGGCTCAGTTTCAGGGGGATGCCGAAGTCGTCCAGGCACTGCACAATGTTGCGCTTCAGGCCGCCGGAATAGGGCATCAGCTCCGCCACGCAGAGCACCTTGGCCCCTTCCAGCGTCATCCGGCGGGCCATGATCAGGCCGATATCGCCGGAGCCCAGGATCACCACCCGGCGCCCGGGCAGATACCCTTCCATATTCACCAGCCGCTGGGCCGTGCCTGCCGTATAGATGCCGGCGGGGCGGTAGCCGGGAATGTTCAGCGCACCGCGGGGCCGCTCCCGGCAGCCCATGGCCAGCACCACCGCCTTGGGGTGCAGCTGGAACAGGCCGTCCTCCCGGTTCATGGCCGTAACGGTCTTATCCGCCGCCAGGTCCATCACCATGGTGTTCAGTTTGCAGGGAATGCCCAGTTCCCGGGCTTGTTCCGCAAAACGGGCAGCGTACTCAGGGCCGGTGAGTTCTTCCTTAAAGGTATGCAGACCGAATCCGTTATGGATGCACTGATTCAGGATGCCGCCCGGTTCTTTATCCCGTTCCAAAATCACAAGATCCTGCACGCCTGCTTTGCGGGCAGCGATCGCAGCCGCCAAACCGGCCGGACCGCCGCCGATGATCACAAGGTCTACGTTTTTCATGGTTTACGACCTCCCTCAGTACACGTCCTTGTTGGTGCCCACAATGATGCGGGACCCGCCGCCCGACTTGGTAACGGCGCTTTGCTCCACACCCAGTTCCCGGGCCAGGATCTCCATAACGCGGGGGCTGCAGAAGCCTGCCTGGCAGCGGCCCATGCCGGCCCGGGTGCGGCGCTTGACACCGTCCAGGCTGCGGGCACCGGGCACCCGGTGGATGGCGTCGATGATCTCCCCTTCGGTGATGCTCTCACACCGGCAGATGATCTGGCCGTAGGCGGGATTGTGGCGGATCAGCTCGTTGCGTTCCTCCATGGGCAGGGTCTTGGGGTCCAGGATGCCCTTGCGGGTGGGGTCAAAGGCAGGGTCTTTTTCCAGGCCCAGGCTTTGGGACACGATATCCGCCACCATGACGCCGATGGCTGGGCTGCCGGACAGGCCCGGGGATTCGATGCCCGCACAGTCCACGAAACCGGGGGCGATCTCTCCGATGAAGAAGTCGTGCCGCAGTTCATGGGCACGCAATCCCGCAAAGCTGGTGATGGTCTGGCGCAGAGGGATGTCCTTGACGGCCAGCCCCGCCTTGGCGCGCACTTCGTCCAGACCGGCTGCGGTGGTGGCGGTGCCCTCCTTATCCTCAATATCGATGGCCGTGGGGCCGATGAGCAGGTTGCCGTGAACAGTGGGAGTGACCAGCACGCCCTTGCCGTATTTGCCCGGCAGCTGGAAGATGGTATGGCTTACATGGTCCCCTGCCGTGTGGTCCAGCAGGAAGTAGTCGCCCCGGCGCGGGACGATGGTCATGGGATCGTCGGGCTGCACCATATTGTGCAGCTTGTCCGCATAGACGCCCGCGGCATTCACCACGCACCGGGCTTCCAGCGGGCCGCGGTCGGTTTCCACCCGCCAGCCGTCATCCAGCCTGGTCAGGCCGGTAACGGTGGTATCGAACTGGAATTTGACGCCGTTTTTGGCGGCGTTTTCCGCCAGGGCGTAGGTCAGCCCGAAGGGGCAGACGATGCCGCCGGTGGGCGCCCACAGGGCAGCCACCGCCTCGTCGGCAATATGGGGTTCCATGGCAACCAGCTCGTCCCGCTCGATGATGCGCAGCCCTTCCACACCGTTGGCCACGCCGTTCTCATACAGTTTTTGCAGGGCCGGGCGGTCCTCCTCGTTGATACAGATCACCAGGCTGCCGCACTGGTCGTAGGCAAAATCCAGTTCTTTGGCCAGGGCAGGCATCATTTTGCTGCCTTCCACATTCAGTCTGGCCATCAGGCTGCCGTGTGCCGCATCATAACCGGCATGTACAATGGCGCTGTTTGCCTTGGTGGTGCCGCAGCAAACGTCCTCTTCCTTATCGACCACCAGAATATCTGCCTGGTAACGGGAAAGTTCCCGGGCTGCCGCGCAGCCCGACACCCCGCCGCCGATGATAATGATATCGTACATCGTCTTTCTCCTTTTCAACCATCGTCTTTGGCCCAGTTATAGGCACAGCGTACCGCTTTGTTCCAGCCCTTGATCCGCCTGGTGCGTTCCTCTTCCCCGATGGCGGGGGTAAAGGTCCGGTCCACCGTCCAGTTCTGCACCACATCCGCCGTGGAGTTCCAGTACCCTACGGCCAGGCCCGCCAGATAGGCGGCCCCCAGGGCGGTGGTTTCCACACAGCGGGGGCGCTGTACCGGCACGTTGCTGATATCCGCCATGGTCTGCATCAGGTAGTTGTTGGCGGAAGCACCGCCGTCCACCTTCAGGGCTTTCATGGGGATGCCGGAATCCGCTTCCATGGCGTGGAGCACGTCGTTCACCTGGTAGCACAGGCTGTCCAGGGTGGCGCGGATGATGTGGTTCTTGTTGCAGCCGCGGGTCAGGCCCACAATGGTGCCCCGGGCGTACTGGTCCCAGTGGGGGGCGCCCAACCCCGTGAAGGCGGGCACCACATAGCAGCCGTTGGTGTCGGGCACTTTCAGCGCCATATACTCGGAATCCCGGGATTCCTCCACCAGGCGCAGCTCGTCCCGCAGCCACTGGATGGCGGCGCCCGCCACGAAGATGGAACCTTCCAGGGCGTAATGGACTTTGCCGCCCAGGCCCCAGGCAATGGTGGTCACCAGACCGTTTTGGGAAAAGACCGGGGTTTCGCCGGTGTTCATGAGCATGAAGCCGCCGGTGCCGAAGGTGTTTTTCGCTTCCCCCGCGCCGAAGCAAGTCTGCCCGAAGAGCGCCGCCTGCTGGTCCCCCGCCGCACCGGCGATCTTGATCTCGCCGCCGAAATGCATGGGGTCGGCATATTCGTAAAATTCGCTGTTGGGCACCGGCCTGGGCAGCATATCCCGGGGAATATCCAGAATCTCCAGGATCTCATCGTCCCAGTCCAGCGTGTGGATGTTGAACAGCATCGTCCGGCTGGCGTTGGAGTAATCCGTTACATGGATCTTGCCGCAGGTCAGCTTCCAGATCAGCCAGGTTTCCACCGTGCCGAAGAGAAGCTCCCCTGCCCGGGCCTTCTCCCGGGCGCCTTCCACATTGTCCAGAATCCATTTCAGTTTGGTGGCGGAAAAATACGCATCGATCACCAGACCGGTTTTCTGGCGGAACTTTTCCGTCAGGCCCCGGGCTTTCAGTTCGTCGCAGTATTCGCTGGTGCGGCGGCACTGCCATACAATGGCCCGGTAGATGGGTTCGCCGGTGTCCCGGTCCCACACAATGGTGGTTTCCCGCTGGTTGGTGATGCCGATGGCGGCGATGTCCTCGGCCCGCGCGCCGATCTGGTTCATGGCGGACAGAGCCACACCCAGCTGGGTAGTCCAGATCTCGTTGGCGTCATGTTCCACCCAGCCCGGTTTGGGGAAATACTGGGTAAATTCCTTTTGTGCCACACTGCACATATTCCCCTGCCGGTCGAACAGAATACAGCGGTTGGAGGTCGTGCCGGCGTCCAGCGCCATGATGTATTTTTTCATTTAGATCTCCTTCAGGTATATATACAGTAAGATGCATTTTTGATGGGAGAAATAATATTGTCTCCGATTTCACTCCCAAAGATTGTCCTTAGCAAAAATCACATCTCCACAAAAACTCTCCTCGGTTATTCCTACGAGTTCCGGATCCAATCCTCTGGCGGAAAACACATTTTTAACTTTTCCTTGAAAAATGGATGTCGGCACACCACGATATTTCCCGAGCAGAACACCTTCCACTGCTTCTAAAACCCCTTCAAAGCAGGAAATTGGTAGCTCCCCGCTCTTATGGCAGTTGAAAATTTGTTGAATCTCCGCCTTCCTTTCGTTGATTCTTATCAAACTTTTAAAAAAAGTTTCCAACGGCAAAGATGAATATTTTCTGCCAGCATTAGAACATTGTTCTGGTATCGCCAGCAAGGGCTGTGGTCCACAGTTATCCCCCGAAAACAGTATCTTTTCTTCCTTATACAAAAAGGAAACACTTCCCGGGGAATGTCCGGGCATAGCAATCGTTTCTAGTGTCACGCCTCCCAGATCAAAAATTTCTCCATCATGTAATGGAATGATTTCTGGCATCACCGTATCCGTTGTTAAACGCTCATGGTGGTCAAACCAAATCTTCTTTTCGCAAAGCAGGTTTTCAACCATGGATTCTACCTCTTTGGCCGAATACAACTCCAGTAACCCCTGGTCATCAGGATGAAGGTGAACTTCATCAAAAAGACAATTTCCTCCTACATGATCAGGGTGGCCATGCGTATTTAACACAATACAAGGACGGTCCGTCACCGCGGAAACGAATTTTCTCAAATCTCCAATCCCATATCCACTATCGATCAACGCCGCACGATGTGTTCCCAAAACGAGGTAAAAATATTCATTGGTTATTCCCATGAAACTATTAACACGAATTATATTTTTTGCAACTTTTGAATATCGAAATGCAGATAGCATAAGCTCCTCCTCACGCCATACAAGCCCTCTCCCTTTTTATCGCACCACTATTATTTTTTCCCTCATCGTTCAGTGTCCCCAAAAAGCTATTTGTAAAAAAGTTCACTGACCACAACAGACAACGGCCCAATGTAGCCAATCTTGTCACCCAATGAGGAGGATACGATATAATTTTCATCATAATAAGGGTCATAGTGCTTACAGGCCTCAATAAAGTGCTCCATAAAATGCGGCAAACGAAACATATCGCCATAAACAATCAATCGGTCTGGAGCCAGCATAGTCAAAATTGCCCCGACAACCCCTGCCAATAGCTGAATTTTCTCATCTACCACTTTCCAAACAGCAGGCTCGTCCAAAGCAAGCACCTTTGGCAAGGTATGCACTGTAATCGCTTTTGGATTTCCCTGCACCATTTCCCAAAGCAGGGGAGTATTTTCCTGGGAACAGAGTTCTTGGATACCCGAAACTATCGGATGTGTAGAAACCTTCGTTTCCAAACACCCGCGGCGTCCACATCTGCACAATTGACCATTTGGTTCCACCCGTACATGGCCTATTTCTGCATTTTTAAAGGCACCGCTTTCATAAATGGAACCATTTGTAATAATTGCAGAGCCTACACCCGGTCCCCACTTTAGAAACAACAGGTTCTCAAGTGTCTTACCATGCCCAAAAGTCAATTCTGCCTGTGCAAACGCCCGGACATTATTTTTCAAAAGAATCGGGCAATCGAAATACTCTTTCAAGTATTCACAAACAGGTACAGCATCATCCCAAATTCGATAAGCCCGATAACTTATCCCTTCTTGATGATTAACTGCCCCCGGCACCGAAACACCAACTCCTAAAAGTTTGGATCGTTCAACGCCTGCTTCCCAAAGCAAAGCCTTTCCCCTCTCTGCCACTTGTCGAAGAAACAGTTCTGGAGCCATATCACAGTTCGTAAGTAGTTCTTTGGAAGCATAATGCTCCCCACCCAAGTCACAGACAGAAATTATTGTGAACGGCAACTCAATACTTATTGTGAGTACATATTTGTATCCATAGTTGATCCCAAGCAGTATTTTCCGGCGACCCGCACGATTCTGCTGTGGGCTTTCCCCTTTTTCAACAAGGACTCCTTCATTCAGTAACTCTGCACACAGCATCGTAAGCGTCGCAGGTGTCAGCCCTAATTCCAGCGCAATGTCTTTTCTCGACATCAAACCTTGGGTGTTTAAGAGTTTTAAAATAGCTTCGATATTTTTACTCTTTACGCTTTCCATGTTAATGCCCACATACGCCATAGTAACCACTCCTCATTATCAGGAATCCAAAATTGTCACTTTCTGAGTTTAAGTATACTAGGCATAAGCAAAACAAGCAAGGTTCACGCCTTAACAGCCCGACTCTTTTATCACCGCTTTGAGCCGGGCTGTTCTATTTGCTTTTATTAAAGGCGGTAAACAGCCACCCCCAACATGCGGCCGAACTTTTCCAGTTCGTTGGCAACGGCACCATATACCACAACGTAGTGCGGTTCCCAACCGCCCTTGACCGTACCGTACACCACATCCTTGGCGTTACCGTTGGTTCTGACTACCACAGAGGTACCGTTGAACTGCTTTGGCTTGTCCAGCGCCGCGCCTTCCGCAATAAATAAGCGGAAGCTGCCGTCCGGTTTGCGGCCTACCCGGAACAGGGTGACCTGCTCACAGGCTTCGCAGCCGAAATCCATGACCGGGCCGATTTTGCGGTTGGGGTGTACGCCTACCCGGGCACCGGTATCCTTGCGGGC
Source organism: Gemmiger formicilis (assembly GCF_016901605.1). Lineage (GTDB taxonomy): Bacteria > Bacillota > Clostridia > Oscillospirales > Ruminococcaceae > Gemmiger > Gemmiger formicilis_B. Next base: position 10,355 of record NZ_JACJKP010000080.1, read on the forward strand.
CAGGTTGCAGGCTGCCATGCCGCAGTGCCAGAAGGTGACGGTGCCTTCCTTCTCGTCCATCGAGACAGGATCGCCAAAGAAGCACGCCTTGCCGGTGAGCTGGCTGCCGATAGGCAGCGTCATGCCAGTCGTATTCCTTGCCGGGCAGGCTGATCTCCACACAGCCTACCACGCAGTAATCCCGGGCCTCTTCCAGCGACATGCCTTTGCGCATCATTCCCTTGATGGCGGGGCCGTCGTTGAACAGTTTGGGGTGGCCGTACCCGGCGCGGATGCATTCCACGGCCTTGATGCGCAGTTCTTCGGGGGTGCCCTCATGCATACGCACACAGAGCCAGGGGTTCATCATGCGGGTATGGGCCGAAGCCTCCAGCAGCAGCATGGTCAGGTCGTTGGTGGCGTCGTTGCCATCCCGGTCCACACCGCCCACCGTCAGGCTCTCGCCGCCAAACCCGCGGCCATTGCGCAGGGCCATGCTGCCCGCGTCCTTGAGTTTGGTTGGATTGTTCAGCTTGACATACTCGACTTCGATGAGTTCCAGGGCAAAATCCTTGGTGATGACATGGTTCTTCATGTCGGCTTCGTAGTAGGGGTAGAGCCACTGGTCCATCCGCCCGTAGGAGATGGAATGGCCGTTGGACTCCACGCAGATGAGCATGGTGGCAAAGTTGAACAGCTGCAGGGCCTGCCAGAAGGTTTTGGGCGCACCGCCCGCCACCGCACGGCAGTTTTCGGCAATGGCGCGCAGTTCGCCACGGCGCTTTTCGTCCGTTTCCTTGCCGGCCATCTCGTCAGCCAGGGCCGCATAGCGGGCGATATACTTTTTCACCGCGCTGTGCATGATGATCATGGCCCGGTAAAATTCCCGCTTGGTCACAAACTCGTGGTCGTGCATATCCAGGTTGGCCAGTTTTTCGTTGGCCTGTGCCAGCAGGCCGTCAAAGCCCAGCCGCATCAGACGGGCATAGTCAATGGCCAGGTGACCGGTGCCGGCGTAATGGTAGAGGTTCGTCTGGAAGATCTTCTTCCCCGCTTCCGATTCCTTCAGCTGGTCATCGTCCAGACGGGTATTGATGTAGTCGTCCAGCGTGCGGCCCTGCCACCAGCGGCAGAGGTCCAGAATTTCCTGCCGCTCGCTGTCGTTGCGGATATAGAACTGGTCGTGTTCCCGCTCTTCAAAGGGATGATGTTCGATCTCGTCGATGATCCAGTTCACCGAAAATTCGGGGTAGATGGGGGCGGACTTTACCGGGGAAGCGATATCGCCCACGATCAGGTCGTCGTCATAAATATAGATGCCGCAGTTTTCCAGTACATGGGCAAAGGCGTAGGCCGCCTGCAGCTTTTGGGGTGCATTGGGGTGGGCCTTGTAGCTCTCGGTGACCAGCCGCAGCCGTTCCACGTCGATATCGTAGCCGCGGTCCAGGAAATCCTGCCGCAGTTTATTGATGCGCGGATAGGGGGACCAGTCCTCGTGATGGACCTGATAGCCCAGACAGTAGGTCTTGTCAAAAGGCTCGGTGCCGCAAGCCGTGGTGTGGATGTTGCCCATATAAAATGCCTCCTTGTAGATTGTAGGAACGGTTCAGGTTTTTTCTTTGGTGCCTACCAAACAGTGGATGCCCCGGCCGTTGAAGTATGCCGCGATGCCCTCCACTTTTTTCTGAAATGCTTTGCGCTGCAGCCGTACCCCTTCCATGGGATACGGAATCCCCAGGGACTTGTACTTTTCCTCCCCCAGGCGCATAAAACTCAGCAGCTGCAGGGTGCGGACCTTGCCGCCCAGTGCGTTCAGGATAAAATCGGCACTGGCACGGATGTTTTCCTCGTCATCGTTGACACCGGGGATCACCGGGATGCGCAGGATCAGTTCCCGGTCCTGTGCGGCCAGTTTTTGCAGATTTTCCAGAATCAGTTCGTTGCCCACGCCGGTGTATTGGCGGTGCAGCGCGGAATCCATCTGCTTGATATCGGAAATCCATAAATCGGTATAGGGC
>NZ_JACJKP010000784.1 GCF_016901605.1 Gemmiger formicilis
TCGCCCTGGGCTGTGCGCAGCCAGACCCGGTCCACATTTAAGGACATACACCGGGCCAGATCCGCCACGGATTTCTTTCTTGTCCACTCCTCCAGCAGCTCGCCCACCTCCAGCCGGGAGACGCCGTGGTGGTTCGTGCCGGCGGCATCATCCCCGTGGATGGTCTGGTGCTGGAGGGGGAGGTCACCGTCAATCAGGCGTCCCTCACCGGAGAGTCCATCC
>NZ_JACJKP010000785.1 GCF_016901605.1 Gemmiger formicilis
ATCCTGCAGCACCATACCGAAGCCTTCCCGCAGCGCCGTGCGGTCAAAGTCACGGACGTTGTGGCCGTTCAGCGTAATGGAACCGGAATCCACATCATGGAACCGCATCAGCAGCTTTCGCAGGTGTCCAACATGCTGCAAAGCATGGCCGCCGCTGCGGAACGGGTGTTTGAGTTCCTGGGTGAGGAAGAGGAGGACCAGACCGCCGATCCGGCCCGCCGT
>NZ_JACJKP010000786.1 GCF_016901605.1 Gemmiger formicilis
TGGTAAAGCCTGCCTGGGCGGTGGCGTTCCACTGCATGGGGGTGCGGGCATTATCGCGGGCTTTGGCCTGCAGGGAAGCCAGGATGTCCGCCTCCGCATAACCGGCGGCACGGCATGAAGGGGACCCCCTACATTTACCAGGGCGAGGAACTGGGCATGACCAATGTGCCTTTCGCTTCCCCTGATGATTTTACCGACATCGAGAGCCGCAATGTCTGCGC
>NZ_JACJKP010000787.1 GCF_016901605.1 Gemmiger formicilis
AGGACCTGTGGCGGCGGCTGAACTACATACGCCAGACCGGCAACACCGCCAACCACGCCGACCGCAAGCCCGTCACCCCCGAGGAGGCCGCCCTCTGCCTGGAAAACCTGTGGTTCCGAAAGGAGAAAATCGAAGTTGGTCATGGTGGGTTACCTTGCTTCTGTTAAAGTATGTTAATCCTCTTTTTTCAATGCAAGTAATTGAGTCATGGCGAAGTCACC
>NZ_JACJKP010000788.1 GCF_016901605.1 Gemmiger formicilis
GGCCCTCGCAGCAGGTGGTCAGGTCGATGGCATGGTACACATCTTCCTCAAACAGATCACTGTACTGCTTGAACTCGTCCAGGGTCAGTTCTTCCAGCGTTTTGTCGGCGGCAAGACCGGCCGGGTCTACGGCGATTTGAACACCCTGCTGGTGATGATGAAGGGCATCCCCCTGGCCTACGACAAGGACATGCAGGAGGACAAGGAGGCCATCTTCGACG
>NZ_JACJKP010000789.1 GCF_016901605.1 Gemmiger formicilis
CTCTTGTATGGCTGTTATCAAATTGTTATCAAAAGACTTCTTGAAACGCCGCAAGCCCGCATAAATACTGGGTTTTTGCGGTGTTTCGTTTTATTCGAACTCAATGGTTGCCGGACTATGTGGATTTCAAAGAGATCGTCGAACCCCTGCGTGATTTGTTCAAGGACGAAGTACGTCAGGCCGGTCGGGAATTGGGACTGCCTGAATATCTGGTATCCCGT
>NZ_JACJKP010000790.1 GCF_016901605.1 Gemmiger formicilis
GGCAAAGCCCCCCGCCGCAAGTTCCTGGATACCTACTGTGAAAACCTGACCCAGAAAGCCCGTGACGGCAAGACGGACCGCATCATCGGCCGCGACCGGGAGATCTACCGCACCCACGATGGAATGAATCTCATCGATGAACAGGATGATGTTGCCGGCAGCCTTTACTTCGCTGATCAGCCCCTTGACCCGCTGTTCAAACTGGCCGCGGAACTGGGTGC
>NZ_JACJKP010000791.1 GCF_016901605.1 Gemmiger formicilis
TGTAAACTTAAGAGGTATTACACTCTGTACAGGGTGGATGGCCTCAATTTTCCGCTCAAAGCTTCGTTTCTCAAAATGGCGCAGGTGCGCCACAGTGTTTTTTTAGTTTGGCGCGAAAGCGGCCTGCACAGATCCTTAAAAAAACGATACAGTAAAATCATAAAAGGACAAAAAAAGAGTTTGGATCGCCTTTGGCGTTACAGACCGAGCGGCAAAGCGAT
>NZ_JACJKP010000792.1 GCF_016901605.1 Gemmiger formicilis
CCAGCACAAAAGGCCGCACAATCATCAGCAACAAATTGCCCACGGTTGCGGCAATGGCGTTCACAACGGCACGCAACTTGCGCCACGCGCATACCCCTGCATATTCGACCCAGACTGATAAACAACCGCAAAAGAAAAAAAAGAATACCTTGTCGCAGCGCCTGGATGACTGGCGGTGCAAACGTACTGTACGCGCGTGGCACCGTAAGAAAAAACGTGCT
>NZ_JACJKP010000793.1 GCF_016901605.1 Gemmiger formicilis
AGGATGCTGGTATCCACCCCGGAAAGCCCGGCAATCACCACACTGAGCAGCACCCGCTCTGCCAGAAAACCGCCAAAATCCGACGCCTGCCAGAAGATGATCTTGGACAGGAAAACAGCCAACACGTGTTTGGCGTCTACAACAGCCTGGGCATGGCGGGGCTGCTTGCCGCCTCAGCGGTGTATACCCTTTTTGTGGGGGAGAACTACCGTCTGGCAGGT
>NZ_JACJKP010000009.1 GCF_016901605.1 Gemmiger formicilis
TTTTGGAAAGGAGTAAAGGCCATGAAACGTGTATATGATGAGATTGCGTCGGTGCAATTGCCGGAAAAGAAACTGTACGCTGCGCAGCAAAAACGAATTCTGAACCGTGCGTTGATGCAGATTGAGCGGGAAACGGGGCAGAAGTCTTCCCCAAAAAGTTGGCGTATCGTTTGGCGCGTGGGTTTGGTTGCGGCTTTGTGTTGCCTTTGTGCCGGGGGTGTTGCAGCAGCAGGGTGTTTTTTACAGCCCCAGCAGGTTGCACAGCGTATGGAACGGCAGGAATTGGCGGCACTGTTTACCGGTGAAGATGCGGTTTCTATCAACGAAACGAAGCAGGCGGGCAACTATACGGTTTCACTGTTGGGGCTTACCAGCGGCGAAAATGTTACCGGTTACTGGTCCTCCGATTGGGCGGGCGCGACGCCGGAAGCAGACCGCAGTTATGCGGTGCTGGCACTGACGCGTACCGACGGAACGCCAATGCGGCCATTGGAAGATGCGGAACCTGATATCACGCTGAGCAACAGCATGGTTTCGCCCTTGCTGGCCGCACCGGATTGCCCCATGATGGATTACAATGTATACACAATGAACGGGGCAAGAACGGATATTGTGGAGGATGGCATACGCTATATTCTTCTGGAAACCGATACCCTGGAACCTTTTGCAGATAAGAATCCGCAGCTTGCGGTGATACTGGAATGCCAAGCAGATATCGGTACACTTTTGAACGGGTATACCCAGGACCCGGAGGAAGGCACCATTACCGTAAATGAAAATGCAGAGGGGAGTTTCCTGCTGTTCGATTTGCCGATTGATGAAAGCAAGGCGGATCCGGTGCAGGCACAAGCCTTAAAAGATCAATGGTTTGGAACCGCTCCGGAGACGGAAACGGTGACGGATGAAATGGAAGAAGCTCTCGATGCATTTTCTGCGTTGAGTCCGGAAGAAGTCCGGGCAACGGGGACCTTGCAAAACCGGGAAACTGTACAGGTCAGTTCCGGAACATACGGTACGGGGTGGTACTTTGGCGATGGTGGTTTCGTGATGTACCAACAGGATTGGAGCGGCCAGCCGGAAGATTATGTGGCTGCTTTTGCAGATGACGGGCGAGTTTCGCTGGTTTCGCTGGTGACCCACCATGCGGATGATACCCTGACCATTGAAACGTGGTCTGTTCCTGTACAGTAAGAAAATCATAAAGAACCCGCCGCTGCCGGATTTTCCGGCAGCGGCGGGTTTTCAGCAACAAACGTCGTGGTTCAATTCCCACAGCAGCGCCAGACCTTTGAACAGAAGATCGGCGTCATAAATGACTTTGAAGCGGCAGCAAGGCGTGATATAAGGGGCCAGTCCGCCGGTGGCAACCACGGTCAACGGTGCGCCCAGCTGGGCCTGCACACGCTCTGCCAGACCATCCAGCATGGCAGCTGTTCCAAACATCGCGCCGTTGTTCAACGCTTCCACCGTGTTTCGGCCAATCAGGTCACTGGGCGGTTCCGGGGCAATGGGCGGGAGCTGTGCTGTTCCCACGCTGATGGCACGCAGGCTGGTCTGCACCCCCGGCACAATGAAGCCGCCCAGAAACTCCCGCTGTGCCGACAAAACATTGTACGTTGTGGCAGTGCCGAGGTCGACGGTCATGCAAGGCAACGGGTAAAGTGCGGCAGCGGCAACGGCATCGGCAATGCGGTCCCTGCCTACGCGGCCGGGTTCATCCACACGGAAGGTCAGGCCGGTGTGCAGCGTATGGCTGACGATCAGCGCTTCTTTTCCGGTCAGACGGCGGCAGGCATCGGCCAGCGGCGTGGTCAGGCTGGGAACTACGCTGCAAACGATCACGCCTTCGCAATTTTTGCAGTCTACCTGCAGGCGCCCCAACAGAAATTTCAGTTCTGCGGCATATTCATCGGCGGTACAGCGCGCACGGGTCACCATGCGTGTTGTAAACAGCACATCCCGATGCCCCTCGCCGGCAAGGCCGCCAATACAGATATTCGAATTGCCGATGTCAACCGCCAAGATCATACCCAAAGCTCCATTTCCGTAAAACTGGTACTATTATAGCAGTTTACAGACATTTTGCAAATTAAAATGAGTCTGACTCTGCAATTTACAAATGGAAAGCGAGTTGGTATAATAAGGCTATCCAAACAGGGAAAGGACTGTGAATCCTATGCAGCTTACAGGCAAAACCATCGTTCTTGGAATCAGTGGGGGAATTGCCGCTTATAAAATGCCCAACGTTGCCCATGCTTTGGTCAAAATGGGGGCCGATGTTCATGTCTTGATGACAAAGAATGCCACAGAGTTTATTGCACCGCTGGTATTTGAAACACTGACCAACCGGCGCTGTATTGTAGATACCTTTGACCGGAATTTTCAGTATGATGTTGCCCATGTTTCGCTGGCGAATGCGGCAGATTTGATGCTGATCGCACCTGCCACGGCCAATGTGATTGCCAAAATGGCGCACGGCCTGGCCGATGATATGCTTACCACGGTCACGCTGGCAGCAACTTGTCCCAAGCTGGTGGCACCGGCCATGAATACCCACATGCTGGAAAATCCCATCACCCAGGATAACCTGAAAACGCTGGAAGGGTATGGATTTACCGTCATTCCGTCCGGTTCCGGTTTGCTGGCCTGCGGCGATGTGGGCTCCGGCCGTCTGCCGGAAGAAGGCGTACTGGTGGATTATGTGCTGCGTGAACTGGCCTGTGAAAAAGATCTGAAGGGCAAGAAAATCGTGGTGTCGGCAGGCGCAACGCAGGAACCCATGGACCCTGTGCGGTATCTGACCAATCATTCCACCGGGAAAATGGGGTACGCGGTGGCCCGTGCCTGTATGCTGCGGGGTGCCGATGTTACGCTGCTGGCTTCCACGGGATGCACATTGCCGCCGGTTCCGTTTGTAAAGATGATTCCCTTTACAACCGCGGCAGACCTTTTCTCGGCAGTGCAGCAGCACGCCATGGATGCGGATGTGTTGGTCATGGCGGCAGCGGTTGCCGATTACCGCCCGGCGGTGGTAGCCTCCGACAAGGTGAAGAAAAAAGACGGTGAAATGGCGATTGCGCTGGAACGCACACAAGATATCCTGGCCTGGGTCGGTGAGCATAAACCCGAAAATCTCTTTGTTTGCGGATTCTCCATGGAAACCCGCGATCTGTTGGAAAACTCCACGGCAAAACTGCATAAAAAGAAGATGGACATGATCGTGGCCAATAACCTCAAGGTGCCCGGCGCCGGTTTTGGTGTGGACACCAATGTGGTAACGCTGATTACCGAACAGGGCCACGAAGAACTGCCGCTGCAAAGTAAAGATGCGGTAGCGCACCGTATTGCGGATGCCATTGCGGCAGCCCGGCGCTGAAAATCCAAGCCTCGGTTCTAAAATGCCCCCCTTTCTGCATACTCCTGATAGGAGTTACGGCAGAAAGGGGAGTTTTTATGTGCGGAATTGCAGGGCAAATCGGACGCGATCCGCGCGCCATTCAAAGCAATTATGCAGCATACTGTGCTATGCAGCGGACCATGACCCGCCGCGGCCCCGATCAGCGGGGCATGTACATCAGCGGACGGGCCGCAATGCTTCATGCCCGGTTGGCGGTTGTGGACCTGGAAAACGGCTGCCAGCCCATGCAGCTGGAATGGCAGGAAGAAAATTATACACTGGTCTACAACGGGGAACTGTATAACACCGAGGAACTGCGCGGTCTGCTTGCTGCACGCGGCCACGTATTTACCGGGCATTCCGACACAGAAGTGCTTCTGCACGCTTATGCGGAATGGGGGGCGTCCTGCGTGGATCGCTTTAATGGGATTTTTGCCTTTGCGGTGTGGGCGGAGCGGTCCGGCAAGTTGTTTTTGGCACGGGACCGGTGTGGCGTCAAACCGCTGTTTTACACTAAAAATGCAGAGAGCCTGATTTTTGGCAGCGAGCTCAAAACTGTACTGGCACATCCGGAGGTACCGCCCCGTGTGGATGCCAATGGTCTGGCCGAAGTGCTGTTGCTGGGGCCGGGTCGCACACCGGGCTGCGGGGTATTTCAGAATGTGTGTGAGTTACTGCCCGGCCAGTATGCAGTTTATGAAGCGGATACCGGCAGGCTGTTGCTGCATCGTTACTGGCAGCTGGTCGACCATGAGCATCCCGATGATTTCAAGACAACTGCGCGCAAAGTTCGCGACCTGCTGATGGACGCCATCGAACGGCAGCTGGTTTCGGATGTGCCGGTGGCAACATTTCTTTCCGGTGGGCTGGATTCCAGTCTGATTTCGGCGGTAGCGGACGCTAACTTTACGGCGCGGGGCAAACAGCTGCACACTTTTTCGGTGGGATATAAAGACAACAAACGCTATTTCCACGAAACAAAATTTCAGCCCGGACCGGATGCCCCGTTCATTCGCAAGATGAACGAATTCCTGCATGCGGAACATCACTGGATCACGCTGGATACACCGCAGCTTGTGCCGGCCTTGTACGAAGCGGTGGAGGCACGGGATTTGCCGGGTATGGCGGATGTGGACGCCTCGCTGCTGGTCTTTTGCCGCTATATCAAGCCCCATGCCACAGTGGCTCTTTCGGGGGAATGCGCGGATGAAATTTTTGGGGGCTACCCGTGGTATCGTGATCCTACTGTCCGGGAAAAGTACGGTTTTCCCTGGGCGCAGTCCACAGCATACCGTGCGGGATTTATCAAACCCGGTGTATTGGGCAATATTGATCCGGAAGCCTTCGTGGATGAACGCTACCGCCAGACCCTGGCACAGACATCGATCCGTCCCGGGCTTTCGCCCCTTGAGCAGCGGATGCGCCAGATGATGAGCCTGAATTTTACATGGTTCATGCAGACGTTGCTGGACCGAAAAGACCGCATGAGCATGTACAGCGGATTGGAAGTTCGCGTGCCTTTCTGCGATTATCGCATTGCGGAATATCTGTATTCCGTTCCCTGGGAGTTCAAGGATTACCAGGGCAAAGAAAAAGGATTGCTGCGGGAAGCCATGCAGGGCGTTTTGCCGCCGGAGGTCCTTTGGCGCAAGAAGAGCCCATACCCCAAAACCTGGAACCCGGGCTATCTTTCGGCTGTTTCGGCGGAACTTGCCAAGGTCCTGGCGGATCCTGCCGCGCCCCTTTTACAGGTGATTCGGGCCGATGCGCTGGAGAATCTGCTGGCGGCGGGCGCCGACAATCCCGTACCTTGGTACGGTCAGCTGATGACTACTCCGCAAACCATTGCCTGGTTTTTGCAGCTTAACTACTGGTTGGAAACTTACAAGGTCGAACTGGTATAACAAAAGCCCGGAGTGCTGCACTCCGGGCTTTTGGTTGTTCATGTGTTTTGGCGAATGATGCGGCAGGGATTGCCGCAGGCTATGACATTGTCGGGCAAATCTTTGGTGACTACGCTGCCGGCGCCAATCACCACATTGTTGCCGATGTGTACACCCGGCAGCAGGACGGCACCGCCGCCGATCCATACATTGTTGCCGATGATGACCGGGGCTGTTTGGGTTTTGCAGAAAGAAAAAGAACCGTCCGGATTGCAGGGACCAAAGCGGTCGGCGGCGTTGGTTGGGTGGAAGGCGGTGTAAATCTGCACGTTGGGGGCAATCAGCGCGTTGTCACCAATCACAATGCGGTTGTCATCCAGGAACGTGCAGTTCATATTTACTTCGCAGTTATTGCCAAAGTAGATGTTGTTGCCGTAGTCCACATAAAACGGGGCAGTGATCCACAGGTTTTTACCCCGCCCGCCCAGCAGTTCGGTCAGAATGCGGTCTTTTTCCGCCAGATTGTCAGAGTCCAGCCGGTTGTAGTCCCGCATCAGATTTTTGGCCTTGTGCCACTGGGTCAACAACTCTTCATCTCCGCAGTCGTACAGTTCACCGGCCAACATTTTTTCGCGTTCAGTCAACGTAAACACCTTCTATCGGACAATTATCCTGATTTTGGGAATGTTTTCACTATACCATGCCTGCGGCAGAAAGGCAATGTTTTTACAGTCTGTCTACAAGCTACCTCACAATTTTCACAATTTGGCGCTATAATCTAACCTGCCTATACAGGCGCAATGCGCCTTGAACAGGGATTCAATCCAAAAGGGGGAGTGGACACTTTGATCGAAGTGAACCATCTGACAAAGCGTTATGGAAAGCATACCGCCGTAGATGATATCAGTTTTACGGTGGAAGACGGATGCATTTACGGTTTGCTGGGACCCAACGGTGCCGGCAAATCGACCACCATGAATATCATTACCGGATACCTTTCGGCTACCGAAGGCACGGTAAAAATTGAAGGACACGATATCGCAGAGGACCCGGCGCAGGCCAAAGCCTGTATCGGGTATCTGCCGGAACAGCCGCCGCTGTATCAGGATATGACGGTGACGGAATATCTGTTGTTTGTGGCAGAATTGAAGGGTGTACGCAAAAAAGCCGAGCGCCGCACCGCGGTGGAAAAAGTCTGCGCCAAAGCCGGCTTGCAGGGAATGGAAGCACGTCTGATCCGGAATCTTTCCAAAGGATACCGGCAGCGGGTGGGCATTGCCGCTGCGCTGCTGGGTTCTCCCAAGGTCATCATTCTGGACGAGCCGACAGTGGGGCTGGACCCCGCCCAGATGATCGAGATCCGTTCGCTGATTCATGATCTGGGCAAGTCGCATACGGTGATCTTGTCCAGTCATATCCTCAGCGAAGTGCAGACCGTTTGCGACCGGGTGCTTATTATTGCCAACGGAAAGCTGGTCGCACAGGGAACACCCGAGGAACTGGCCGAAAAACTGGCAGCCAAGGGGAGTATCTCGGCCACGGCGCAGGGTTCCCGCGAAGCAGTGCTGGCGGCGGCAAAAGCTATCCCTGGTCTGACCGATCTGCGCGTCACGGCGGAAAAGGGCGGTGAGGTAAGCTTTACCGCTGTCAGCGAAGCGGGCACGGACCTGCGCGGCGCTTTGTCGCTGGCATTGGCAAAAGCTGGCTGCCCGGTTCTGAGCCTGAGTGCTGAGAGCATGAGCTTGGAGGATGTATTCCTGCAGCTTACGGAAAAAGGCGAAGGGGAGGAAGAAAAATAATGGTTGCGATCTTGAAGCGTGAGACCAAGGCCTACTACACCGGTATGATCGGTTATGTGACGGCAGCGGTCAGTCTGTTTTTTCTGGGGTTGTATTATACCAGCAGCAACCTGATCGTGGCGTCCTCGGATTTTGCAATGGTGCTGTATGCCACCACGGTGATTTTGCTGTTCCTGCTGCCGGCTATCAGCATGCGCAGCTTTGCCGAAGAACGCCGTAATAAGACGGATCAGCTGTTGCTGACCAGCCCGGTCAGTATTCCGGCCATTGTGCTGGGAAAATTCCTGGCTGAGTTCATCGCTTTTGCGGCGCCCACATCGGTAGCTGTCATTATGCCGTTGATTTTGAAAGCTTTCGGCAGTGTTTCACTGGTATCGGCTTACAGTTCGCTGCTTTGTTATCTGCTTTTGGGGGCAGCGTGCCTGGCTATCGGTACATGGATCTCGGCATTGACGGAAAATCAAATCATTGCTTACCTGGCTACTTTTGGCGTACTGATTGTTGCCTATCTGATGAACAGCATTCAGACGCTGTTCACAAGCGGCGACGCACTGGCTTTGGTGGTCTTTCTGGTGGTGCTGCTGATTGCTTCCATTCTGGTCGGGGTGGTCTGCAAAAGTCTGACGAGCTGCTGTGCTGTATTCTGCGTTGGCGGCATTGCCCTGGGTGTGTTGTTTGTGCTGCGCCCCACCTGGCTACTCTCCGCGTTTGACAGCGTACTCTCGGCACTGGCATTGTTTGATCCTTTCAATGGAGTTGTGGGCGGTATGTTCAGCATTTCGGCAATTGTCTATTATCTTTCGGTCATTGCGCTGTTCCTGTTCCTGACGGGTCAGGCTCTGGAACGCCGCCGCTGGAACTAAGGAGGAAACCGCAGATGAATCTGAAAGAAAACTGGAAAAAGCTCCACGGCAGCAAAAAGACCTTCCGCAATGGCATGTACGCAACCGTTCTGGCGGTTGTGGTGCTGGTGGCGGTAATTTTGCTGAATCTGGTGGTACGCGCATTTCCTACCAAGTATACAGAACTGGATATCTCCACCAGCGGATTGTTTACGCTCAGTGAGACGAGCAAAAACCTGCTGCACGAACTGCAGACCGATGTGACGGCATATTATCTGGCAACGTCGGGAGAGGAAGACAGCAATATCACACGGCTGCTGGACCGGTATGCGGACGAAAGTGCGCATTTCACATGGGAGCAGCGTGACCCGGTTCTGTATCCGACGTTTGCAGAAAAATATGAAGGTGCTTCTACCGGATGTGTGGTACTCATCACGGCCGATAAATACGATGTGGTCAGCTACCAGGATATGTATCCTATGGATCTGGAAGCATACTACTATTACGGTACCCAGCAATACAGCTTTGATGCGGAAAACTGTCTGACGGTAGCGCTTGCCAACGTGACCCGTACCACCGGCTATAAGCTGTATGAACTGACCGGCCACGGGGAAACTGCGCTGGAAAGCGACTTTACCGATACCTTGAACAATGCGGGTGTCACGGTGGAAGAACTGAACCTGACCACCGCGGGGAGCATTCCGGAAGATGCAAACGATCTGTTGATCAATGCTCCGTTGGCCGATGTGACGGCGGATGAGGCAGCGATGCTTACCAGCTATGTGGAAAACGGCGGCAAGCTGTTTGTGGTAACGGACTTTACGGTAGATACCCCCAACCTGGATACGGTACTGGCAGCCTGCGGTATGACACGACAGGAAGGATTGCTGGTAGAAACAAATGCGGATAACTATCCGTACGGGTATCCTCAAACCTACCTGATGCCCAATATCCAAAGCAGCGAGATCATGGCAGGCATGACCAGCGGTATGCGGGTTTATACCCCCATCGCACAGGGCATTGTCCAGAGCGAGGACAGTGAGTTCGTTCTGACTACGCTGCTTTCCACCAGCGATGCCGCTTATTCTTTGATCAACTATGAAGAAGCCGAAACGGTAGAAAAATCCGATACGGACCCCGAAGGAAGCTTTGCGGTGGCAGTGGCTGCCGAGAATACTTCCACAGGGGCACGTGTGGTTTGGGTCAATTGCCCCAATACGCTTCTGTCCGGCACCAATCAGAGTGTATCCGGCGGAAATGCGCAGATGCTGGGCAGCATTGTCAACTGGTTCAACGATGAACAAACCACGGCCGTGATCAGCAGCAAGAGCCTGAGTACTTCGAGCCTTACGGTGCCAAATGCTGCCAGACTGGGCCTGGGAATACTGTTTGTTTTTGCGTTGCCGATCATTTGCCTGATCACAGGTGTGGTTGTTTGCCTGATCCGGCGGCGCCGATAAAAGGAGAGAGCAATCTGTGAGTCGCAAAAAAATGATGCCGCTGTTGATTCTGACGGCGGGTGTGCTGTTGCTGTCGATTTTACTGGTGATACTGACTCTGGCACAATCCCAAAATGAAAATCAGGGAATTGCGCTGTTTGGAGTTTCTACGGAAGAAATCAATCAACTGTCTTATAGCGGCAGCAACGTGGAGGTCACGCTGCTGAAAGGTACGGAAGGAAACTGGCTGATGGAGTCCGATCCGACCTTGCCGCTGGATCAGGAAATCGTTGCTTCTTTGGTTGAAAAAATTGCCAACCTTACGGCACAGCGCCAGCTTCAGGAAGAAGAACTGGCGGAAATTCCGGCTCCGAGTGAAACACCGCTGATGGTGTTTGAAATTACGGCCGGAGGTGTTACCCATACGCTGACGGTGGACCAGGCCAACGATGTGGCGGATATCTACTATGCGTACAACGAAAACGGAACAATGTTTACAGTGACCCAAAGCGATGTGAACGGGTTGTGCAAGGAACCGCGGGATTTGTATAAGGCGCAGACACTGACCGATAAAACCATCGATGATGTAACGGCCATGCAGGTGGGAGAACTTTCTTTCACGCAGAGCGATGGGACCTGGACATTGACGGATGATCCCACCTATGCGTTAGACCAGGATGCGGTCAAAAAGATGGCCAACACGATCTGTGGTGCCCAAACCGACTGGACCATCACTTCTCCAGAGGAGGACAGCACCTATGGGCTGGATACCCCGGATGTAACGGCAACGCTGACGTTTACAGACGGTACGACACTGACAGTCCGTTTTGGCAATCTGACCGAAGTGGACGAAAGTCTGTGCTATCTGGCATCCAGCGGAGCAGCAACCGTCGTATATGAAGTCAATGCAGACTATAAAACCGCATTTGCGGTCACCAAAGAAACGCTGCATGACGAAGAGGCGACTGCGGAAACCGCAGAGGAAGCCGAAGATACCATAGTAGCGGAACACCCCGTAGGCGGATGGAACGACTACGCCGACGCCGAAAAGCAAGCAGAATAATGCAAAAGCCTTCGCCGTAGATATGGGCGAAGGCTTTTTTGCGCGATAGGGCGGCTTGTCGCCGCTTTGTGTGCGTGTTATAATACAAAGCAAGAAGGAGGCAGTAACGTTATGGGAATAACCAGGAGCTGCTGCCTTGCGGCACTATTGGTCACGGGGCTGCTTTTGTCTGCCTGTACGAAAATGCCGGAACCAAGCGGCAATACGGCCGCTATGCCCACACCGACACCGGAAGCCCGGCGGGAAGTTGCCGAAGACTCCATTGAAACAATGGTACAGCAGATGCCCCTGCGGGAGAAGGTGGGGCAGCTATTTATGGTTCGTCCCGATGCCCTGGACCCGGAGCAAACCCAGCAGCAGGTTGATGACGAGTATTCATCCGGCGTAACAGCGGTCAGCGAACCTATGCGCCGGATGCTGGAGCAATACCCGGTAGGTGGAATCTGCCAGTTTGGCAAAAACATCGAGGACCCGGAGCAGATTGTTCGGTTCAATCGGGAACTTCAGGAGTCCAGTAAGATTCCCTTGCTCATTGCCGTGGATGAGGAGGGCGGCACGGTGGCGCGGTTGGCCAATAATCCGGCGTTTCCTCTGACGCAGTATGAAAGTGCGGCAGCTGTTGGCGCGACCGGCGACCCGGAAAATGCACGGCAAATGGGGCAAACCATCGGGGGTTATCTGAAACAGTATGGCTTTACCATGGATTTTGCCCCGGTGGCGGATGTTTACACCAACGAAGCCAATACGGTTATTGGGGATCGTGCCTTCTCTCATGATGCGGCGACGGCTGCAACCATGGCGAATGCCATGGCACAGGGACTGCGGGAAGAGCAGATTTTGCCGGTATTCAAACATTTCCCGGGCCATGGCGATACAGCCGAGGACAGCCACAGCGGTCTGGCTTATACCTATCGCACGCGGGAAGAGATGGCTCAGTGTGAATGGCTTCCTTTTCTCACACTTTCGCAGTCGGAAGAAAATCTGTGTGCCGTTATGGTGGGGCACATTGCCGCGCCGGCTTTGGATGATTCGGATACCCCGGCATCCCTTTCCCACAAGATCGTGACACAGCTGCTGCGCGAAGAATTGCTGGCCGGTCAGGATGTACTGGTGGTAACGGATTCCCTTGCCATGGGGGCAATCACAGAATTGTATCAACCGGGTGAAGCCGCTGTACAGGCTGTACAGGCAGGATGTGACGTGATTCTGATGCCGGATGGTCTGGCCGACGCATTTGATGCCGTGATGGCAGCGGTGCAGGATGGTACCATTCCGGAGGAACGGATCAATGAAAGTGTTTCCCGGATTTTAAAGTTCAAACAAAAATACGCGGGGCTGTAGCTGCCGCAGAAGACAGAGGATAGTATGGAAAATATGGTATGGGCTGTTGATGGTTCCTTCTTTGGGCAGCGCATCTCGGGTATTCAGCGGTATTCCATTGAATTGCTTTCCGCGTTGGATGCACTGGTTCCGCCCGGTCTGGTGGAAATCGTAGCACCTCCGGGCGTCCGGGTGCCGGTGTATGAAAATATAAAATCAGTCACCTTTGGCGCCCGAACCGGCCTCAAATGGCAGCAGCTGGACTTTCCGGCATATCTGAAATATCGGGGCGCCAAGGGGCTGGCCACCTGCAACGTGATTCCGGTGTTCGGATTCCGCGGAATTGCCGTTGTTCATGATGTCTGCTATCGTGCGCGGCCGGATTTTTATACGGATTTGCGCGGTCGGCTGAGTGCTGCCTGGCATCGGCTGCAATATCGGAGGATTGCGCAGGTGGCGGAACATATCATTACGGTTTCCGAGTTTTCCAAAAGTGAAATCACAAAATACTACGGCGTAAAACCGGAACGTATTTCGGTGGTCTACAATGCCTGGCAGCAGATGCAGCGGATTGCGCCGGATGAACGAATCTTTGCCAAGGTTCCGCAGCTTCGCCGGGGACAGTACTATTTCAGTATGGCGAATCTGCTTAAAAACAAAAACTTTCCCTGGGTGCTGCGTGCGGCACGGAACAAACCCGATACGGTTTTTGCCATTGCAGGCGGAGGAAGTCTTGCGGCGGAGGCAAAACGTCTGGGGTTGGCGGATTTGCCCAATGTGGTTTACTTGGGGTATGTGTCCGACGGGGAAGCAAAAGCCCTGATGCATCATTGCAAAGCCTTTTTGTTCCCTACGTTGTATGAAGGATTCGGTATTCCGCCGTTGGAAGCGGTTGCCTGCGGGGCGCCGCGGATTTATGTCAGCGATACGCCTTGTATGCGCGAAGTGTACGGCGATTGTGCAGGGTATATTGATCTGAAAACGAATCACGGCTATGTGGATGATGTTACGCCTCCCAAACGGGATGCGGCGGAACTGCTGGCACGTTACAGCTGGCATAAAAGCGCGCAGGCTTTGCTGGATGTATTGACGCAAACTGCAAACTGATTTAAAAGGCCCTCGCCCGTACAACGGGCGGGGGCCTTTTGGCGTGGCGTTCTTATCGCATATTGAATTTTCGGTCAAGGCTGCGGTACTGCAAAGCTTCGGAAAGATGGGCGGCATCCAAAACTTCGGCGCCATCCAGGTCAGCCACCGTCCGGGCCACCCGCAGGATACGGTCATAAGCGCGGGCACTGTAACCAAGCCGTTCAAAGGCGGCGCGAAGAATCTTTTCGGCAGAAGGCGTCATCCGGCAATAACGGCGCAGCGCGCCGCCGGGCAACTGGGCATTGCATCGTACGCCCGGTAAATTGCGGTAACGTTCCTGCTGCAAGGTGCGTGCCGCCACTACACGGGCACGAATGGCGGCGCTGGATTCACCGCCGGTTTCGGCGGCAAGGTCTTCGTACTCAATAGGTAGCGCTTCCACATGCAAATCGATACGGTCAAGCAGCGGGCCGGAAATTCGGCGGCGGTATTGCTCAACAGCGCTGGGGGTACAGGTACATTCCCGCGTGGGATGCCCAAGGTAACCGCATTTACAGGGGTTCATTGCAGCTATTAACATGAATTTGCACGGAAATGATGCGGTTCCGTGTATACGGCTGACAGTAACATGGCCGTCTTCCAGCGGCTGCCGCAGCACCTCAAGGGTATCCCGGGAAAATTCAGGCAATTCATCCAGAAACAAAACCCCGTTGTGGGCAAGGCTTACTTCGCCGGGGCGGGGAACAGAGCCTCCGCCCACTATGGCTGTAGCGCTGACACTGTGATGCGGGCTTCGGAACGGACGGCTTTTCAGCAGACCGTCGCCGCCCCGCAAAAGACCGGCAACGGAATAGATGGCACTGGTTTCCAGTGCTTCTTCATAGGTCAAAGGCGGCAAGATGCCGGGCAACCGTTTGGCAAGCATGCTTTTTCCGGTGCCCGGAGGACCTACCAGCAGCAGATTGTGCCCACCGGCGGCAGCTACTTCCAAAGCACGGCGTGCTTCGCTCTGTCCACGCACATCGGCCATATCCGGCCCGGTCCAGATCCCGTTTTCGTCGTAACCGTCAGCATGCGCAGGGGAAAGCGGCGCAGCACCGCAAAGATGCAAGACTACGTCCTGGGCATTCCGGGCAGGATAGACGGTAAGTCCCTCCGCGATGGCGGCTTCGGCAGCGTTTTCGGCAGGCAGAAAGAGTTCCTTTACACCATGCTGCACCGCAGCCAACGCCATGGGCAGAACGCCGGTAACGGGGCGCAGTGTTCCATCCAGACCCAATTCTCCCAAAAAGGCGCGTTCGGGGCCGGGGGCGGGGAGCTTTCCCTGGGCGGCCAGAATTCCGATGAAGACGGGCAGATCATATACCGGGCCGGTTTTACGTACATCGGCAGGTGCCAGATTGATGGTGATCCGGCTGGCAGGCCACTGGTAGTGCAGATTCTTAACGGCACTTCGTACCCGCTCGCTGCTTTCTTTTACGGCAGAATCCGGAAGGCCGACCAGATTGAACTGCGGCAGTCCTCCGGACAAATCAGCTTCTACCTGTATAAGATAGCCCATGAGCCCAGTGACACCCAAGCTTAACACCTGTGCGTACATGTTGCGGACCTCCTGTTTGATATTCTGGAACCAGTATAACGCGATATAAGGCGTTTCACAAGCACTCGAACGGAAAAACAGGCAATTTTAACCAAAATTTGATTGACACCGACGGTGTGAGTTGGTATATTTAGTATATGCTTACTGCATTTATATTGAAAGTGTAGGTGTGTTACTTATGTATCAGGATATGTATGAACGTTGGCTTGCGGCGGATCTGGATGACCCCGATCTGAAGCCGGAGCTTGAAAGTGTCAAAGACGATGATGCTGCTATTCAGGATCGCTTTGCCGTTTCTCTGAAATTCGGCACGGCCGGTCTGCGTGGTGTGATCGGTGCCGGTACCAACCGGATGAATATTTATGTGGTCCGTCAGGCTACGCAGGGGCTGGCCAACTGGGTTAAGACCCAGGGCGGCACCCAGACTGTTGCAATCAGCTATGACAGCCGCATTAAGAGCGATTTGTTTGCCCGGACGGCTGCCCAGGTACTGGCCGCCAACGGTATTAAGGTGCGCATCTATAAAGCTCTGATGCCGGTGCCCGCCCTTTCTTTTGCCACTCGCTACTATAACTGCAATGCCGGTATTATGGTAACTGCCAGCCACAACCCGGCCAAGTATAACGGCTACAAGGCTTATGGTCCGGACGGCTGCCAGATGACGGATGAAGCTGCCGATATCGTCTATGCCGAAATTCAGAAGACCGATGTGCTCACCGGTGCCAAGCTGATCTCCTTTGAGGATGGTCTGGCCCAGGGACTGATTGAGTATGTGGGGGATGACTGCATCAATGCACTGTACCAGGCCATTGAAGCGCGCTCCATTCGCCCGGGTATCTGCAAAACCGCCGGTCTCAAACTGGTCTACAGCCCACTCAACGGCTCCGGTTTGGTGCCTGTTACCCATGTTTTGAAGGATATCGGCATTACCGATATCACCATCGTGCCCGAGCAGAAGGACCCGGATGGCAACTTCCCCACCTGCCCGTACCCCAACCCCGAAATTTTCGAGGCGCTGCGGCTGGGTCTGGAACTGGCCGAAAAATCCGGCGCGGATCTGATGCTGGCTACCGACCCCGATGCTGACCGTGTCGGCATTGCCGTCAAGTGCAAGGACGGCAGCTATGAGCTGCTTTCCGGCAATGAAGTAGGCGTGCTTTTGTTGGATTACATTTGCGCCGGCCGCATTGAGCAGGGAACCATGCCTAAGAATGCTGTCATGTGCAAGTCCATCGTTTCCACTCCGCTGGCCGACAAGGTGGCCGAGCACTATGGCGTGGAATGCCGTAATGTGCTCACCGGCTTCAAGTGGATTGGTGATCAGATTGCCAAGCTGGAAGCAGACGGTGAAGTGGATCGTTTCATCTTCGGCTTTGAGGAAAGCTACGGCTATCTGGCTGGTCCCTATGTACGTGATAAGGACGCTATCATCGGTTCTATGCTGATTTGTGAAATGGCTGCTTACTACCGTGCTCAGGGCAGCTCTATCAAGGAAGAGCTGGAGCGCATCTATGCCGAGTACGGCCGTTACCTGAACAAGGTGGACAGCTTTGAATTCCCCGGCCTGTCTGGTATGGACAAGATGGCCGGCATTATGGCCAATCTGCGCGCCAACCCGCCGAAAGACTTTGACGGCGATAAGGTCGTTAAGGTGGTAGACTACGAAAAGTCCGAGGAAACCGGTCTGCCCGCCGCCAATGTTCTGATTTACACGCTGGAGAGCGGCGCTACCGTAGTGGTACGTCCTTCCGGTACGGAGCCGAAGATCAAGACCTACTTTACCACCAAGGGTAAAGACTTGGCCGAGGCCCAGGCACAGAAAGACAAGCTGGCCGAAGCCTGCAAACCGTTGCTGGCCTGAGTAAAACAGGAATAACAATCCCCGCAGGTTTTGGACCTGCGGGGATTGTTTGTAAAGCTGATTCTTATGGCAAGACAGCGTTTTGAATTGAAATAAAGGGGGAAAGAGAATGCCAAGAGGAATTCTCGGTCAAAAAATTGCAGATGCCCATGTGAATTGCCTTATGGTGACAGGAATTTGCATGGGAGGAAACTGACATGAAAGAGAATAAGTACGACGAAGAAAAATTCTTTGCCAAATATAGCGAGATGGACCGTTCCCGCAATGGGCTGCAGGCAGCAGGGGAATGGTCGGAACTGCAGAAACTTCTGCCGGATTTTGCGGGCAAAAAGGTATTGGACCTGGGATGCGGATATGGCTGGCATTGCCGCTATGCGGCGGAACAAGGCGCGGTCTATGTACTGGGGACTGATATCTCCCAAAAAATGCTGGAAGAAGCGCGTACCAGAAATCTGGTCCCCGGTGTCGAATATCAGTGCGCAGCGATGGAAGATCTGGATTTTCCGCCCGAATCTTTTGATGTGGTAATCAGTTCACTGGCGCTTCACTACGTGGAAGATTTTGCCCCGCTGATTGCAAAAGTTGCCCGATGGCTCAAACCACAGGGAGAACTGGTGTTTTCCGCAGAGCATCCGGTTTTTACGGCTTATGGCACACAAGACTGGTATTATGCCCCGGATGGCAGCATTCTTCACTTTCCGGTGGACCGATACTTTGAGGAAGGCGCCCGGCAAGCGGTTTTTCTGGAAGAAAATGTAACCAAATACCACCGAACGCTGACTACCTACCTGGAAACATTGTTGCAGAACGGTTTTGCTTTACAGCATGTGGTGGAACCTCAACCGCCGGAATCCATGCGTGACCAGCCCGGTATGCGGGAAGAATGGCGCAGGCCTATGATGCTGCTTGTGTCGGCTCAAAAGAAGAGTTCTTCGCAATAAAAATAACCCCTTCGGGCTGCTGGTGCAGTGCACCATGTCCCGAAGGGGATTTTTTGCATGGCCGTATAAGAAGAGCAAAGAAGTTACAGCGTGAGCTGTTCCATGCTGTCGTCGGCACGCAGAATGGCACCGGCGGCGGGCAATGTGCGAACCCGATAGCGATGGGCTTCGGCAAGTTCCAACCCTTCCGAAAGGGTGACCCGTGCAATACGGGCGTTCTTTTTCAGAGAAACCACGTTGACACCGGCGGTATCCCGGGTGGCTTTTTCGGGAATCAATGCACTGCCGGCCAGCAGCAGCCGGTTGTTGGTGGTGAAAATAGCCAGCTCGGTTTCCTCAGGCAGATAGCGCATACAGGCCAGTTCGGCTTTATCGCTGTAAGCTTTCAGCAGCTTGCGGCGATTCTGTTTTGTTTCGTAACTGCTCAACGGTACTTTGGCGCATTTTCCGTTCTGGAAGAAGAAGAGCATCCAGCCTTTGTAATCCGGTGTAACCACCATGTAGAGCGGAACCTCGCCGTCATCCATGCCCAAAGCAGAGGCAACATAATCGCCCAGCACGCTGGCTTTGCTGTCGCCAAAGTCGTAAGCATGGGACTTGTAGACCTGATGGTGGTTGGTGAAGAACAGAAGTTCCACGCTGTTGGTGCTCTCGCAGGTGAACAGCACTTCATCGCCGTCTTTAAGCTTCTGCTCACCGCTCATGCGCAGGCTCTGAGGCGTGATCTTCTTGAAGTAACCATCCCGGGTAAAGAACAGATGCACCGGATAGTCGGGAATCTGCTGCTCCGGCTCTTCGGCTTCGCTGGCCGGAATCTCATACAGGATTTCGCAGCGGCGGGGCTTGCCGTATTTTTTGGCTACCTCGGCCAGTTCCGTCATGATGATCTTGTTGATGCGTGCCGGGCGCTTGAGCACATCCTGCAAATCGGCGATGGCATTTTCCAACTCTTCGATTTCGGCAGTACGTTTTAGGATGTATTCCCGGTTCAAATGGCGCAGTTTGATCTCGGCGACATATTCAGCCTGAACTTCATCAATGCCGAAGCCAATCATCAGGTTGGGCACAACCTCCGACTCCTCGGCGGTATTGCGTACAATCTCGATGGCTTTGTCGATGTCCAGCAAAATGGCTTTCAGGCCCTGGAGCAAATGCAGCCGTTTTTGCTTGCCCTGCAAATCATAGTAGGTACGGCGGCGGACACATTCGGCTCGGAAGGCAATCCATTCCAGCAAAATGTCCCGTACCCCCAATACTTTGGGCTGCCCGGCAATCAGAACGTTGAAGTTACAGGCAAAGCTGTCTTCCAGCGGGGTGGATTTGAACAGCCGGGCCATCAGTTTGTCCGGGTCCTGCCCGCGTTTGAGATCGATGGTCAGTTTCAAACCGTTCAAATCGGTCTCATCGCGCATATCGCTGATTTCGCGGATCTTGCCCAACTTCACCAGTTCGGTGATCTTGTCCATAATGGCCTCCACCGTGGTGGTGGGGGGAATATGGGTCACATCAATGCAGTTGTTGGCTTTGTCGTAACTCCACTGGGCGCGTACCCGTACACTGCCGCGGCCGTTTTCCAGCACGTTGTTCATCTCGGCAGCATCGTACAGAATGGTGCCGCCGCCAACAAAATCGGGTGCAGGCAAAATTTCTTTCAGATCTGCCTGATCATCCTTCATCAGGGCAATGGTGGCGTTGCACAGCTCTTCCAGATTGAAGGAACAGATATTGGAAGCCATGCCTACGGCAATGCCCAGGGTATTGTTTGCCAGAATGGTGGGAAAGGTGACCGGCAGTAAAGTGGGTTCGGTGGTGGTGCCATCATAGTTGGGAACAAAATCCACCGTATCCTTATCGATGTCGCGGAACAGTTCCTCGCAGACAGGTTCCAGCTTGGCTTCGGTGTAACGGGCGGCAGCGTAAGCCATATCCCGGCTGTACGCTTTGCCGAAGTTACCTTTGGAGTCCACAAAGGGGACCAGCAGGCTTTCGTTGGAACGGCCCATACGGACCATGGTATCATAAATGGCAGCGTCACCGTGGGGGTTCAGGTGCATGGTGCTGCCCACGATGTTGGCACTCTTGGTGCGGGCCCCCTTCAACAGACCCATGCCGTACATGGTGTACAGCAGTTTGCGGTGTGCAGGTTTGAAACCGTCAATTTCCGGCAACGCACGGGAAACGATAACGCTCATGGCATAGGGCATGTAGTTGGTTTCCAGTGTTTCGGTAATGGGCGTTTCAATAATTTCGCCGGCCGACAGGATCTCTACATTATCGCCCAGTTGAGGCCGGGCGGGTGTGATTTTCTTTTCGCGTTTTTTGGCCATAATCTTCCTCGTATCAGCTTACATCCAAATCATCCAGGTATTCAGCACCGTGTTCCGCAATGTGCTCTTTGCGTCCCTGCAGGTTGTCGCCCAGCAGCAAATCAAATACCTGTGCAGTGCGCTCGGCATCGGTAGGCAGGACTTTGATCAAACGGCGGCTTTCGGGGCTCATGGTGGTGAGCCACATCATTTCCGGGTCGTTCTCACCCAAACCTTTGGAGCGCTGAATGGTGTATTTTTCACCATCGATACGCCGCAGAATATCGGCTTTCTCCGGCTCGGTGTAGGCAAAGTAGGTTTTGTTTTTGGTATTGATCTCGTACAGCGGAGACTCCGCGATATATACGTACCCTTTGTTGATCAGGGTGGGGGTCAACCGGTAAAGCATGGTCAGCACCAGTGTGCGAATCTGATAACCGTCCACATCGGCGTCGGTACAGATAACAACTTTATTGAAACGCAGATTTTCCAGATTGAAACTGGCCAAGTCTTTATTGTGGCTGCCGCCAAGCTCTACACCACAGCCCATGACCCGGATCAGGTCAGTGATGATGTCGGATTTGAAAATGCGGGCATAATCCGCCTTCAGGCAGTTGAGGATCTTACCGCGGATCGGCATGATAGCCTGGAATTCCGAATCACGGCTCTGTTTTACCGCGCCCATAGCCGAATCGCCCTCCACGATATACAATTCGCGGCGAGAGGCGTCTTTGGTGCGGCAATCCACGAACTTTTGTACACGGTTGGCCAGATCCATCTGCTGGGTCATGGTCTTTTTGATGGTGATGCGTGCTTTCTCGGCGTGTTCCCGGCTTTGTTTGTTGATAAGGACCTGTTTGCAGGCCTTTTCGGCTTCGTCGGGGTGCTCAATGAAATAGACTTCCAACTGATGTTTGAGGAACTCCGTCATGGCCTGTGCCACAAACTTGTTGGTAATGGCCTTTTTGGTCTGGTTTTCGTAGCTGGTACGGGTGGAGAAGCTGGAAGAAACCAGAACCAGGCAGTCCTGAACATCCGAGAATGTGATGGAACTCTCGTTTTTCTTGTAGAGCCCCTTACTCTTCAGCCATGCGTTGATCTGGCTGACAAACGCGGTGCGTACAGCACGGTCGGGGCTGCCGCCGTGTTCCAACCAGCTGGAGTTGTGGTAGTATTCCAACGCCTGCACCGTGTTGGAAAAAGCAAAGGCCACATTCATCTTGACCTGGTAATCCGGCTGATCGGCACGGTCACGGCCGATGGCGGCGCCGGAACAGGAATACACCTGGGTCAGGGCCTTGTCGCCCACCAGCTCATTGGCATAGTCGGTGATGCCGTGCTCGTACAGGTATTCATATTTCTGGGTTTCGCTGCCGGATTTATCGGTGAAAACAAGGGTGACGCCATCATTGACAACGGCCTGACGCCGCAGCATATCCTGGAATGTTTCCGACGGTACGGCAATGTCGGTGAAAACCTCTGTGTCAGGCTTCCAACGGATTACCGAGCCGGTACGGCGGCCTTTGTATTCTTCCTTTTGCAGTCCGCCTACGTTCTCGCCTTTTTTGAAATCCAGATGATAATGGAAGCTATCGCGATAAATATCGGCCGTCATCCATTCACTGGCATACTGGGTGGCACACAAACCCAGACCGTTCAGGCCCAGACTGAAATCATAGTTTCCGCCGCCCTCGGCATATTTGCCGCCGGCATACAGTTCGCAGAAGACCAGATCCCAGTTCCAGCGTTGTTCAGCTTTGTTATAGTCTACCGGAATACCGCGGCCAAAGTCTTCCACTTCGATCACATGATCCGGAAACAAGGTCACATTGATACGATTGCCATAGCCATCGCGTGCTTCATCAATGGAGTTGGAGATAATTTCAAAAATGGAATGGGCACAGCCTTCCACACCGTCCGAACCAAAGATGACGGCCGGGCGCTTACGCACACGGTCGGCACCTTTCAACTGACGGATACTGTCGTTGCCATATTCCTGTTGTTTTTTTGCCATGCGTTGGATCCCCCTGCGGTAACATAACACGTAACTGTATTTTGCGCATACCAATTTATTAAACCACAAACTGGAAGTCTTTGTCAAATAAGAAGGTGTTCGAAGTCACAACATGGGGTTGTTGCAAGCGGTGCAGACAGAAAAGAAAAATGCATCGTCATCAGGTCTTTTCCAGGCGATTGCGGTCGCCCAAAACGGCGGTCCAGTACGACCCGCCGTTGTAGTCGAAAATGACCCAGTCGTAACCGTTGTATTTTTGCGTGCTGCGCTGTGTCACATTATAGCGCCCCAAAGGAAGATACCCTACCACATCATTGAAATTGGGCGTGTAGAAATATTCGGTGCGGGCATTGAATACCACCAGTGTATAGCCGGTTACGTTTTCCATCAACGGGCCGGTAGGGCCATAGTTGTTGAACCCGCCCGCTTTGATCGCGGGTAAGAAATCCTGGTAACTGCGGTTCAGGTCGCATGCGCCGGAAATTCCGCCAACGGTGCCGCTGCCGGAGTATTGCCACATGGTATACGGGCCGGTGTATCCCAGCGTGGAACGGTAATCTGCCACCCAAAGGGGATAGGCGCTGAGCTCGGCGGCGTTCAGATAGTTATTGATATAATTTGTATAACTGTACCATCCGCCGTACCATTTCCGCTGGTAGAGAATATCCATGGCATAGCGAACCAGGCTGGTCAATTGGGTACGGCCCAGACTGGTCAGGCTGGAATCCTCCACGTCCACAAAGACAGGGTATTCCAGCTGCAGACCTTGCATAGCGTTCATGAAAGTGTTCAATTCGTTGGCTACGGCGCTTTGTGTGCGGGCGTAGGTATAATAGT
Source organism: Gemmiger formicilis (assembly GCF_016901605.1). Taxonomy (GTDB): domain Bacteria; phylum Bacillota; class Clostridia; order Oscillospirales; family Ruminococcaceae; genus Gemmiger; species Gemmiger formicilis_B. The sequence continues at coordinate 22,392 of NZ_JACJKP010000009.1, forward strand.
AAGCTCCCACACGCAGACCTGCGGCGTGGGCGCCGTTGACATTCTGCAGGAAATACGGGTCTACATACAATCCGCCGCTGTTGCTGGAACCAATACGGACGATTGCAAAATCTTTGCCGGCGGCGGCCACTTGTGACCAGTTGACGCTGCCCTGATAGCGGGAAACATCGATGCCGTTTTGAAATACAGCCATAAAAAAGCCCCCTCCCTTTGCTGCATAGTATGCAACAGGAGAGGGGGAAGGTGCGCACGCAAAAATTATTCAGTAATTTGGTACACGCGGCAACTGTCGTTTTGATACCACAAAGGATACCGTTCGGCATACCAGCTTTCATCGGCTGTGAATTCGGCGTTTACAGAACTGCCAAACAGGACGTAATCCACACCCCATTGCGCCAGAAGGCTTTCGTCAGGTGCCTCATACAAAAGGTGCATGGCGTTGGCTTCCTGGGTATAGTCCATGCCGTGATAATACACGTAACTTCCGGAACCGCACAGGATTCTGCGCCCCGCAAGAGAAAATACCGGTGTCGTATGGCTGTCGCTGGTCAGAAACAGCGCATCGCTTGCAGCATTTTCACGGATGTACTGGGCAAGGGCGACCTCATCGGCGCTCCAATGCTGGTAATCGCTGAACACTTCGCGGGTGACGGTCAAAACGCTGCCCAATGTTGCTATTACACAGGTGCAGCCAAGAGCCAAAGAACGCCAGGGAACACTGCGGATTTTGAGGGCAGCATCTACCAGAAGCTGTGCTACCAGAATACATCCCAACATGTGCCATACATACAGAAGCTTGTTGTTGTCGTATGTGTTGGGCTGAAATACAATACATTCGGCCAGTGCCCAGATCACAAGGCCACCGGCATACAGCCAGCGCTGTTTACGGGCGGCATGCAGCCAGGCGGGAATCAGCAGCAAATACACCAGACCGATATTCTTGATGTAGAACCAAAAATAATTGTCTTTCAGGGAGCCGTCTGCTTCGGCATTGACCCAGTTGAAATGCAGGCGAAGCATGTTCTGCCCGTCCAGGCTCTGTGCCAACACGGTCGGCAGCATCTGCACCAGCCAGGCAATTCCGCACAAAAGGGCAAGGCCGCCCCAAGGCAGCAGGACCGCACGGGTTCTGGGATAATGAAAAAGTGTATAAATACCGCTGACCAGACAAAGCAGAACAAGCGCCAAAGCGCTGTGCGTGTGAAGTAAGGGGAGCGGCAAAACCAGAAGAGCAAGGGGCAGCCACAATCTGCGTTGCTCCTCATAACAAAAACGCCACAAAAGATACAGTGCCGGGAGCAGGATGCACCAGCCAAACAGGGTAGCGCGTTGGGGAATCATCAGATCTACAATGGGGTTGACCCAAATGATGTTTTTAGTCGTGTAATTGGTAGGGGTAGTATAGAACCCTGTGAAAATACCGGCAAAGCTTTCGGCATCACGCAAAAAATAGAAGAAACCAAACCCGCTTCCCATAAAAAAGAGATAAAAAGCAAGGCAGGCTTTGGCGGCATTGCCCAGCACGGAGCGAGCCAGCTGCCAGAACATCCCGAACACAGAGAACACTGCGGGAATTACAGGCAAAAGATAAGCGGTGCGGAGGTCGGCACCCAATACCCGAAAAATACTGGAAACCGTTTCGCACAAAAAGGGGTATCCAAACCGATGTTCGCCCCCCAAAAGAGGATAGGTGGGCGGAAATTCACCGCTTTGGGCGATGTATTCGATAAAGCCTAGGTGCATAGGCAAGTCGCCGTAGCAGCTTTGCCCGGTGTGCAGCGTACCATCCACATTGTGCAGGATATGCGTATGGAGCAGATAGAGTGTGACCAGCGCCACGGGAAGCAGACAGGCCCACATGGCACCGCAATCTTTGTCTTTGGGAACGGGAAAAATTCCCGGATGGCGGTATAGAAGAATCCCTATTACGGCCAGTGCACCTGCCGCTGCCAGAGCTGCGCAGATTTTACCAAAGCCAAACGGCAGCGCAAAAACTGCAGGAAAAAGTGCAAGCATGGAAATGCCGAAGCCACAGCCCAAAGGAACGAGCACAGCGGGGCCTGCATCGGGGACGGCACGCCGGGCGGCCAGAAAACCGGCGGTGAGAAACAAGCAAAGATAGAGAATACTCAAAACCATCAAACGCCCTCCAAATCAAACGGCGGAGTATATTCTTCACGGGCACTGCTTTTTTCCTGCATATAGCCGTCGGTCAACCCCAAACGGATTGCTTCCTCGATGACTTTGCGATATTCGTAGGTGGTAATGCGGCGCCCCAAGCCCTGGGAAGCAGCTTTATAAAATGGGGTGAACTGACTCATAAGACTGGGAATGAAAGAAACTTTTTCTTCATCGCGCAGCCGTGCCAGGAGCTGAAGAACGGCAAAACTGTCCGCAACACAGCCTGGCAAGGCCAGATGGCGGACAATAACGCCACGGCGAAGGAATCCTTCTGCGTCATAGGCCGGAGCTCCCGTCTGCCGAAGCATCTGCCGCAGAGCGGCTTCTGCAACAACCGGGTAATCTGCCGAAGAAGAAAGGCGGGCGGCCAGGTCCGAAGCAGCGTATTTAAAATCGGTAAGCCAAATATCCACATACCCCTGCAGGGCTTTCACGGTTTCTACCGTTTCATATCCGCCGGTATTATATACGACCGGAAGGGTCAGACCACCATCTTTGGCAAGGTCCAGGGCTTCGCAAACCCAGGGCAGATATTGTGTAGCTGTGACCAGATTGAGATTGCGGGCACCGTCATGCTGCAGCTGCAAAAAAATATCGGCTAACCGCTGAACGGATATTGCTTTACCGCCACCTTCCTGACTGATGGGGTAATTCTGACAGTAACAGCAGCGCAGGGAACAACCGCTGAAAAATACGGTGCCGCTGCCCCGGCGGTCCTGGGGGTCTCCGCTCAGACAGGGCTCTTCCCAGTGATGCAAGGCGGCACGGGCAATCATAAGCCGGTCATCGGCACCGCAGTAGCCGGCATGGCCGGCAGCCCGATCTGCCCGACAAGCCCGTGGGCAGAGAGTACACTGGTGCGGAAGCTCCATAATTGATCTACCTGCTTTCACAAATTTTTCTGCTTAATTTTACCACAATCGTGCTAAATGTGGTATACTATAAGGACCAATCTCGAAAATAAAGGAGTGTGCATTTATGTCTACCCCTCATAACCGCGCCGAAAAAGGCGATTTTGCAAAGACCGTTCTGATGCCCGGCGATCCGCTGCGCGCCAAGTTTATTGCAGAAAATTTCCTGGAAAATCCGCGCCTTGTTACCGATGTGCGTGGTATGCTCGGCTATACCGGTACGTATCAGGGCCGCCCCATCAGCGTGATGGGCAGCGGAATGGGCATGCCTTCCATCGGCATTTATTCCTATGAACTGTATACCCAGTATGATGTAGAAAACATTATCCGTATCGGCTCGGCCGGTTCTTATACCGATAAAGTCAAGCTGTTTGATGTGGTGCTGGCTTCGGGCGCATATTCGGAAAGCAATTTCGCCCGTACCCAAAGTGGGGATACGGACGACATCCAAAAACCGGACGCCGCTTTGAATGAAGCCATTAAGGCCAGCGCAGCCGCACAGGGGATTCCTGTTGTCGAAGGTCCCATTCATTCCGACGATGTGTTCTATCATCAGCCCAGTGATAGCAAACCGACTTATTGGGAACGTGTGCGGGATGAAAAAGGCTGCCTTGCGGTAGAAATGGAGAGCTTTGCGCTGTTCCATAATGCAAAGGTCCTGGGCAAGCGGGCGGCCTGTCTGCTGACCATCTCCGACAGCTTTGTGGCTCCGGAACTGGCTACCGCAGAACAGCGGCAGACCAGCTTTACCGCCATGATGAAGGTGGCGCTGGGCGCGGAAGCCTACCTGGAGAAATAAGAATGGAAAAGGCAGAAATTCAAAGTCTGATCCGGCAGGCGTTCGCTGCCCGTAAGTTCGCTTATACGCCGTACTCTCATTTTCAGGTGGGGGCAGCGCTTCTGGCCCGCAACGGCAAAGTTTATACCGGATGCAATATTGAAAACGCCGGATATACGCCCACAAACTGCGCGGAACGAACAGCGCTGTTCAAAGCGGTCAGTGAAGGCGAGCGGGCGTTTACGGCCATTGCCATTGTAGGCAGCATGGAAGGTACGGTCAACCAGCTGGTCACCGGCCCCTGCGGAGTCTGCCGCCAGGCACTGTTTGAATTCGGCGGGCCAAGCCTGATCGTGATTATGGCAAAAACCGAAGATGACTACATTGTAACCACGTTGGGAGAACTGCTGCCTTACGGCTTTGGTCCGGCCAACCTGGAATCTGACGAATCCCCGATGTAAGGAGTTCCCGTTACCCATGAAGAAAATTATCGCCCTGTTTCTTTCCCTGATGATGCTGGTGGCTCTGGCTGCTTGTGCACCGGTGGAAGAAAGCCAGCCAACCAGTGAATTCTCGGTGCCGCTTGATGATGCGTCCTATGTGTTCCAGGCAGCAACGGATGCGACCCCGCTGCCGGGAGGTGCTGTCATTGCTTTGGCGGCGGCCGAAAGCGGATTTGAATCCGGTGCAGAGGCTATGCTCTGGAAAGGAATACAGACTTTTGCCTCCAATTTTGGTTATACGGCGCAGTCGTTCACCTATGGCAGTGCAGAAATAGCAACGGCAGAAGACGCATTGCGTCAGGCATCGGAAAGCGGTGCGGCGTTGGTTGTATGCCGCGGAGAAGAGATGGCCAAAGCATTGTATGCCATTCAGGGCAACTATCCGGGTGTCCAGTATCTTCTGTTTGATGACGAACCGCACAATGAAGACTATACCTCTTATAGCACCGATACCAGCGTACATTGTGTTTTGTTCCAGGAAGAACAGGTAGGTTATCTTGCCGGCTATGCTTCGGTGATGGAAGGGTACACAACGTTGGGATTTGTAGGTGAGGACGAAATCCCCAGTGTGGTCCGTTATTGTACAGGCTTCCTGCAGGGAGCCCAGGAGGCTGCCGAGCAACAGGGCGAGGAAGTGAGCCTCCGTGTCTGGTATACCGGTAAGATCGAGGATGAAAGCATCGTGTCTTCCCGCGTTACCGAATGGTACCGTAACGGTACGGGGCTGATCCTCGCAAACGGATCGTCTTTGCTGCAAAATACCGTGGATGCAGCCAACCAGACGGGCGGCAGAGTATTTGCCACCGACTGGGACCAAAATGAGTTGGGCGAGCGTGTGCTTGGCAGTGCGATAAAATGCTATAACGCAGCAGTACAGCAGCAGTTGTATTCCTTCTTCTCCGGGAATGGTGCCTGGAGCCAGGAAGATGCCGGGCATACTGAAAAAATCGGATTTACCGACGGAAGTGTAGCACTGGCCGGTTCCACATGGCGTTTCAGCAACTTCAGTGAACGCCAGTATGAACGTTTGTATGAACAGCTGCGAAACAGCGACCTGAAAGTGGAAGCGTATGCAGATATGGACACTTTGCCGGATACGCCTTCGGTAACGTTGGAAATCCAGAACTGACATTGGACCTTCTGTCAAATTTTTGTAATGGTTTTTCCGTTGCAAAAAGATGGCAAATCCGTTATACTGAAAACAAAGCGGTAGGGATTTGCCCTGTCGAAGTTTAATTTCAAGTAAGGAGATCAAAACCATGAAAAAGTTCCTTGCACTGGCTATGGCTGCCAGCATGGCGGTTTCTCTGGTTGCCTGTGGCGGTGGTTCTTCCACCTCTTCCAGCACGGCTGCCAGCACGGAAACCAGCGCTACCACCGAGGAAGCGGCAGCATCTGAAATCACGGCAATCGCTCAGGTTTGCGACGTCGGCACCATTGACGACGAAAGCTTCAACCAGGGCTGCTGGGAAGCTGTAGAAGCTTATGGCGAAGCCAACGGTATTAACGTTGACTACTATCTGCCGCCGGATGAGGCCAATGACGAGGATCGTCAGACCCTGATCCGCAATGCCGTCAATGACGGTGCCAACACCGTGGTTTGCGTCGGTTACCTGTATGGTTCCTCTCTGGCATGGGCCGCCACGGAGTACCCCGATGTCCACTTCATCGGCGTCGATATCACGCAGGCTGATATCGGAACCGAGACCATCCCCGAGAATGTTTACTGCATCACCTATAAGGAAGAGCAGGCCGGTTATCTGGCCGGTTACGCTGCCGTAAAGGACGGCTTTACCGAACTGGGCTTCCTGGGCGGCATGGCTGTGCCCGCGGTTATCCGCTACGGTTACGGCTTCGTACAGGGTGCTGATGCTGCTGCTGAAGAGATGGGCACCAACATCAACATCAAGTACTGGTACGGCGGTGCCTTCTCCGGCGACGCCAACATCACCGCCAAGATGGAAAGCTGGTATTCCGGCGGCACGCAGATTGTCTTTGCTTGCGGCGGCGGCATTTACACCAGCGCGGTGGAAGCTGCGGTCAAGTATGACGGCAAGGTGATCGGTGTTGACGTTGACCAGAACTACATCGGCGTGAACGATGTAGAGAGCGGCAAGTACAGCTACAACCCGTTCCTGACCTCTGCCATGAAGGGCCTGAGCGCCGGTGTTACCGACGCCATCACCCACATTGCCGAAGGCACTTGGGATACCATTGCCGGTACCAACGGTAACTATGGTCTGCAGGAAGGCGATTACGTCGGTCTGCCCACTGCCGAAGAGAGCTGGAACTTCTCCACCTTCACCGTGGAAGAGTACGAAGCTCTGGCCGAGAAGATTCGTTCCGGCGAACTGGTTGTGGACAACAGCTCTGATGACGCTGTGAAGCCCGAAACCAGCGACTTTACCAAGGTTGATTATCAGGTCTGATTTTCAGTCTGAAAATTGAATGAAACGGCGGACGCCAGAATCAAGGCGTCCGCCGTTTTTGGTTGATTCAAACATTGACAAATTTTTATTGAAAAACTGTTCAAATAACTTGTGAAGAAGTACAAATAATTGTATAATAAGCACAAGATCAATCTTTGAAAGGAGTGTGAGCAGATTGGCAGAGGATTTCGTAATTGAAATGTTGCACATCACCAAAGAATTCCCCGGTATCAAAGCAAATGATGATGTGACCCTGCAGCTGCGCCGGGGCGAAGTACACGCCCTGCTGGGCGAGAATGGTGCAGGTAAATCTACGCTGATGAGCGTTTTGTTTGGCCTGTATCAGCCGGAAAAAGGCATTATCAAAAAGAACGGGAGCGAGGTCCGGATCAAGGACCCGAACGATGCAAATGATCTTGGCATTGGCATGGTCCACCAGCATTTTAAGTTGGTGGAATGCTTCAGTGTTCTGGATAATATTATGCTGGGCGTGGAACCCTGCAAAGCAGGATTTCTGCAAAAAGATATCGCACGGAAAAAGGTGATGGAGCTTTCGGAGCGCTATGGTCTCCGTGTGGACCCGGATGCATTGATCAGCGATATTTCGGTAGGCATGCAGCAGCGTGTGGAAATTCTGAAGATGCTGTATCGTGATAACGAAATTTTGATTTTCGATGAACCGACCGCAGTTTTGACTCCGCAGGAAATCGACGAACTTATGGAGATCATGCGCGGATTCAAAAAAGAAGGCAAGAGCATCCTTTTTATCACGCACAAACTTAACGAAATCATGGCGGTAGCTGACCGTTGCACGGTACTGCGCAAGGGCAAAGGAATCGGAACAGTCGAGATTGCCAACACCACCAAAGAAGAACTCTCTCGCATGATGGTGGGGCGCGATGTTCAGTTTGCCGTGGAAAAAGCGCCTGCAAAACTGGGCGATGTGGTGTTGTCGGTTTGTAACGTGACGGTACCTGGTCACGTTCATAAAAAAGATGCCGTGCGGGATGTATCCTTTGATGTGCGCGGTGGCGAAATTGTTTGCCTGGCCGGTATTGAAGGAAACGGACAGACGGAACTGGTCTATGGGTTGACCGGCCTGGAAAAGATCACGCACGGCACCTTGACGCTGGATGGAAAGGATATCACCCATGCCAGCATCCGGCAGCGTTCCAAGGACGGTATGAGCCACATTCCCGAAGACCGGCATAAACATGGTCTTGTGTTGGATTATTCCTTGGAAAACAACATGGTGCTTCAGCGCTATTGGGAACCGCAATTCCAGCAGGGTGGATTTATCAAAAAAGGTGCGGTGCGCGAATATTCGGACCGCCTCATTCAGCAATATGATGTGCGCAGCGGACAGGGAAGTGTGACCATTGCCCGCAGTATGTCCGGTGGCAACCAGCAAAAGGCAATCATCGCCCGGGAAATTGATAAGGATCCCAAACTGCTGGTGGCGGTTCAGCCTACCCGTGGTTTGGACGTAGGCGCTATTGAGTATATCCACAAACAGATTGTGGCTGAACGCGACCGCGGTAAGGCGGTTTTGCTGGTCAGCCTGGAACTGGATGAAGTAATGAATCTTTCAGATCGCATCCTGGTCATGTATGAAGGCGAGATCGTGGGCGAGTTTGACCCCAAGACGACCACCGTCCAGGAACTGGGCCTGTACATGGCAGGCGCCAAAAAACAGGGAAAGGAGGCACAGTAA
>NZ_JACJKP010000081.1 GCF_016901605.1 Gemmiger formicilis
GTGGCGGGCAGATCGTCGGAATGCAGTACCGGCAGCCGCCCCGCCGCGCCCATGGAGGAACGCAGCGTTTTGGGCGAGAAAGGCGCCGCACAGCCCGGTCCCAGCACCACGGCGTCAAAGCCGAATGCCGCGGCACTGCGCAGCAGTGTGCCCACATTGCCGGGGTCCTGCACCCCTTCCAGCGCCAGTATGCGCCGGGCGGAATTCAGCAGCGCCGGGTCGGGACAGGGTGTTTCAAACAGCACAAACACCCCCTGGCTGGACTTGGTGCCGGCCAGTTTTTCCGCCACATGGGGCACTACCGGAACCGGCGCCAAAGCGGCCAGTTCCGGGGTCTTTTGCAGCGCCGCCGCCGTGGCATACGCCGCCCGGGGCCTACAGCTTTTGGCCAGTTCCAGGCAAAGCTTGGGCCCCTCGGCAAAGAAAAGCCCGTCTGCTGTGCGCTGCTTTTCAGAGTCGCGCACCGCGCAGGCATATTTGATCCTGGCATTGTCACGGCTGGTGATCTCCGCGCAGTCCTGTACCATTGTAGCGTCCTCCCCCGGCAAAATCAACTGAAATTGTGTGAACGAAACCTTGCCTGTATTGCTTTTGTCCATGACCCTATAAACGCAAAAGGACTCACGCGTGTGCGTGAGCCTTTTGTAAGTTCTATTACAGGGCCTTCTTGGCGGTCTCAACCAGCGCGTTGAAGCTGGCGGCATCGTGAATGGCCATCTCGGACAGCATCTTGCGGTTCAGCTCGATGCCAGCCTTCTTCAGGCCGTTCATGAAGGTGGAGTAGTTCATACCCTGGGCACGCACAGCGTTGTTGATGCGGGTGATCCACAGGTTACGGAACTGACGCTTCTTCAGCTTGCGGCCAACGAAAGCATAGTTGCCGGATTTCATAACGGCCTGTTTGGCCATGCGGAAGTGCTTGGACTTGGAGCCGTAGTAGCCTTTCGCCAGTTTGAGAGTCTTGGCACGACGCTTGTGCGTCATGGTAGCGCCTTTAATACGAGCCATGTTTCTATCTCCTTTATACTCTGGTAGTTATCTGACCTTCTGTTTCCCGTGCGGAAATCAGCCGCCGTAGGGCATCATCTTGCGGACGGTAGCCTCGTTGGTCTTGTCGACGTACTTGGGCATACGCAGGCCGCGGGTGAGCTTGGTGGTCTTCTTGGTCAGGATATGACGGCGCTTGGACGCATTGCGCTTGATCTTGCCGGAAGCGGTCATCTTGAAGCGCTTCTTGGCGCCGGACAGGGTCTTGAGCTTCATTTTAGCCATTGTTGTTTCCTCCTGAAGAGTTCGTTTTTACTTGTTGGGTGCGGGGGACATGAACATCATCATGCTGCGGCCCTCCAGTTTGGGCTGCTTGTCGATGACGGCCTTGCCCGCCAACGCCTCGGCAAAGCGTTTATGGACGTCCAGACCCAGGCTGGTGTGCGCCATTTCACGGCCACGGAACCGGATGCTGACTTTGAGCTTGTGACCCTGCTGCAAAAATTTGGCGGCCTGGTTCACCTTGGTGTTGAAGTCGTTGGTGTCGATGTTCAGCGACAGGCGGATTTCCTTGATTTCAACCACTTTCTGGTTTTTCTTGGCTTCCTTTTCCTTCTTCTGCATCTCGAACCGGTATTTGCCGTAATCCAAAATCTTGCACACCGGCGGCTTGGCCTGCGGCGCGACCTTGACCAGGTCGAGGTCTTTGTCGATAGCCATGCGCAGTGCGTCGCGCGGGCTCATAATGCCCATCTGCGCGCCGTCCGCCCCGATCAGGCGAATTTCTTTGTCGCGGATCTGCTCATTGATTTCCAGTTCCTTGGAATTGCTGTTGCTGGCGATTGGAACACACCTCCCACAAGTGTATAAGAATGATAAAAGCGGCTGCCAAAAAAGCAGCCGCCGAACATACGAAAGCGCGCACCTGAAGTGCGTTTCTCTGGTATGACCCGGGATTTTGCATCCGCAAGGTGAGCCGACGGCATACTGCCGGTTGCTGCTTTTTTTACAGGCAATAGTTTAGCACAGCCGCAAACCCTTGTCAAGGGATTTTGGAAAATCCCGCTAAAATTGTGAAATTCATATAGCCAACCGGGGCGGAATATGCTATTATAGTAAGCTGAAGACTTGTAGTGTGTACAAAAATACAGCCAAGAGGAGTCTTTTGCATGAGCGAAAACAAGAAACTGCGCGTTGCGCTGTTTTTCGGCGGGGTATCCAGCGAGCACGAGATCAGCTGCGTTTCGGCGTCGGCCTGGCTTCGTGCGCTGCGGGAAGACCCCTGCGCCGGACGATATGAAGTATTTCCCATCGGCATCACCAAAGCCGGCCGGTGGCTGGCCTGCAGCCCCACGCCGGAAGCCATGGCCGACGGCAGCTGGGAGCAGGGTGCCGACTGTGTGCCCTGTGTGCTGAGCCCCGACCGCGGCGACCACGGCGTGTGGCTGCTGCGGGATGGCAAGGCGGAACTGGTGTCCATTGACATCTGCGCACCGGTTCTTCACGGCAAAAACGGCGAGGACGGCACCATTCAGGGCCTGTTTGAACTGGCCCGTCTGCCTTACGTGGGCTGCGGCGTGCTGGGCAGCGCCGTCTGCATGGACAAAGCCGTTGCCAACACCCTGATGGACGCCGCCGGTGTGCCCCATTGCCGCTGGACCAGCGCCATCCGGGCCGAAGTGGAACAGGACCGCAACGCCGTTCTGGACCGCGCCGAACAGTTGCTGGGCTATCCTATCTTTGTAAAGCCCGCCAACGCCGGTTCCAGCGTGGGCATCTCGAAAGCCGCCGATCGGGCCGCTCTGGACAAAGCCATCGAGGTGGCGCTGCGAGAGGACGACAAGGTGGTCTTCGAAGAGTTTGTAGACGGGCAGGAAGTGGAGTGTGCTGCCATCGGCAACCCCGATGATCCCACCAGTGTGTCCACCACCCGCCCGGGCGAGATCCTGGCCGGTGCCGAGTTCTATACCTACGACGACAAGTACAAAAACGGTGTGTCCCAGACCGTCATTCCCGCCCATCTGAGCGAGGAGAAACTGGACGAAGTACGCGCTGAGGCCCGCAAGGCCTACCTGGCCCTGGGCTGCGCCGGACTGTCCCGCTGCGATTTCTTTGTGGAGCGGGGCACCGGCCGGGTGCTTTGCAACGAGCTGAACACCCTGCCCGGCTTTACGGCCATCAGCATGTACCCGAAGTTGATGGAGCACGAAGGACTGACTTTCTCGCAGCTGGTTGACCGGCTGCTGTGTCTGGCGGTGAACCGCCGGAAGGGGGCCTACTGATGGATACAAGACCCATCGGTGTATTTGACAGCGGCTTGGGCGGCCTGACCGCCGTGCGCCAGCTGCGCCGTGTTCTGCCCGGCGAGGACATCGTCTACTTCGGCGACACAGGACGCGTTCCCTACGGGTCCCGCGCCCACGACACCATTGTGCAGTACGCCCGGCAGGATATCCATTTTCTGCTGGAACGTGGCGTCAAGTTCATCATCGCCGCCTGCGGTACCGTGTCCTCCACCTTCCCGCCGGAGGAAGCCGCCCGGCTGCCGGTTCCTTACACCGGTGTGGTGGGCGCCGCCTCCCGCGCGGCAGTGGCCGCCACCCGCAACCGAAAAATCGGCATTATCGGCACCGCCGCCACCATCCGCAGCGGCTCCTACGCCAAGGTCATCCAGGACATGATGCCCGATGTGGAGATCACCGCCAAAGCCTGCCCGCTGTTTGTCCCCCTGGTGGAAAGCGGCTATGTGCAGGACGGCAACCCCGTGACCAAACTGGTCATTGCGGATTATCTGGAATCGGTGCGGGCCAGCGGCATCGACACACTGATCCTGGGCTGCACCCACTATCCCCTGCTGAAAAAGATGATCGGCGATTATGTGGGCGAGTCGGTCACGCTGATCGATTCCGGCAAGGTCACCGCCCAGGCTGCCGCCGAGGCCCTGGCCGACCTGGACCTGCTGAGCGGCCGTACCGAAGGCGGCACCGCCCGTTATTATGTCAGCGATACGCCCGACAATTTTGCCGAGCAGGAAATGCTGTTTCTGGGCGAGTACGCCGGCGGTCCCGTTGAGCGTATCGCCATCGAATCCTACTGAGGAATCAAAAAATCTATGGAAGAAAAGTATCTCATCACCATCAAGGGCACCATGGAGCAGGACGGCAAAAGCGACACCGTCGAACTGATGACCCGCGGCTCTCTTGTGCACAAGGACGGCGCTTATTATATTATATATAAGGAGACCGAAGCCACCGGCTACGAGGGCTGCACCACCACCGTGAAGGTGGCGGACGATGCCCGCAAGGTATCCATGCTGCGTTTCGGCAAGGTACCCAGCCAGCTGATCATTGAAAAAGGCACCCGCCATCTCTGCCATTATGAGACCGGCTACGGTGCCATCAGCCTGGGTGTTGCAGCCGACGTCATTGAACACGAACTGAGCGACCAGGGCGGCAAGCTGAACTTCAGCTATACGCTGGATTCCGGCGCCGAGAATTTCATCAGCCGTAACCTGGTGGCCATCACCGTCGATCCCCTGCCCGAACAATCCGAATAAATCCAACCCGGAGGTTTTACAATCATGGACTATCAGAACTACAACCCCCGCCTGGCGGCCCTGACCGAGGCGCGGACCCTGCTGACCAACGCCGCCAAGGCAGCCATGGCGGACGGCACCCTGCCCGAAGCCGACCTGCCGGACTTTATTGTGGAGATTCCCGCCGACGTGAAAAACGGCGACGTAGCCTCCAACCTGGCCATGACCGGTGCCCGCGCTTTCCGCAAGGCGCCCCGCCAGATTGCCGAAGCCATCACCGCCAAACTTAACCTGACCGACACCCTGTTCTCCCGCGTGGAAATCGCCGGGCCCGGATTCATCAACCTGTTCCTGGGCCAGGCCTGGTTCACCAGCGTACTGCGCGCCGCCTGCCAGAACCCCGAATACGGCCGCACCAACGCCGGTGCCGGCAAGCGCTACAACGTGGAGTTTGTTTCGGCCAACCCCACCGGCCCCATGCACATGGGCAATGCCCGCGGCGGCGCCCTGGGCGACTGCCTGTCCGCCTGCCTGGACTGGGCCGGTTATGACGTGACCCGTGAGTTCTACATCAACGACGCAGGCAACCAGATCGAAAAATTCGGCAAGAGCCTGGCCATCCGTTACATGCAGCTCTACAAAGGCGAGGAAGCCTGCCCGCTGCCCGCCGAATGCTACCAGGGTGCTGACATCATCCAGCGTGCCAAGGAGTTTGCCGAGGTCCACGGCGATGCCTATGTAAATGCCGACTTTGAGGAGCTGAAAAAGGCCATCGTAGCCGACGCCCTGCCCAAGAACATTGCCGGTCTGCAGCGCGACCTGGGCAAGTATCGCATCCAGTATGATGTTTGGTTCCACGAGAGCGACCTGCACAAGAGCGGTGCGGTCCAGGCTGTGGTGGACAAGCTGCTGGAGACCGGTGCCTGCTACAAGGCCGAGGACGGTGCCATCATGTACCGCAGCGCCCAGTATGCCGCCAAGTACGGTGTGGCCAACAAGCGCAAGACCGAGGACGGCAGCGAAGAGGAAGCCAAGGACGAAGTTCTGGTACGTGCCAACGGCATTCCCACCTATTTTGCCGCCGACATCGCTTACCACTACAACAAGCTGGCGGTACGCGGCTTTGACAAGTCCATCGACGTATGGGGTGCCGACCACCACGGCCACGTAGCCCGCATGAAGGGCGCCATGGACGCCATCGGCCTGAACGGCGAACAGCTGGATGTTGTGCTGATGCAGATGGTCAACCTGATGCGGGACGGCAAACCGGTCCGCATGAGCAAGCGCACCGGCAAGGCCATCACCCTGACCGACCTGCTGGATGAGGTGCCCATTGATTCCGCCCGTTTCTTCTTTAACCAGCGGGAAAGCACCTCCACCCTGGACTTTGACCTGGACCTGGCCGTGCGCAATGACAGCGAAAACCCGGTCTACTACGTCCAGTATGCACACGCCCGCATCTGCTCCCTGCTGAAAAAGATGGAAGAGCAGGGCGTTGTGTTCCAGGGTGCCGAAGGTGTGGACGCCGCCGCCCTGCAGGACCCCTCCGAGCAGGCACTGCTCCGCCTGCTGGCTGCCTTCCCCGCCGAGATCGTAGCCGCCGCGGACAAGTACGACCCGGCCCGCATTACCCGCTACTGCATTGACGTGGCCACTGCTTTCCACCGCTTCTACAACGCCTGCCGCATTCTGGATGCCGAGGGCACGGTACAGCAGAGCCGTATTGCCCTGTGCCTGGGCGTGCGCAGCGTGATCCACAACATCCTGACGATGTTCAAGATCAACGCACCGGAATCCATGTAACCTGTCTTTTGGGCCGTGGGGGCCGTTGCTCCCACGGTTTTTGCATGCAAAAAGCCGCTGTTCCTACGGGAACAGCGGCTTGTCTTATACGACCCCAACATATCTATTGTACCACTACGGAATAGACTTTTCAATCCGTAACATGTACAAATAAATCTTTTTAAGGTTGTGGATTCTGCGAATAGACGTTTTTCTAAGGCTGTGATATAGTATAGTCACAGAAAGAAAACAGCCGGAGATAAGGAGCTAGGAACTCCAAGAGAAGCCACTTTCCAAAGGAACCCACACAAAGACCGATCGTGAACAGATCGACATCTTAAAGCAGATTTTCTAAAGTTCTTAGAAAGCAAGGTTCCGAAAGATCTAAGTTGGAAAGATCAAACTTCTTTACCAAAGCTGGTTTGAAAAATCTCCTCTTCTGAAAGATCCTCTTACAAAGAACGATGGTTCTTCTAAGAGTAAGTAAGAAAACGGAAGGTTTTATCAAACAAAGGTTTTACCAAAGAATATGATCCGAAAACAAAATCTTATCGGTACTTTAAATTCAAAGAACAAAACAGAAACACTTTAAGGACTCCGATCCAGCAGCACGAGGGCAGTAAGGGGAACCGGAAAGATGATGTAAAGGCCGCCGGCGGAATTCGCAAGGAAGGAGGCTCAGATCCAATGGCAAACTTTAAAGATCCCATTCATCACCGGCGGGCCTGGGCCTGCTGACGCGAAAGAACCACATCAAAAGCCGCAGGTCGTAACCTGTAAAAGATTTATACCAAACGATGGTTGGTTCATAACAAAATGTGTTAGCAGACCCAGGGTCCCGTCAAACTAAGACCCCTTAGCATAGAATATAGATTAGGATGAAAGAAGGCTGGTAGATGATGAAAGCCACCACCCCGCCGAACAGGATATTCCTGAACTTCACCTGATCAACAAGGAGACACTCCAATGTACTAGAGTTAAGAGGATTTTTCCTCAGCATCAAACCCCTACCCCAGGAACGATCTAAGTAACCGCAAGTTTCTTACTCCGTTCCACAAATGCTCTTCAGCAAATAACGAACCAGAGGGTAAGTCCAATGTACTACGGTTAGCAAGATCCTGAAAGGGCAAGAAAATTCGCGAAAAGATAGGATGAGGTACTCATGACGATGAGTAAACAGTCCGAAAAATAACGAACAAGGGTTATGAGGCTATGACTCCGAAGAAGTAAGACCGCCGGGGATGTACAGAGATGTACGTCCCCGGCTTTTTGTTTTTCTTCCGCCTTCCCCTGCCCCGGTTTCCGGCAAGCAACGGAACAAAACACAGGCGCCCACCCGTATTGCACGGGCAGGCGCCTGTTCCGTTTTGATCTGCACGATATGGGGTTACAGCATGCAGCGCATGGTGCGCGTAGATTCCACAAAATCGTGCGCTTCATACAGTTCAATAGCGTTGCTGTTCTGAGAAAGGACATCCAGCTCCAGGTATTCCAACCGGCGGTCCCGCGCCCAGCGCTTGGCCGCCCCCAGCAGCGAACTGCCGATGCCCTGGCAGCGTTTTTCCCGCAGAACTACCAGATCGTTCAGGCTGGCATACCGGTGGGGCAACACACAGCTGAACTCCGCCGTCCAACCCGCATACAGTACCAGGGCAAGGCCAACAACCTCCCCCTCCTGCTCTGCCAACAGAAAATCCGCATCCATCGCCTCAATAAATCGCCGGATAGGTTCTTCCTCCCGCGGGGCAGCACAGAAAAATTCCGGCTGCAGGTCCACCAGTTCCTCGTCCAACACACGGTACAACCGTAAAATGGACGGAAGATCTGCAAGTGTGGCGGGACGGATGACAGTTTTCGGCATGGCAAAAAGCCCCCTCTCTGAAGGTACGTTCCAAAGAATAAAGAAAAGACAGCGCGCAGCAGCCAAGGCTGTTTTTCCTTGCAAAGGAAAGACGCCTTGCAACGCCGCAATCGCTGTCTTTTTTCCTGTGCGGCGTCACATACAACGCGCCCGGGTTTGACTTTTTCTTACTTGATCTCCTGGATCGTATAGGTAAAGCCATACTCTTCCTGCAGCTTTTTGACCGCAGGCTCACAGTCCTCAATGAAGGTCGGGGCGTAGACGCTCTGACCGTTGTGGGACTTCTTGTACTCTTCTACGATCTCGTTGAGCTTGATCCAGCCTTCATCCGCCTTGGCCTGATCCATCTCTTTGGGGAAATCGATGATAAATTCGCGATGTTTGGGAATACGTGCTTTCATGATTGTTCACTCCTGCATTTTTATGATAATATACATTTCGTATATTATTCGCTCATTATACAATATTGAAACACCGGCGGGCATTGTCTGCCGTGCGGTCCAGAACCGACTGGGCATCCATCTGCCAGATCGTACCGATGTAAACCGCCACATGGGCAATGTTACGGCTGTCGTTGCGGCGGCCGCGCACCGGTTCCGGCGCCATGTAGGGGCAGTCGGTTTCCAGAACGGCCCATTGCGGGTCAATGGCTGCCAGCACTTTGGCTGCCCGTTTGGCGTCCTTGTAGGTCACGGCACCGCCGAACCCCAGGTACATTCCCTGCCCGGTAAGCCAGGCCGCATCTTCCGCGCTGCCGCTGTAACAATGCAGCACACCGCGGGGTTTGTAGCGGCGCAGCAGCTCATACATTTCGGCATGGGCTTCCCGGTCGTGGACCGACACCGGCAGATCCAGTTCTGCGGCCAGCTGCAGCTGGGCTTCGAACAGGTCGTACTGTTCCTGGCGGGGCACCGGCCAATGGTGATCCAGACCGATCTCCCCTACTGCCACCACCGCTTTATCCTCAAACAGCGGGCGCAGTGCGTTCAGTTCAGCGCGCCAGTCGCCATGGTAGACCGCAACGGTCGCGGCATCCTCCTCAATCAAACTTTCGGGATGGATGCCCACCGCCGCATGAACAAAAGGAACCGTATGGGCCAGCTCCAACACGCGGGAAGCATCCCCCGAGTGTGTGGCACATTCCAGCACCCCCACCACGCCGCCTTCCGGCAGTGCAGCCATCAGTTGGGTGCGGTCCGCATCAAACTGGTGGGAGCTGTAATGGGCATGGGTATCAAAAATATTCTGCATGGTTTACTCCGTTTTGCGCCGCGGGGCGTGATTGACCAGGAAAATTCCCCCGCAGACCAGTACCAGCGCAGCCAGATAATTCCACTCAAACAGGGGTTCCCCGTTGAGCAGTGCAGACAGCAACACATTCATCACCGGGATGATCAGCCCGAAGACGCTGATACGCGACACCGGGTTATTTTTCATCAGCAAAGCCCACAGCACATACCCCGCCCCGGAAATAAACGCCAGGAAGAGGAGCACCGGAATCCCTGCTGCACTTTGGGGATGCAGACTGCCACCCATGGCATAGCCGGCCAGCGCCAGAGCCAGACCGCCCACGCCCAGATTCAGGCAGCAGACCGAAAAACTGTCCGCCTTGCGGGTGACCGACTTATTCCAGGGGCCTGCCACCGTAAAGATACAGGATGCTGTAAGCATACAGGCCATTCCAACCAGACTGCCGCTGCCATGGTTGCCCAGGGTAACCACCAGCACACCCCCAAAGCCCAGCGCGCATCCCACCGCTTTGCGCGGGGTCATGCGGTCTGCTTTGCCGTACAGGAAGTGCGCCAGAATCACACCGAGAAAACTCTGGGTGCTGTTCAGGATACCGCCCAGCGCGCCCGTAAGCAGCGCCACTGCCGAATAGTAGAAGAAATACTGTGCGGTGGTCTGCCACAGGCCCAGGGCGCAGCACTCAGCCAGAACGCGCCCCCGCGGCATCGGCAGCGGTTTACGTTCCAGCGCGGCGCCGCATATCCATACCAGCACCGCGCCCAGCATGAAGCGAACGCCTGCAAAACATAGAATAGAGGGGGTGTCGGCGGCATCAATGGCAAACAGCCGGTATCCCATTTTAATGAAGGGAAAAGCTGCGCCCCACAGCATATTACAGACGATGGCCATGGCCACGGCAACCGCCGGCACCGCAAAAAAGGCATCCAGCCTGGAAGTTTCTGTTTTCAAGAGTTCTTCCCTTTTCTCCCTCGGCTTAGTGGATACGGGCACCTGCGGGAACGTTATCGGGATAGAAGGCAATGGCACAGCCGCCGTCCACATCGGTATCAGCCGCCACGATCATGCCCTCGCTTACATACTTGCCCTTCATCATGGGACGCGGCGCCAGGTTGGCCACAATGCCCACCTTTTTGCCGATGAGATCTTCCGGCGCAAACCACTTGGCAATGCCGGAGAGGATGCAGCGCTCCCGCTCGCCGTCAAAGACGGTCAGGTGCAGCAGCTTCTTGCTCTCTTTCATCCGCTCGCAGGCACGAATCTCAGCCACACGCATTTCCACCTTGCAGAAGGTATCGAAGTCGATTTCCTCCTCGTGGTCGCCGATCAATTCGGCGCTGGCGGCAGCCGTTTCGGTCTTTTCCGGTTCTGCCGGAGCTTCGGCAGCCTGGGCAGCGGCTTTCCGGGCTGCTTCCAGCGCTTCCAGCTCAGCCAGTTCCTTGGCGGTATCAATGCGCGGGAAGATGTTCTGGCCTTTGTGCAGAGTGGCAGTCACAGGCAGGGTGCCAAAGGCAGCAGCGCTGTCCCAGGTCTTGCCGTCCTCGGCCACGTTCAGCTGTTCAAAGATCTTCTGGCAGGTGTCGGGCATAAACGGCTGCAGCAGAACGGTGCAGATGCGCAGGGTCTCGGCCAGATTGTAGAGGACGCGGGCCAGACGAGGCTTGCTCTCCTCACTCTTTGCCAGAACCCAGGGCGCGGTGGCGTCAATGTACTTGTTGGCCGCGTCGATGACTTCAAACACATCGGCCAGTGCATTCTGGAACGCGTAGGCTTCCATGTCGGTCTCATAGCGGGCACGCAGACCTTTGGCCTTTTCCAGCAGGGCGTCGTCCTCGGGGCCGGCAGCCTGGTTCTCCGGCAGGGTGCCGCCGAAGTACTTGTCCGCCATGGCCGTGGTACGGGAGAGCAGGTTGCCCAGGTCGTTGGCCAGGTCCATATTGATGCGATTGATCAGCAGCTCATTGGAGAAGTTGCCGTCCGAACCGAAGGGGAAGTCACGCAGCAGGAAGTACCGCAGGGCATCGGCGCTGTAACGCTCAGCCAACAGGTAGGGGTCCACCACGTTGCCCTTGGACTTGGACATTTTGCCGCCGTCCAGCAGCAGCCAGCCGTGGCCGTACACATGCTTGGGCAGAGGCATATCCATGCTCATGAGCATGGCAGGCCAGATAATAGAGTGGAAACGGACGATCTCCTTGCCGATAAAATGCACATCGGCAGGCCAGAAAGTCTGGTAATCACTGTCAGGGTAGCGATCATTCATGAAGCCCAGCGCCGTGGTGTAATTGAAGAGTGCGTCGATCCAGACGTAAACCACATGGTTGGGGTCAAAGTCTACCGGTACGCCCCACTTGAAGCTGGTACGGGAAACACACAGGTCATCCAGGCCCGGGTCAATAAAGTTATGCACCATCTCGTTCACGCGGGAACGGGGCAGCAGGAAGTCGGTGTTGACCAGCAGGTCACGCACACGGTCCGCATACTTGGACAGACGGAAGAAGTAGGCCTCTTCCTCGGCATCCACCACGGGACGGCCGCAGTCGGGGCAGCAGCCGTTGACCAGCTGGCTCTCGGTCCAGAAGCTCTCGCAGGGGGTGCAGTATTTGCCCTTGTAAGCGCCCTTGTAGATGTCGCCCTTGTTGTACATCTTTTTGAAGATCTTCTGGATGGCACCCACATGGTAATCATCGGTAGTGCGGATGAAGCGGTCGTAGCTGATGTTCATCAGTTTCCACAGATCCTTGACGCCCTTGGGGCCTTCCACGATGTTATCCACAAACTGCTGGGGGGTAACGCCGGCTTCCTTGGCCTTCAGTTCGATCTTCTGGCCGTGTTCGTCGGTGCCGGT
>NZ_JACJKP010000794.1 GCF_016901605.1 Gemmiger formicilis
CTCACCGGTGGCAATGTTGGCCATGCCGCCTTGAATGAGAGGATACCGGGTTCCCAGAATCTCGTTCAGCAGTTTCATACGACGCTTCCTTTCACAGTGATCAGCATACCGCCCTGCGGTCCCATCCGCATGGACGGACGTGCGGTGTTCCGTTTTGCGGTAGATGCGCTGCCGCGTACCCTCCACGCGGTGCTGGATGCAACGCATCATACACTGGACGA
>NZ_JACJKP010000795.1 GCF_016901605.1 Gemmiger formicilis
AATAATGGCGGTTTCAAAAGAGATTCCCTTGAGCTTAGGCACCTTCAGGGTAACGTCCCCGGAAGTGGTGGTAAGGTTGCGGCTGTAGTGGCCGCTCCGGTATCCCTGGCGCTGTGGGGCAGCAAGGTGTCTCCGGCCACCATCAGCGAGCTGAACAAGAAAGCGTATGTCCACATTGAGGATTGGCGCAACCGCCCTCTGCAAGGTGGGCGCTATCCGTA
>NZ_JACJKP010000796.1 GCF_016901605.1 Gemmiger formicilis
CCATAAAAAGGACCGGCTGCGCTGGATAGCGTACCGGCTTCATGGGATGATAAGATTGTTATAGTTGCTGTTTTGCGATAGAAATGCTTCCCCGCGTATCATTGGTCAACGGCGAAATATCTCTCTATTATCCGCACACTGTTCACAAAAGAGCGACTCACGGAATGGCGTACAGATTGTACCATTTCGTGACAATACAATCCGAACGGTGAAAAGCCCCG
>NZ_JACJKP010000797.1 GCF_016901605.1 Gemmiger formicilis
TGCGCTGCGCAAGGCTACCATCTCTAACGAGATCGTGCCCGTTGTCTGTGGCTCTTCCTACAAGAACCGCGGCGTTCAGAAGCTGCTGGATGCGATCGTTGACTATATGCCGGCATCCAGTTTACCGGAGTAAACACGGAAGAAGCACAGCTTACCAACGTAGGGGTCAGTCATGATCTTGAACGCCAGAGCGGAGAACGGAGCGTCGTCGGAAGAAACAC
>NZ_JACJKP010000798.1 GCF_016901605.1 Gemmiger formicilis
GGATGCACGCAGCGGCGCGCCCTCTTTGGGGTGGCGCATGGCGGCAATGTCGGCGTAGCAGCTGATGATACGGATGGTATCGGCAACCGTTTCACCCTTGGAAGCACTGGAAACCCGCAACCTGGAAGAAGCCCTGCCCGAACTGGATATTCTGTACATGACCCGTGTGCAGCAGGAGCGTTTCTTCAACGAGGAAGATTACATCCGCCTGAAGAACAGCT
>NZ_JACJKP010000799.1 GCF_016901605.1 Gemmiger formicilis
TACCGCCGCTGATTTCGAAGGCATCCACACCGTGGGCGATCAGGTTGGGCACCAGATAGCGGATATCCTCCACCGTATTGCCCTGGGGGTCCCGCTCGCTGCCGCTGATGCGCAACAAGCGTACCGACCGTTACGGCGGATCGCTGGAAAACCGCGCCCGTTTGCTGTATGAGGTGCTGGACGCCATCAAGGCAAGCTGCGGCCGGGATTTCCCGGTGATT
>NZ_JACJKP010000800.1 GCF_016901605.1 Gemmiger formicilis
CCGTGCGCAGATGGTCAACAATCACGGACAGGCGGGGAATCAGCAAGACACAGCCGATGCACAAAGCCCCTAATGCGACAATCAAAACCGCGCCGGCAGCCATGTCCTTGGCAGAAGTTTCGGCGGTAGAATGGGCGTTGATCATCTTGTGCATTGCAGCCGTTCTGGGAATGGAACTTATGAATTCCGCCATTGAACGTGCCGTGGACAAGCCGGACACC
>NZ_JACJKP010000801.1 GCF_016901605.1 Gemmiger formicilis
TCGGCAACGGCTCCAATGGCTCTCACTTTGCGATTGAAAATTCCACTGTAAATTTCAACGATAACGGAAGCCATGGTTTGTCTGCTGGTGCGCTGCATGTCACTAATTCCACCGCAAAAGAACCTTGGCGGATATAAAGGCCGGTGTTATGGTTATCCGTAATAATCAGAGAACTGGTGCTATCCAAAGAAGATGCAAAATTGTTATACAGACGGACGGCA
>NZ_JACJKP010000802.1 GCF_016901605.1 Gemmiger formicilis
GCCAGCTGAAGCTTTTTGGACATTCTGTGTCCTGGCCGGCCTTCCATCATGTGAACTTTTCGTTTTTTATCATAGCAGGAAGCTGGTGTTTTTAACAGGCCGCTTTAGCGCCAATTTATCAAAAAACGCATGGCGCACCTGCGCCAATCTATTTTTTGTGTGAAAATTCCAAAACACCTTGATTGTGCAAAAGGGATTGCCGATCATGACAGGCGGCCTGC
>NZ_JACJKP010000803.1 GCF_016901605.1 Gemmiger formicilis
CTGGAACCCCAGACGGAGTACCGTGTGGATGTGGTCTTTGACAACCAGCCCGTGGGTGCCTGTATGCTGCGCACTGGTGCCGAAAAACAGCGTATCAACGTGACTGAAGCGCCCCCGTCAGGTAGACGCCCGCAGGCAGGTAGACGGCATCGCCGGGGCCGCAGGCATCGATGGCACGCTGCAGGGCCGCGGTATTTTTGGTCTTGCCGTCCCCCTTGGCC